>CAZQMA010000040.1:0-16583 GCA_964594275.1 uncultured Ruminococcus sp. | reverse complement strand
GAAGAGCAGATCGTTTCTTCTGACGTTATCGGTATGAAGTACGGTTCTCTGTTCGATGCTACTCAGACAATGGTTTCCAAGATTGCTGATGATCTGTACGAAGTACAGGTTGTTTCTTGGTACGACAACGAAAATTCTTACACATCTCAGATGGTAAGAACTATCAAGTACTTTGCTGAGCTTGCATAAGCTTAACCTAAGTTTTTAAAGAGAGTCTGCTTTGAGCAGACTCTTTTTTTGCCGATTGACTGACTTGAATATTGTTTTGAAAAAAGTAGATTCGATTCAGACAGCCTATAATAATGGTACGCAGACAATAAAAAAACACTATACTTAATAATATTAAGTATCAATAAGCGAAGCAAATGATGTAAAGCGAAATGGCTGTTAATCTTTAAAAAATAAATGGATTAGGAAAAAATCTATTGACATAGATGGTGAGATGTGATATTATAATTATGGATAAAGGAACAGTGGACGACAGAAGAAACAAGCCGTGTGCGGTTCCCGAAACAAAATTTTTTTGCTTAAACTCAAAAGGAGAGATGAAAAATGGCACAGGTAATGCCCAAGGAATGGGAAGGATTTAAGAGCGGTGCGTGGACATCTTCAATTGATGTTCGTGACTTTATTCAGAAGAACTATACACCTTATGAAGGTGATGAAAGCTTCCTCGCAGGCCCTACAGATGCTACAACAAAGCTCTGGGAGCAGGTTCTGGATCTGTTCCGTCAGGAAAGAGAAAATGGCGGCGTAATCGATATGGATACAAAGATTGTATCCACAGTTGATTCTCATGAAGCTGGCTACCTCAACAAGGAACTTGAAACAATTGTTGGTTTCCAGACAGATAAGCCTCTGAAGCGTTCACTCCAGCCTTTCGGCGGTATTCGTATGGCAGAGGGTGCTTGCAAGTCATACGGTTACGAAGTAGATCCTGAAATTAGCCTGATTTTCAATAAGTATCGCAAGACACACAATGCAGGTGTATTTGATGTATATACTCCCGAAATGCTGTCTGCACGTCATAATGCGATCATCACAGGTCTGCCCGATGCTTACGGCAGAGGCAGAATTATCGGCGACTACAGAAGAGTTGCTCTGTATGGTATTGACAAGCTGATTGCTGATAAGATGGCTCAGAAGGCTTCCGTTTACGGTACAATGACAGATGAAAAGATTCGTCTCCGTGAAGAGCTGTCCGAGCAGATTAGAGCACTGAAGGCTCTGGCAAATATGGCTTCAAAGTATGGCTATGATATTTCCAAGCCCGCTTCAAACGCACATGAAGCTATTCAGTGGACATACTTTGCATATCTGGGTGCAGTTAAGGATCAGAACGGCGCTGCAATGAGCCTGGGTCGTACAGCTACATTCCTTGACGTATACATTCAAAGAGATCTTGATAACGGCGTTCTTACAGAAGAACAGGCTCAGGAATACATCGACCACTTCATCATGAAGCTGCGTATGGTTAAGTTTGCAAGAACTCCTGAGTACAATGCTCTCTTCTCAGGTGACCCTCAGTGGGTTACTGAGTCTCTGGGTGGTATGGGTATCGACGGTAGAACTCTGGTTACAAAGAACAGCTTCCGTTACCTGCACACTCTGGAAAATCTGGGCACAGCACCTGAGCCTAACCTGACAGTTCTCTGGTCCAAGAGACTGCCTGAGGCTTTCAAGAGATACTGTGCTAAGCTCTCCATCAATACATCTTCTTTCCAGTATGAGAACGATGATTTGATGAGAGTTACTCACGGCGATGACTACGCTATCGCTTGCTGTGTATCTTCTATGAGAGTTGGTAAGGAAATGCAGTTCTTCGGCGCACGTGCAAACCTTGCAAAGTGCCTGCTGTACGCTATCAACGGCGGTGTTGATGAAAGAATTGACGCTAAGAGCGGTAAGCATAATCAGGTTGGTCCTAAGTACAGACCTGTTGAAGGCGATTACCTGGATTACAACGACGTAATGGATAAGTACGTTGACATGATGGAATGGCTGGCTAAGCTCTATGTAGATACTCTGAACTGCATTCACTACATGCACGACAAGTACTGCTATGAGTCACTCCAGATGGCTCTCCACGACAGAGATGTAAAGCGTTACTTTGCAACAGGTATCGCAGGTCTGTCTGTAGTAGCTGACTCTCTGTCCGCTATGAAGTACGCTAAGGTTAAGTGTATTCGTGACGAGTTCGGCGTAGTAGTTGACTTTGAGGTTGAGGGTGAATTCCCCAAGTACGGCAACAATGATGACCGTGTTGACGAAATCGCAGTTGACATCCTGAACAGATTCATGGATATGGTAAGAAGCAACCACTGCTACAGAAACGGTGTTCCTACAACTTCTATTCTGACTATCACTTCTAACGTTGTATACGGTAAGAAGACAGGTAACACACCTGACGGCAGAAAGATGGGTGAGCCTCTGGCTCCCGGCGCAAACCCCATGCACGGTAGAGATACTCATGGTGCAGCAGCTTCTATGGCTTCTGTAGCTAAGCTGCCCTTCAAGAACGCACAGGACGGTATTTCCAATACATTCACAGTTATCCCCGATGCCCTCGGTAAGGATGCAGGCGTATTCGCCGGCGATATCGATATTGATTCCATCAGAGAGGCAATGAAAGACTAATCTTTCATTTTGAAAAGAGGTGACGCAAATGGCTTTTGAACCCGAGACAAGACAGCAGGAAGACGACATCGTGGACATGATTGAACGCCTTATGGCAGACGGTACAGGACACGTAACTGTAACTCCCGAGGAGTTGCAAGGCTGCGGACTAAAGGTAGATACCTATCGTAGTATGGATTGTTCAAAGGGCAACATGGCTTGCTGTGTGCCTACAGAACTTATGGAAGAATATTAATATAATTTTTTTGAGGAGGAAATTATTATGGCAAATGAAAAGCAGATTGATAATCTGGTAGAGCTTCTTGATGGCTATGCTGAAAAGGGCGGCCACCACCTGAATGTAAACGTTCTGAACAGAGATATGCTTCTGGATGCACAGCAGCACCCTGAAAAGTATCCTCAGCTGACAATCCGTGTAAGCGGATATGCTGTAAACTTCATCAAGCTTACCAAGTAACAGCAGGCTGATGTTATCTCCCGAACATTCCACGCTGCTCTCTAATTCGGTGCAGTAAAACTCACTAAAGAATGTTAACAGTGCGGGCGTGCTAAAAAGTACGTCCGCATTTGATTTTAGGAGGTAAAAATGTTAGGATATATTCATTCAACAGAAAGCTTTGGCACAGTTGACGGTCCGGGTATACGCTTTGTAATTTTTTTGCAGGGCTGTCCTATGCGTTGCCAGTACTGTCACAATCCCGATACTTGGAAGCCTTGTACAGGTGAACAGAGAACGGTAGAGTCACTTTTGGAAGAGTATGACGGTCTGAAGGAGTTTCTGAAAAGCGGTGGTATTACTGTAACAGGCGGCGAACCCCTTATGCAGATGGAGTTTGTAACCGAGCTTTTTAGAGAGGCTAAAAATAAGGGAATCCACACTTGTCTCGATTCCTCAGGTATAACCTACTGTGAAAGCCGGCGGGCAGAGTTTGATGAACTTATGAAATACACCGATTTGGTAATGCTTGACATAAAGCATATTGATAACGAGGAGCATAAGAAGCTCACAGCTCAGTCAAATGTTCACATTTTGGAGTTTGCGGAGTATCTGCGTGATATAAAAAAGGATGTATGGATTCGTCATGTAGTAGTACCCGGAATTACACTGAACGAAAAATATCTTCACGACCTGGGCTATTTCATCGGTGGACTGACCAATCTCAAAGCACTGGATGTACTTCCTTATCATACAATGGGTATAGTTAAGTACGAGCAGCTTGGAATTGACTATCCTCTGGAGGGTGTAGAGCCTGCCACAAAAGAACAGGCAGTATGGGCGAAGAATATCATCTTTGAAGGACTTAAAGAAAGACTCAGGGACGAGATAAAGAGCAATTGACGATTGACAATGTGGGAATTGTTGGACGTAGACAGGTTAAGGCATATAGCTGTATGAGCCTGTCTTGTTTATCACACACAAAGTATCCACCTAAAAAATTTTCAATTTCCTATTGCCAGAGAAAAAAATTTTTGATATAATAATAAGAACGGACTAACGCAAATAGAAATAATGGAGGTACAATATGAACGCTGACCCGTATCCTGCGAATAACAATAATAACGCAGGAATGCTGCGCCAAAATGCGGCACGACTACAATAGCAAAGGCAGCTGGCATATGTGCCCCTGACGGTTGCTGTCTTTGCGGAAAGGACAGAACCGTGATAGAATATTACAAGACAGAGGATGGCAGACTGAAAGAACTTGACCGTATGGAACCTGGTTGCTGGGTTTCCGTTGTGGATCCTACAGCCAAGGAGATGAAAATGCTCATAGACGATTACGGTCTTGACAGTGGCTTTCTTAAATCCTCGCTTGACGAAGAGGAATCCTCCCGTGTTGAACGGGAAGAGGATCAAACGCTTATTATCGTGGATACCGCTGTTTCCGAGGTAACCAAAAATGAAACACTGAGATTTTATACAATGCCTCTGGGTATTATTATTACCGAGCAGTATGTTTTCACAATTTCATTGAGAGAAAGCCGTCTTATTGACGATATATCGGCAGGCAGACTGAGAAATCTCCAGACGGGCTTCCGCACACAGTTTGTGTTGAAGCTTATGATGCACATTACGTCAACATATCTTTTCTATCTGAAACAAATAGACAAGGCATCGGATGTTCTGGAGCGACAGCTCCACGGTGCAGTAAAGAACCAACAGCTTATCCAGATGATGGAACTTGAAAAATCCCTGGTCTACTTTACAACATCTCTCAAATCAAATGACCTTACCGCCAACAAAATACTCCGTGGCAGGGTTATCAAGCTATACGATGAGGATCAGGAGCTTCTGGAAGATGTTCTCATTGAGCTTAAACAGGCCCAAGAAATGGCTAATATCTACTCTGGAATCCTTGCGGGTATGGTCGATGCCTGCGGTTCGGTTATTTCCAATAACTTGAACTTTGTTATGTGGAGACTAACTACCGTAACGATTGTGCTGGCTATCCCTACTATGATATACAGCTTTTACGGCATGAATACCGCTGACTTGCCCTTTTCAGAGTTTACACTTTTCCCTATGATATTATCCGTTGTGGCAACAGCAGTGGTTGCGCTGATACTCTTTAAGGGTGGTAAATTCAATAAGCGATAAACGAAAGCCTCGGCAATACGCCGAGGCTTTTTTGTGATAAATCAGCTCAGATGGGGAAGCTCGCTGTCAGCCATGTGTATGAGAAGCTTTTCGGCTGAAACAAGTTCTGCGGAAAACTCATCACAGTCATCACGGAGTAGTGGTGCCAGACGACATAAAGCCCTGTCTGCCTCACTTAGTTTTTCGTAGGATACACAGAACGCAAGCAAGGACTGACTGTCCTGAAAACTTTCGTAAGCTTCAGCGCAAAGCTCAGCAGCACGTTCATTATCATTCATGGAATGAGCGATACCTGCCATGTGAAGAACAGAGTTCACCTTGTCGCAGTTGTGATTAACAATAAATGCAGAGGTTGTACTGAGCAGAATAAGTCCCGCCAGTATGCCCAGAGCGATTCTTACACGGATCATGACTGCACCTCCTTTGCTATGAGAGGCGAGAGACTTTCGCCATCAGTCATTGCAAGGAAAACTTTGTCCGTTGTAAGCCCTGTGCCCACAAGCTGCTTCTGGAGCCACTGCTTGTCTCTGCCTATAGCAGTGAGGGCTTTTTCAATGATTATACCGTCGGAAATAACCACTGATGGAGGGTCTGAGTCGGGGGCTTGTAATCCTGCGTCTTGCTGAGTAAGCTCACGATAGGCGGATTTGGGGTAAATGGAAATGCTGCCTGTAGTTTCAACAATGGCAAATTCCACCTCATCAGGATTGAAAATCTGCTGATTTCTGAGAGCCATAAGCAAATCGTCAATAGTGAGACGAAGCTCACGCATGGTCTGCTGAGCAATTTTACCGCCGCGTATGATTATTTTAGGACTGCCTGAAATAAGCTTTCTTAGCTTTTTTGATTCAAGACAAAGCTGCGATACAATAATTTCAAAGCATACAAGAGCAAGTATTGGCAGAATGCCTGTTATAATGGGAACGGATGGATTTTCCAGGGGCAGGGTGGCTATATTGGAGATAAGGATGGTTATAACCAGTTCAGATGGCTGAAGCTCACCTAATTGCCTTTTGCCCATAAGGCGCACAGCGAAGATAACAACCAAATAAAGTATAACGGAGCGTATAAAAACGGTACTCAAAAGCATCACCTCAAAAATAGGGTCACTGCATTCATGCAATGACCCTTGTTCTGCTTATATTATGTACTGCTTTGGTTTGATTATTCCTTTTGTGTCTGAGCTTCCGTGCTTTCGGTTTTTCTGAAAACGAAGAGCTTGCTTACAATATAGTTTATAATAAGAATGAGAATTTGTGTTGCTAGTGTAACCCAAAATTCGTTGAAGCGGAGCCAACCGATAAATATCATAGTGATGGCAAGCTCTAAGAGAAATGACATAGCTCTGCCGCTGTAGAAACTTAAAAATTCACGCCAGAATCCGGCTCTTGTATTGTCGGTGCTTTTGAACACATAGGCACGATTTGTGAAGAAGGCAAAGGTTACAGCGCAAATCCAGGAAAAGGCTGTACAGATGCCCGAATAGATTATGTAGAAGTCACCCATAGCGTCCTTGTCCGCCATATAGAGGGGGATAAGTTTTGTTGCCATGGAAACGAGGGTTGTCAGGGCACCGTAGAAGAGGTAGAGCCAGACTTCTTCGTGCTTGAAGTAGATGTTCTGCACAGACTTTGGCATTAGCTTTACAAACCAGAGTATTATTTTATTCATAAGGGTAGTTCCTTTCCTATGTGTAAAATGCAATATTATTATATCATCTTTTTTAGGGAAATGCAAGAGGAAAAGGAAAGCTTTCTTTTATCCTTGACTTTTTCCTTTTAAATCTGCTATAATATTCTCATAAAACAATAATTCCTGAAAGGACGGTAAAAAATATGCAAATTGCAATTATAATACTTCTTGTTATTTCCCTTGTACTTATGGTATATGTGATAATAAAGCTATCCAAAAAAGGTACAGATAGTATGGAACTTGAAATGAGCCGCATGACGGCAGATATTGAAAAGAATATGGAGGGGTCAATGAGTAGGCTCAGGCAGGAACTGGGAGCGTCTACAAGTCAGACTGTTGAATCTTTGGGCAAAACCCTCTCACAGAGTCAGGAGCAGTTTTCCAGGGCGCAGCAGGACAGTATGCAGATGCTGAATGCTTCAATGAACGCTCAGCTGCGGCAGTTTGAGGAGAGACTTAAAACCCTTGAAACCACCAACAGCCAGAAGCTTGAGGATATGCGCAATACAATGTCACATCAGATTACACGTATGCAGGATGATAACTCAAAACGCCTTGAAACCATCCGTGAAACTGTTGACGAAAAGCTTCAGAAAACTCTTGAGGAGAAGATGACCAACTCATTTAAGCTGGTAAGTCAGCGTCTGGAAGAGGTTTATAAGGGGTTGGGTGAAATGCAGGCACTCGCATCAGGTGTGGGCGACCTTAAAAAGGTACTGTCGGGCGTTAAAACCAGAGGCATACTGGGCGAGATACAGCTGGGAGCAATTCTCTCTGAAATACTAACTCCCGAGCAGTATGACACTGAGGTTTCAACCTCTCCCGAAAGCCACGACCATGTTGAATTTGCGGTAAAGCTTCCCGCAGCAGATAAGGGCGAATACATCTATCTCCCTATCGACAGTAAATTCCCCGGAGATACCTTTGCAACACTCCAGAATGCATATGAAAGCGGCGACAGTGAACAGATAAAGACAGCCAAAAAACAGCTTGAATCAGTTATAAGGAAGTGTGCAAAGGATATAAGTATCAAGTACATAGCTCCGCCTTATACCACAAACTTTGCAATAATGTTTCTGCCTTTTGAGGGGCTTTATGCTGAAGTCGTTAATATGGGAATGGTTGAAAGTTTGCAAAGAGACTTCCACGTAAACATAGCAGGACCGTCCACCATGGCGGCAATGCTGAACTCCCTCCAAATGGGCTTCCGTACGCTCCAGATTCAGAAACGCAGCAATGAGGTATGGCAGGTGTTGGGTGCGGTTAAAACCGAATTTGAGAAGTTTGATGATGTTCTTGCTTCGGCAAGGAACAGAATCCGTCAGCTTGACTCCGACCTTGATAAGCTTGTGGGTGTGCGTACAAGGAGTATAAGCAGGAAGCTCAGAAGCATAGAAAAGCTTGATGATGAAGAGACAGTAAAAGTTTTAGGCGATTTTTCAGGGGAAGAGGAGTAGAGCTCGGACAGAAAAATTTCACGAAAGTTTCATTTAACCCGTGGCTTAGCTATAGACAAATAGATAAAAATGTGCTATAATATATACAATTATATTCTACCATCATGAAAGGAGTAGCCTTAATATGTACCATGAGAAATCATGCGGTGCCATTGTTTACAGGAAATTCCACGGCAACACTGAGATACTGCTTATAAAGCATATCAACAGCGGTCATTGGTCTTTTCCCAAGGGACATATGGAAGGTGACGAAACGGAAATCGAAACAGCCATTCGTGAAATTAAGGAAGAAACCTCTCTGGATGTGCTTATCGACCCTACATTCCGAGAGACCGTATCCTACTTCCCTAAACGTGACACCCAGAAAACCGTTGTATACTTTATCGCACGTGCCAGAAACTATGACTTTACGCCTCAGGCGGAGGAGATTGCCGACATCCGATGGGTTGACATTGGCTATGCGTCCAACATTCTCTCCTATGAAAACGATAAGAACATCGTAAACAAGGCAAAAGCAGCAATAGCTTAAAGAACGTGAGACCGACACGCCTGAAGCGGCGTATCGGTCTTTCTTGAATTTAAAGAACGGAGCATAAATATGACTGATATAAAAGACAGAAGGATTAACCCCTACGACCCTTTTGACAACGAAACGGAAAACTGTGCCTATAAGCTTGATTACAGCGAGGTTGATCTGAGAATAAAGCAGCCAGGCTATCAGATACCGCTTCTCCCCGATAAACAGGAGAGAAAGAGCATACGCCGTTATATGAATATCGTAGGACTCACACTCTTTGCGTCAATAATTGCACTGAATCTTGTTTATATAGTCATTGTGGGGATTCTGGGTGCGGTTATGTCTGATTCAGCAGCATACAATGCGCTCCTTGATGCAGAGAACTACATGACCTATGGCTCTGCCATCGGTATTTCCCTAAACGGAATTCTCTTTCTTTGTGCGAACTTGGGTGCGGCAATTGTAGGCGGTAAGGTTTCGGGAATAAGATTCTCCTCATATTTTCGTCCTACTGGGCTAAAAAAGTGGGACTTTGCAAAATACATGGCAATAGGCATTTTCATCCAGGCTGCAACGGGTATTATATATTCCATAGTAAGCGCATTTATGAGTTCTCTGGGTGTCGAGGATTTTACAGCAGATATTGACAGCTTTGAGAGCATAAAGTCAATTGTGGCAACCACTCTATATGCCTGCATAATTGCACCTGTTACCGAAGAAATCCTCTATCGTGGCTTTGTATTGAAAAACCTTTCCCGTGTGAGCCAGAGCTTTGGTATTATTGTCAGTGCGGTGCTCTTTGGTCTTGCACACGAGAACCTTTCACAGTTTCTACTTGCGATGCCCGTCGGTATTTTCCTTGCAAGAATCACAATCAAGCACAACTCCCTTTTACCGTCAATCGGAGTTCATGTAGCAGTAAACACAATTGCTACCGTTATAAATCTCTGTACAACCTACATTCCGGGTGTCGTTGCAGTGACTCCTACAGAGCTTATGTCCGGAGAAGCTTGGGGACCTATTGTGCTCTTTGCTATCGAGGTTGTTTATTATTTCATTGCAGGTGCAGGACTGGTATTTTGGATTAAGGAGTTGCGATGCAACCGCCTACCTGCAAACACTATCCGTCAGAGTTACCGTGGTGTGAGAATTGCGCTCTCTTCCCCCTGGCTTATTGTAGCGGCTTTGTTCCACTTCTCCATGGCACTGTTTGCTGTCGCAACTCAGAATATGGCTTAAAGTTAAGGCTGTCCTTTGCGGGACAGCCTTTTTACAACAACAAAAGGCACTTCTGATATAAACATCAAAAGTGCCTTTATTTATTTATTAAATATGTATCTTAGCCGATTTCAACGATTTCGCCCATCAGGTCACGGGGTGCACTGATTGCGTTTGATTCGTCAGTGTCAATGTGCATAGCGGTTGCATAGTTAGGAGATACGCGACAGACAACATCGCCCAGGATAGCCTTTCTGCCATCAGTGTCAACCTTAACCCATACAACATCCTTGTCCTTAACACCCATAGCAGCTGCGTCCTCGGGAGTGAAGTGAATGTGACGCTGAGCTACGATAACGCCTTCGCTGATTTCAACCTCACCACAGGGACCAACCAGCTTACATGCGCCTGTGCCGGCAACATCACCGGACTCACGGATAGGAGCGGCGATACCGATAGAACGAGCGTCTGTAGCGGACAGCTCAACCTGAGTTGCGGGACGGAACGGGCCGAGGATAGAAACGCCTGCCATTTCCTTTTTTGGACCTACAACAGTGATTCTCTCTTCAGATGCAAACTGACCGGGCTGAGATAGCATCTTCTTGACAGTCAGCTCCTTGCCCTCGCCGAAGAGAATTGCAAAATGCTCCGCTGTCAGGTGCACGTGTCTTGCGGATGTTTCAACTATAAATTTCTTTTCCATGGGGATTACCTCCGATTAAAATTATTTCCGATACCATTGTACTACTTTATTGCGGTTTAGTCAAGGGATGATTTTTAAACAATGTCAGATAATCTCTTCTCCGTGCAAACTTACTTAAATTAATTGACATACCGTAAATTTTGTGGTAGTATATATTATAAATGTCCTGAATGCAAGGAGGTGACGGTTCTGCCTAATAACATAAAAAAAATGAATTGGATTGCGGTTATGCTTGTACTTATTCTTATGATTGTGAATCTGCCGGTGTGTGTTGCAAGAGCGGAGGACTCGGAGGAGTTTCTCTATAACGGAAACATATACTACCGAATAAACGAGCGGAGCGAAGTGGTTATAACCCGTTCACGTGCCTCGGTAACAGAAGCCGTCATCCCTGAGATGATAGACGGAATGATTGTTACGGAAATCGGCGAGAGTGCCTTTCATGACAGAACAAGACTGAGTCTGGTTTCACTGCCGCCTACGGTCACAACTATCGGTGACTATGCTTTTCATAACTGTACACGCCTTGAAACAGTTATCATCCCCGATACCGTTACCTACATAGGTTGGAACATCCTGGAGGGTACGCCTTGGCTTTTAAACCAGCCGCCGGGGTGCGTTATCGAGGGCAACAATATACTTATAGCATATCAGGGGAGTGATACTCATGTTGATATACCCGAGGGCGTAACAGCGATAGCGGGAAGTGCCTTTGAGGACTGCAAGAGCCTTATGTCGGTGAAAATATCGGGAAGCGTCAGGGATATAGGAGGTCTTGCCTTTTCGGGATGCTCACAGCTGACGGAGATAAGTATACCTGATGGTGTTAAGACAGTGGGCGCATATGCTTTCAACTGGTGTGTTGCACTTCAAAAGGCTGAATTTGCGGATAGCGTTTCTGCGATTGGAAATCACGCTTTTGTAGGTTGCACAAGTCTTATTTCGGTACGGCTGCCAAATAAACTCAGCCAAATAGAATCGGCTGTCTTTCTCGGTTGTACAGGTCTTACCAGAATACTAATACCTGCGGCTGTAACTGAAATAGGCAGTTACGCCTTTTTCGGATGTACGGCTCTGAGCGAAATAACCCTGAGGTCAACGGTGGTTTCTGTAGGAGAGGATGCCTTCGGTGAATGTACGGGACTGAAACGCTTTACGGTATTCAATGTAAACTGTAAGATATCCAATACGGAGAACACTGTCTCATCGAGTGCAGTGCTGTATGGTCTTAGAGACTCCACAGCGGAAAGTTATGCCGAAATCTACAACAGAAGCTTCGAGCTTGCCGAGCCTTTGATGGGCGATGTAAACGAGGATGGAAATGTAGATATTTCCGATGGCCAGATTGTACTTGCCGTATACGCAAGGCTTGCCTCGGGTACACTGAGTAACCCATCGCCATATGTTCAGCTTTCGGGTGACATGGACGGTAATGGTATTCTTGAAATATCAGACGCTGCGGCAATACTAAAGACCTACGCAGAAAAGAGTGCAGGTCTTTAGGCGTGTTAAAAGGGGGAGGAGCCTTTAATGCGCAGACCAATGGGAAAAGGAATTAAACATAAAAAGTACGAGGTGTTTTTATGCATACTACCATGAAAGGAAAAAGGGTAGCAGCCTTCATATTGGTGCTTTCACTGCTCTGGATGACGCTTTTTGCATTACCGAGAACGCAGTATGAGCTTTATGCCGAAGCAGAGGTTGCAGCTGCCGCTGAACAGGGAAAGTTCAACGATGGCATTTTGACCTACAGACAGCTTGAGGGACTGTCTGCCCTTGCAGTAACGGGTACAGTAAAAAGTATCAGCGGTGCGTTTTCCGTACCGGAAATATATAATGAAATGAGCGTTGTGGCAATTGACGGCGGTGCTTTTGCAGGATGTACCGGGCTTACGGAGATAAGTCTGCCGGATACAATTCAGGAAATAGGAGAGCAGGCATTCTACGGATGCAGTGCTCTTGATGTAATCAACCTTGAAAAATCAATCAGATCCGTAGGTAAGAATGCCTTTGGCAATACTGCGTGGAGCGAAAGTCATGCTTCGGAGCCTGTACTTATACTGGATGATATTGTACTAATTTCGGTTAAGGATACGGAGGTGAATCTGACGATTCCTGAAACGGTTCGTGTAATTGCGGACAGTGCATGTGAAAACAATACGGTTCTTGAATCGGTAAGACTTTCGGCTGTGTCAGGCTATATTGGCAAGAGAAGCTTTTCCGGCTGTACTGCGCTTACGTCAGTTATAATGCCCAGCGGTGTTAAATCTGTAGGTGACTACGCTTTTTCAGGAAGCGGTCTTACAGCCGCAGTGTTGCCGGCAACGGTTCTTTCGGTTGGAAGAGGCGCTTTTAAAGAGTGTACCGCCTTGGAGCAGGTGATGGTGTGGGATGGTCTTGTAAAGCTTGGGAACAGCGCCTTTGCGGGATGCACATCCCTGAAACAGATAACTCTGCCTGACAGCGTATCTGAGGTGGGTGCATCGGCGTTCAAGCAGTGTAGCAACCTCCGGAAAGCTGTTCTCGGACAAAGAATAACCGCCGTTTCCGACTATATGTTTCAGGGTTGTACATCTCTTAGTAGCGTTACGCTGGGTACAATGATTGAATCTATAGGAACAGCGGCATTTAATAAGTGTACTTCTCTGAGAGAGGTAGTTCTTCCGGAAACTCTTGTTTCAATCGGCTCTGAGGCGTTCCAGTCCTGTATGAGCCTTAAAAACATAAACATCCCTGAGGGCGTAGTAGATGTGGGTATGAATGCATTCTTCGACACTGCCTTTTATAATAGCCTCAGAGCTGCAAATAGTGAAAGCAGTTTTGTAATATATGATGGAAGTGTACTTCTGGGTTATTATGGCGAGGACACGGAACTTACCGTTCCCGAGGGCGTACGCATAATCGGCGGAGCAGCCTTTGCGGCAAATGAAACCATTGATATAATCAATCTCCCCTCAACCGTGAGATGTGTAAGCTCCTATGCATTCGACAATCTCTGGACTATGCGTTACATAAACGGTACAGAGAATCTTGAGTATATCGGCGTATACGCTTTCTGGGATTGTACCTCACTAAAGGGTCTTACCATTCCCGGTAAAGTATCGACTATCCGCGAAGGCACAGCCTTTGGCTGTGAAAGTCTTTCCTTTATATGTATATGTGACGGCGTTCAAGTTATAGAAAATGAAGCGTTTAGCTTGTCGGGTCTTACAGCGGCAGAGTTTCCAGTGAGTGTTAATCGAATAAAAAGTCTTGCGTTTGCCGAATGTGATGCGCTAAGCCAGGTTACAGTTTGTAATGAAGCCTGTGTTCTGGAGGAGAAGTCCATCCCTGTGGATGTTCTGATTTATGGATATAAAAACTCTACTGCCGAGGCTTACGCTCTGGAAAACGGCAATGATTTTGCTCTCATTGAAACTCAGCCTGTTGCAACCGCCACAACTACGTCTACTACTATTACCACATTACCTACAACCACTGTTACCACTACAGTACAGACCACTGTTCCCACTACCACCTTGACTACTGCCCGCCCCGTTCTCCAAACCATCGGTACGCTTGCAGCAGGAGAGGTAGAAGTGAGCCTGCTTGACCTTGCGGAAAATAACTACAGTGTGAAAATTCCAATAAGTCTTAGTGATACCGGCGGATGGCGAAATATAATCTATGGTTTTGCTTACGATAAGAGCCAGCTTACTCCCGAAGCTGAGGAACTTGACTCAGAACTTCTGGCGGCAGTCGATAGCATGGGCGGCAAGCTTGTGCGAAACCCTGCGGTAAACCATGAGTTAGGCGTGTTCTGGGACGTAATCGAGCTTATTGATGTAGAGGATATTTACTGTCCGGACGGCGTGATTGCCTATATAACCGTTACAGTAAGCCCTGATGTTCAGCCGGGCGATGTGTGCGAACTGAAGCTGCTTTCCGAGAATACAACAGGCGATTTGCAGATAATACGAGGCGAAAAAGGCAAGGGAAGCTGTGAACTTTTAAGCGGAAGAATTATTATTTCAGGGGAGTCTGTTACCGGAATGACTTCAGCAACTACAGTCATGACAATTACTACTACAACAACAACCACAGTCAGCGGTTTTAATACAACCAATGCCACCGTTCCTCTTGAAGATCGCATATGTGGCGACGTAAATGGTGATAACTTTGTTGATATGAGTGATGCGAACTGTATACTTAGGATTTACGCAGAACTTGCTCTGGATGGCAAGGGCTTGGATGAACGCTATATCAGAATTGTTGACACTGATGGTGATGGCGTGATTGGAGTAGCAGATGCGAGGCTTGTGCTTAAATATTATTCGGAAAAGAGTGCGAAATTAACGGATTTGTTGTTTGAAATATGGCGTGTTGCGCAGTAAAAGGCGTTTTGAGAGGAGCTTTTTTAGGAAAATGTGAAAACTTAGAAAAAACCCTTGACAAAGAGAAAAATGAAGTATATAATGAGATGGTATGCGGCAGAATAGTTGCATACCATCTTTTATATTTTTTGAAAAGGAGGAAGATTAATGCCTACGTTTAATCAGTTGGTTCGTAAGGGAAGAAAGTCACAGGCTGAAAAGTCAACAGCTCCCGCACTTCAGAAGGGTTACAATTCTAAGAAGAAGGTAACTACAAACCAGAGCTCACCGCAGAAGAGAGGCGTATGTACAGCAGTTCGTACAGCTACACCTAAGAAGCCTAACTCCGCTATGAGAAAGATTGCCAGAGTAAAGCTGACAAATGGTTTTGAAGTAACATCTTACATTCCCGGTATCGGTCACAACCTGCAGGAGCATAGCGTTGTTCTCATCAGAGGCGGACGTGTAAAGGACCTGCCCGGTGTACGTTACCACATCATCAGAGGCGCACTGGATGCACAGGGTGTTGCAAACAGAATGCAGGCTCGCTCTAAGTACGGCGCAAAGCGTCCGAAGGCTGGCAAGAAGTAAGAATAATACTGTTGCCGAAACGTAAGAACAGGACAATAACAACCACAGGAAACATGTGGAGATCATATAGATTGCTGTGTGAATACATACAGCGCTGCGATCCTCTGCATTGGCTCCTGACGGTCGGCAGATAAGACTGCCTGAACGAGTACCTGTGAATTCATGAATTATGTGAAGGAGGGAAGCGAACATGCCAAGAAGAGGTAAAATCGCAAAGCGTGACGTGCTTGAAGATCCTATCTACAAATCCAAGCTCGTTACACGTCTGATCAACAATATCATGATCGACGGTAAGAAGGGTGTCGCTCAGAAAATCGTTTACGGTGCATTTGACATCGTAGCTGAGAAGACAGGAAATGACGCACTGGAGATGTTCCAGCAGGCAATGGAAAATGTAATGCCTCAGCTGGAAGTAAAGGCTCGCCGTATGGGCGGTGCAACATACCAGGTTCCTATGGAAGTAAAGCCTGATCGTCGTCAGACACTGGGTCTGAGATGGATCACAAAGTATTCCAGACTGCGTAATGAGAAAACCATGAAGGAAAGACTTGCAGGTGAAATTCTCGACGCACTGAACAATGTAGGCGGCGCTTGCAAGAAGCGTGACGATACACATAAGATGGCAGAAGCAAACAAGGCATTTGCACATTACCGTTGGTAATAGCATCGCTGAGTTGAATAGAGGAGGTCAACTATGGGCAGAGATTGTTCACTTGAAAATACCAGATTTATTGGTATTATGGCGCATATTGACGCTGGTAAGACAACGACTACCGCGCGTATCCTGTTCTACACCGGTGTTAACCACAAGATCGGT
>CAZQMA010000039.1:5660-16809 GCA_964594275.1 uncultured Ruminococcus sp. | reverse complement strand
TAAGAGCGTTTTCAAAAGCCTTTTCCGTCATAATGTCTCTGGGACGGATATTCTTTCTATATAGTTCCATAACAGCCATACCGGCGTGTTTAGCAAGTCTCAAGCGGTCAGAGTAAACAGCTGGGATTGTGCCGTTGCCACGGAGTCCCATACCTAAAACCTCGGTAAGACAGTTCATTGAGTTTGCAGTGTACATACCTGAGCATGAACCACAGGTAGGGCAGACATTATTTTCGTACTCTTCCACATCCTCAGCAGTGTACTTTCCTGCGGAGTAGGAGCCTACAGCTTCAAACATACTTGAAAGACTGGTTTTCTTACCTCTCACGTGACCTGCAAGCATAGGTCCACCGCTTACAAAGACAGTGGGGACATTCACTCTTGCAGCAGCCATAAGTAGACCGGGAACATTCTTGTCGCAGTTGGGGATCATAACCAGTGCATCAAAATGATGGGCAAGTGCCATGCACTCGGTGGAATCGGCAATAAGGTCACGAGTTACCAGAGAATACTTCATACCCACATGTCCCATAGCTATGCCGTCGCACACTGCAATTGCAGGAAATACAACAGGTGTGCCGCCAGCCATTGCAACGCCCAGCTTTACAGCTTCTGTAATCTTGTCGATATTCATATGACCCGGAACGATTTCATTATAGGAGGAAACGATGCCAACCAAAGGCTTTTCCATTTCCTCTTTAGTCATGCCAAGTGCGTTCAGCAGTGAACGCTGGGGTGCCTTTTCCACACCCTCACAGTAAAAATTACAGCTCATTTTAAGTTTCACACTCTCTTTAAATAGATTATTTTATTTTAATAATGCATAATCAAATGTCCCGCCGGAACATTAATTCTCGCTTAGCTATATATAATTTACCAAATAAAAAACAAACTGCCCTCCCGCCCGGATAAATCCAAAACGGAAAAGCAGCTCTTTACCGGAAATCCGGATTAGTTATTGATGAATTTATCCTCTTCGTTGTTCCAGCTATAAAGCTTTCTGATTTCCTCGCCAACCTTTTCGGAGGGATGCTCGGAAGCAAGCTTTCTCATAGCACGGAAGTGAGCCTGACCGCCGGCCTCAGACATATCAAGCAGGAATTCCTTTGCAAATGAGCCATCCTGAATATTCTTCAGAATCTGCTTCATGGTTTTCTTGGTTTCCTCAGTGATGAGCTTAGGACCTGTGATATAATCGCCATACTCAGCAGTGTTGGAGATGGAGTATCTCATACCAGCAAAGCCGCTCTGATAGATAAGGTCAACGATAAGCTTCATCTCGTGAATACACTCAAAGTAAGCGTTTCTGGGGTCGTAGCCTGCTTCAACCAGTGTTTCAAAACCTGCCTGCATCAGTGCGCATACACCGCCGCAGAGAACAGCCTGCTCGCCAAACAGGTCAGTTTCAGTCTCAGTTCTAAATGTAGTTTCAAGAACACCTGCTCTTGCGCCGCCGATAGCCAGACCGTAAGCCAGAGCCATATCCTTAGCCTTACCTGTAGCATCCTGATGAACAGCAACCAGACAGGGTACACCCTTGCCAGCCTGATATTCACTTCTTACAGTATGACCGGGACCCTTGGGCGCAATCATTGTAACGTCAACATCAGCGGGAGGAACAATCTGTCCGAAGTGGATAGCAAAGCCGTGTGCAAACATGAGCATGTTACCTGCTTCCAGATTGGGAACTATGTCCTTTTTGTACATTGCAGCCTGCTTTTCGTCATTAATAAGAATCATGATGATGTCAGCCTGCTTTGCAGCCTCAGCTGCTGTGTAAACCTCAAAGCCCTGCTTAACAGCCTTATCCCAGGACTTGCTGCCCTCGTAGAGACCGATGATTACTCTGCCGTTGTCACCCAGGGACTCCTTAGCATTCAGTGCGTGAGCGTGACCCTGACTGCCGTAACCAATTACAGCGATTGTCTTGCCGTAAAGCAGGGACAGGTCGCAATCCTCCTGATAAAAAACCTTAGCTGTGTTTTCCATGATATTTTACTCCTTTAAATAGAATTTATAAACTTAAAACTTTTCTCAGCCTTTCAGGCTGTTTCCGCCTCGCTCAAGAGCAACAAGACCTGTGCGGCACATCTCAATGATGCCATAGGGCTTCAAAAGCTCAATAAAGGCGTTAATTTTTGCAGTTGCACCTTGAAGTTCGATTACAAGGGCTTCCTGTGAGAAGTCAATGATTTTAGCTCGAAATACATCTGCAACAGACATAATATCCTGACGTTCCTCGGGCTTGTGGCTTACCTTTATGAGAAGCAACTCTCTTGCAACAGTGGTATCTCGAGGCATTACCTGAACCTTTTCCACGTCATACATCTTTTCAAGCTGCTTTACAATCTGGTCGCAGACAGATTTGTCTCCCCTGTGAGTAACGGTAATTCGTGAAAACTCGGAAGATTCCGTCTCGCCAACAGTCAGTGTGTCAATATTGAAACCACGACGTGTGAACATACTGGAAACCCGTGTCAGTACACCTGCGCGGTTTGCAACGAGGATTGAAATTACAAATTGTTCCATAAGCTCACCTCTCTCAATTTTTAGCCGCAGGGTCTACGATTATATCATCAATAGAACCACCCGGTGGAAGCATAGGCAATACAAATGCATCACAGTCGATCGTGCAATCAATAAGAACAGGACCTTTTACTGCAAAAGCCTTTTTAAGCACAGCCCGAAGCTCGTCCGGTGTACCTATGCAGCTCTCCATATTAGTACAGCTGTCACACTGCTTTGTACAGGTCTGACCCGGAATACTGCCTACTCTGTATGCCGGCATACCAAATGCTTCTGCAAGCTTTACAAAATCGGTTTTACGTTGGAGTGTCGTATTTGAATAGTGCTTGTCAAAGAAAAGTGTCTGCCACTGGCGTACCATACCAAGAACGCCGTTGTTCATGACAAAAATCACAACGTCTGACTGATTGGTCACAGCAGTAGCAAGCTCATTGAGATTCATACCGAAGCTGCCATCGCCTGTGATGAGAACTGTTTTCTTACCTGTTGCAGTGTTTGCACCGATTGCAGCACCCATACCAAAACCCATTGTACCAAGTCCGCCGCTGGAAATAAAGGTACGGGGAGTCTCAAATTCAAAACGCTGAGCCGCCCACATCTGATGCTGTCCAACATCTGTTGCAACGATGATGTCGTCTCCTGCTTCTTTAGCTGCTTCCATAATTGCATCAACGGCTGTGAAGGGGGTGATTTCATCGCCTTGAGCCTCAAGTTTTGCAGTAATAGCTTTAAGTTCCTCTATGCGGTTGTGCCACTGAGGAAGTTTCTTTGTTTCAACAGCACTACACAGCGCAGCCAGAATCTTCTTCACTGAACCTGTAAGACCATGGTGTGCTTTAACGTTCTTGTTAATCTCTGACGGGTCGATGTCGATATGAATGATTTTAGCGTTTCTTGCGTATTTGGAAACATTACCTGTACCGCGGTCGCTGAAACGACAGCCCGCAGTGATAATAAGGTCAGCCTCGTTCTGTGCGATAGAGGACGCATAGTGACCATGCATACCCTCCATGCCAAGCCATCTGGGATTAGATGTTGGCACAGCGGAAAGTCCCATCATTGTACAGCCTATAGGTGCATCGATTTTATCAGCAAGAGCAACAATCTCCTCTCCCGCATTATCTGTAACAGCACCACCGCCGATGTAAATGTATGGCTTCTGCGCCTCTGCAATCATTTTAGCAGCTTCTGCTACAGCTTCCACGTCAACCTCAGGAACAGGAGCCTTTTCTGCCACAGGAGCGGGTGTGTACTCGCCTATAGCCTGCTGAACATCTTTTGGAATATCAACAAGAACAGGGCCAGGTCTGCCTGATTTAGCAATACGGAAAGCCTCTCTGATGGTGGGTGCAAGCTCGTCTATGGTTTTGACGAAGAAATTGTGCTTTGTAATCGGCATAGTAACGCCTGTTATGTCAACTTCCTGGAAACTATCACGTCCGATAAGAGAGTTGGGAACGTTACCCGTAATCGCTACCAACGGAATTGAATCAAGATAAGCTGTAGCGATACCAGTAACAAGATTAGTTGCGCCGGGACCTGAGGTTGCGATGACAACGCCAACCTCGCCACTTGCACGTGCAAAGCCATCTGCCGCATGAGATGCACCTTGCTCGTGTGCTGTTATAATATGGCATATGCGGTCCTGTGCCATGTAAAGTGCATCGTAGATGTCAATAACCTGACCTCCGGGATATCCGAAAACAGTTTTCGTGCCCTGTTCTATCAGCGTTTCAACTATTATAGCCGCACCTTTTAACTTCATTATGCTTCACCCTTTTTATGTAAAATAAATGCAGAGTCTCTGACTGACCGCCAGTATGCACAACCCTGCGGATATATCTATTTTTTAGTATACCACTTTAAGTCGCTGATTGCAAGATAAATCATATGTTTTTTACATTTTGGAAACACTTTAAAGATGCCTGTGCTTTGTACCATATAATAATGGGCGGGCAGATGCCCGCCCATAAGCTATTCTTTCCTTTAAGCTGTAACGCCGATCTTCCGAACTGTAAGCACAGCTTCATCAATGGTTACACCATCGGTCTGTGGAACAGCGGAGATTGTAGTGCCCGTCGTAGCTGTAATGGGCAGAGATACCGAGAAATTGGTTTCACTGATCACGTCATCCAGTCGAAATGATACAGTACCACCTGGGATAGCCGTACCGTTTGCCTGAAGTTCAATTGTAACTGCCAGAGGTGTTGCCGCAGAGGCGTTACCGCTAAGAGATACATTGTAAACGCCGTCATTGTTCACTGTAACAACAGTACCGCCTGTATTAACTGTAAGGTCAGTGCCATAGGCTGTTCCCGTTGTAGTAAACGCCAGAGGTGTACCTGTGACTGTAGTCTGGTCAGCCGCTCCTACGATGCTGAGAATTGAAGGTACGCTTTCTGTCGCTGTGGGACCCGTTGCTCCCGTTGCACCCGTTGCTCCTGTTGCTCCCGTTGCTCCCGTTGCTCCCGTTGCTCCTGTTGCTCCTGTTGCTCCTGTTGCTCCTGCGGGTCCTGTGGGACCCATGGGACCGGTAACGCCCTGTGGTCCCTGGAAACAGCATGTGCCGTTCGACTGAGGAGGAGGACCGCAGGGGCGGCAAGGCTGGGTTTCATAATAATATGCCATATTCTACTCCTTTTCGCGGGAAATAATCCCCTTGCTTTCGAAATACTCTTCATTGAATCTGCATGAGGGATGGCTAGGATTCTCCTCATAGGCAACTCTATGCCAATGGTAGGCTTCTTCCATGTTTCCAAGTCGATCGTAACACAGGCACAGCCCCAATGCAGGGATTAGTTTTTTATATTGAGGACGTTCAAAGACCCCTTCACAGCGTGAACGCCCCCCTGAAAAATACCCACCCCGATACCAGAATACCCCGCTCTCATAATCGCCGTTTCGGACGCTTATATCGCCCATAGCCGCACATAGCTCGGGAGCTGTACCATAGCAAAAGCCTCTTAGCACAGCCGCCCTTTCGCCCTCCGAATCACCCATCATATTATAGCAATGTCCCATAGTAAGACAAGCTTCAATACAGTCAGCCGACCATGCATCACTACAACTGAGAAACTCTTCAAAAATTGATACCGCCGCTTTCCATGCCCTGTTACCCGCAAGCTCGCGTGCGTAATAGTATAGGTCACGAGTTGTAAGCTCCTTGCCCTCTGCACGAAGCTTCTGGTAGATACAAAGGTTGCGAAGAGAATCGGAGTTTTTGATTTTACGGTGACAAACAGGCACATTTATGCGTAAAACCACACCCTTCGGCACTATACACTCATGAACATCGCCAACCCACTTAAAGTCCATGCTCCGTTTAAGAAACCGTTCACGCCAGAATGTGAAAACAGGCTTCCCCTCTTCGTCAAAAGCCGTATGATAGGGCAGCATAACAACGTCAGCGGTGAGATTCTTTTTCATGGCAATAAGCTTTTCACGGCTTTCCTCTTCAATCACGTCATCTGCATCAAGCCATAGTTGATATTCGCATATGGCTTTTGAAAAGGCAAAATTACGTGCATCTGCAAAAGAATCGGTCCATGGGAAACAGTAGAGGTTTGCGCCCATGGATAATGCTATTTCACATGTTGAATCCGTCGAGCCCGTATCCACAATAATGATTTCATCAGCTATGCCCTTTGCCGACTCCAAACACCGCTTTAAAACCTCTTCCTCATTTTTTACTATCATACACAAACTGACCGTTGCCATTCTCTCCGCTCCTTTCGAGGTGGGGTAATTTCAGTATATGCGGGCAGTGCTTTCCTTGACAGTAAAAGTTTCTCAAAGCTCATTGACTAATACGAACATTTAATAATGAACAAGACTGGATGCAAAGCATATATCGAATGAAACTATGAAAAACAGAAAAAGAGTTCTGCCGAAGCAGAACCCTTTATTTTTTTGCTATTCACTTTGCAGCCGCACCCATTTCAACAGCCTTCATGTTTACATCGATAAGATTAGCACGCTTAGGCGGAATACACTTTTCCATAGCCTTACGTACTGTGTCCATATCAAAGAGATTTGTCTCAGCAAGCATTCTGCCCATGAGAATCATGTTTGCTGAACCGTTCATGCCGCTGTCAGAAGCCATATCTGTTGCAGGCATAGCGATGTATGTAACATCATCTCTTGTACAGACCTCATCTACAACAGAGTTGTCAACCAAAACAAGACCACCCGGCTTTACAGCGTCAATAAACTTGCTGTAGGAAGGACCATTCATTGCAATGAGGATATCAGGATTTACAACCAGAGGTGAACCGATAGGCTCGTCAGAGATACATACAGAACAGTTAGCTGTACCGCCACGCATTTCAGGGCCATAAGAAGGAAGCCAAGAAAGTTCCTTGCCTGCCATCAGACCGCAGTAAGCCAAAATCTTACCGGTGAACAGGATACCCTGACCGCCGAAGCCTGCTAAAATAATATCTGTTGTCATAATTACTTCGCTGCCTCCTCTTCTGCTGCCTTGTCCTTATATACTCCCAGAGGATAGTAAGGAATCATATCTGTTCTCACGAAGTCCATAGCCTTATCGGGAGAGAGTCCCCAGTTGGTAGGACATGTAGACAGTACCTCTACAATAGAGAGTCCACGCTTTGCAATCTGGTTTTCAAACGCCTTACGGATAGCCTTCTTAGCCTCACGGATGTGAGGAACATTATCAATAGCAACACGCTGTGCCAATGCAACACCACTGAGGGTAGCCATCATCTCGCAGATACGGATGGGGTGACCTGCTGTTTCGGTATTTCTGCCAAAAGGTGTTGTCTGAGTAACCTGACCGGGCAGAGTTGTAGGAGCCATCTGACCGCCTGTCATACCGTAGGTTGTATTATTGATGAAGATGATAACGATATTTTCGCCTCTTGTACCAACATGAACAGTTTCAGCAGTACCGATAGCAGCCAGGTCACCATCGCCCTGATATGTAAATACAATCTTATCAGGATTTACGCGCTTAGCACCTGTAGCAACAGCCGGAGCTCTACCATGAGGAGCCTGAATCATATCGCAATCAAAATAGTTATAGGACATTACGGAACAGCCAACAGGTGCAACGCCAATTGCGTCACCTGTGATGCCCATTTCATCCATTACCTCGCACACCAGTCTGTGTACGATACCGTGTCCGCAGCCGGGACAAAAATGTGTGGGAACGTCGCAGAGAGACTGGGGACGATCAAATACTACTGCCATTACTGCGCACCTCCTGCAAGCTTTTTAATTTCATCGTAAACCTCGGCAGGTGTGGGAATTACGCCGCCTGTATGGCCAAAGAATTCAACAGGGATTCTACACTCAACTGCCAACTTTACATCATAAATCATCTGACCCATAGACATTTCAACGTCAAGGATTGCCTTAGCGTTCTTAGCAGCCTCATTCAGTTCCTTTACAGGGAAAGGCCACAATGTCTTGGGACGGAAAAGACCAACCTTAATGCCCTCAGCGCGCGCCTTAGTAACAGCAGACTTAGCAACTCTTGCAGCGGCGCCGTAAGCGGTTACAACAAGCTCTGCATCCTCGCACATATAAAGTTCAGCATCTGTCTCGTTCTCTTCAACCAGCTTGTAACGCTCGTAACGCTCCTTGACCTTTGCTTCCAGCAGAGGAGCATCCAGGAACAGGGAATTTACGATGTTATGCTTACGCTGATTCTTATGACCGCATGCAGCCCATGAGGACTTGTCGGGAAGCTCTGTCTTAGGCTCAGGGAATGTAACAGGCTCCATCATCTGACCAAGCAGACCGTCAGCCAGAATCATAACGGGCATACGGTACTCATCAGCCTTATCGAAAGCCAGTGTTACAGCATCAACCATTTCCTGTACGGAGCAGGGCGCATAAACCATTACGTGGAAGTCACCGTGACCCAGAGCCTTTGTAGCCTGGAAATAGTCAGACTGTGCAGGCTGAATAGAACCCAGACCCGGACCGCCTCTCTGTACATTGATAATTACTGCGGGCAGATCAGAACCTGCCATATAGGAAATACCCTCAGCCTTCAGTGAAACACCGGGGGATGAGGATGATGTCATAGCGCGTACGCCTGTTGATGCTGCACCCAGCACCATGTTAATAGCGGCAACTTCAGACTCTGCCTGGAGGAAAACGCCGCCGGACTTTTCCATCTTCTTAGCCATATAGGCTGAAAGCTCTGTCTGGGGTGTAATGGGGTAACCGAAGAAACACTTGCAGCCGCTGCGGATAGCAGCTTCAGCCAGAGCCTCGTTGCCCTTCATAAGACTTCTTTCCACTTTAATCCACTTCCTTTTATTTCTCGATTTTAATTGCACAGTCAGGACACATCATAGCACACATCATGCATGAAATACAAGCGTCCTGGTCGGAACAAACTGCGGTAAAGTAACCCTTTTCGTTACGCTTCTCCTTCTGGATAACAACCAGCTTCTTAGGACAGGCGGAAACGCAAAGTCCGCAGCCTTTACAGCGTTCAAAACGAACCTGCATCTTTTCCATATATTTACCTCCTCCCTTTATAGGGGGCAGCGTTCATTACTGCTCCCATATGGGTTTTACAAACACATCTACAGGTATTCTGTCTTTTACATCTACGTCAATATCTCTTCTGTATGCCGTGCCGATAAGCGGGAGACCGGCAGCCTTTGCAACCTTCTCCGCATATTCCATGGATTTCTCAATGGTTTCAGCAGTAGTTTCCCTACCAAGATTTGAATTGTTCACAATGCCGGTATGCTTCATACGTGAAACCTGTTCGATTTCATACATAAGGCTAAGGGTTTCCTCAGGTGCTTCGGTGAGATAGCGATAGCAGTTAATGACGTAGTACATATCAAGGTCGTCCTTATACTCATTCAAAGCCTCAGCATAGCGTCCCAGACCTATTGCGCCTGCATCGTCACCACCAACATCAATTATAAGATGACCGTCCTCATACGCCATACGTTCAAGGTCAAAGGAAATCGCAGGAATATCCAGACTTGTATTGGCGTACATAGAAGCTTCTAAGGTAACGCCTTTTTCCGCAAAAAGCTCTTTGAAATCCGCTGTACGGAAATACGGGTTGACAATATCAAAATCAACGATAGTAACCTTCTCGCCCTTTGAAGCAATGTCAAGAGCCATATTTACAGCAAAATTTGTCTTGCCGGTACCATAGTGCCCTGTGATAACAGTTATTTTCTTCATAGAATACCTCCACTGAGCTTTTATAACCTCAGTTTTTCTATTATATCACATCTCAAATCAAATTGCAACAGGTTTTTGTTACTTTATTCAAAAGTTCACTCTTTATAAAAAAGGAGACCGCAGTGCGGTCTCCTCATAAAGTTATCTTATGCGTTCAGCTTAGCTTCAATCTTGTCAAGTTCAGCCATCAGTGCTTCAGGAACGTTGCCGCCCTTAGCTGCGATGTCTTCTGTATAATATCTGCGCATTTCTGCGATTTCCTTTGTCCACAGATCCTTATCAACTGCGAGGAGCTTGTCCATGATTTCGGGAGTAACCTCATCCTCAATGCCCTCAACGTTGATGTCGCCCTTCTTAGGCAGGTAGCCGATAGCTGTTTCGTCAGCATCAACTGTTCCTTCGCATCTCTTGATGATCCAGTCCAGAACTCTCATGTTGTCGCCGAAACCGGGCCAAATGAAGTTGCCGTTTTCGTCCTGCTTGAACCAGTTAACATTAAAGATTTTAGGAGCCTTGTCGCCCAGCTTTTCGCCCATTTCCAGCCAGTGTGCCCAGTAGTCACCAACGTTGTAGCCGATGAAGGGCTTCATAGCCATGGGATCGTGACGGAGTACGCCTACAGCACCTGTAGCAGCAGCTGTTGTCTCAGAAGATACAGCAGAGCCAATGTATGTGCCATGTGTCCAGTCGAATGACTGATATACCAAAGGTGTTGTGGATGCACGACGACCACCGAAAATAATAGCATCGATAGGAACACCTGCGGGATTGTTGAATTCAGGAGAAATGCAGGGGCAGTTCTCAGCAGGAGCTGTAAATCTGGAATTAGGATGAGCCAGTGCGCCACCTTCAGCGATGAACTCAGGACCATTTACCTTAGCGCCCTTCCACTCTGTTGCATCAACAGGAGGGTTCTTATCAAGCTTTTCCCACCATACTGTGTTGTCCTCGTTGTTCATAGCAACGTTTGTGAAGATTGTATTCTTCCGTGTGCAAGCCAGTGCGTTGGGGTTGGACTTTTCGTTTGTACCGGGAGCTACACCGAAGAAGCCATTCTCAGGATTGATAGCATAGAGTCTGCCATCTTCGCCGGGCTTCATCCAGGCAATATCGTCACCTACTGTGAACACCTTGTAGCCATCCTTCTGATAGCCTTCCGGCGGAATCAGCATTGCAAGGTTTGTCTTACCACATGCAGAGGGGAATGCAGCTGTGATATACTTTGTTTCGCCATCGGGCTTCTGAACGCCCAGAATCAGCATATGCTCAGCCATCCAGCCTTCATTCTTACCCTGGAAAGAAGCGATACGCAGAGCAAAGCACTTCTTGCCCAACAGAACGTTACCGCCATAAGCGGAGTTGATGGACCATATTGTATTTTCTTCGGGGAAGTGAACAATATATCTCTTTTCAGGATCTACATCAGCCTTGGAGTGAA
>CAZQMA010000039.1:0-5650 GCA_964594275.1 uncultured Ruminococcus sp. | reverse complement strand
TATCACCAAGGTTCTCAAATGCAGCCTTACCCATTCTTGTCATGATGTTCATGTTCAGTACAACGTAGATTGAGTCTGTAATCTCTACGCCAACCTTAGCCAGAGGAGAACCGATAGGACCCATGGAGTAAGGAATTACATACATGGTTTGTCCCTTCATTACGCCATCGTACAGAGGTGTCAGCATAGCCTTCATTTCATCGGGAGCCATCCAGTTGTTGGTAGGACCTGCTGCTTCCTTAGTGGAAGTACAGATGAAAGTTCTGTCCTCCACACGAGCTACGTCGTTGGGGAGAGTTCTGTGATACAGGCAGCCTGGGAGCTTGTCCTGATTCAGTACATACATTTTATTGGGATCACCTTCGGGCAGAGATGTTACTTCTGCTGTCAGAGCGTCAAGCTGCTCCTTGGAACCGTCGATCCACACTACGTTTTCCGGCTTTGTCAGAGCGATCATCTCGTCAACCCAAGCCAGCACATTCTTGTTGTTTGTCAGTGCCATTGTTTTTTACCTCCGTTATCGCACGGTTTTTCGTGCCTATTTTAGGAAAGCATACTTCCTTTTCGGATAGTACCTCTCCCACTATTATTTATTATAATTCCATTTGCTTCCATTGTCAAGTGGTTTACGCAAAATCCCATTCACTTTTCAGAAAATGTTCACGAATTAAGCTCTCTTGTATTCCCCACACGTACAGAATGACAAAAAAATAACAATTTGTCCGTCATACAATCAAGCTCCATCGGGTACATTTTCCTCAAGGCTCATGGTTGCATAGGCATTAAGCTCTGCACCTGCTCTTATACCCGCATCAAAGTTGTATGAGCCTGAACAGGCTATCATAGCCGCATTATCACCACATAGAGACAGTGGAGGAAGATAGAGCTTCCAACCTTTTTTTTCACACATGGCTGTCATAGCATTTCTTACACCACTGTTAGCAGAAACACCGCCTGCCACCGCTATAGTATCATAACCCAAATTCTCGGCGGCATGCATGGTATGCTCGGTTACAATCTCAGAAATTGTATTCTGCACACAGGCTGCAAGGTCATTGCAGTTTATCTCTTCGCCTTTCTGCTTTGCATTGTGCAGCATATTTATGACAGCAGTTTTCAAACCTGAAAAGCTGAAATCATACTCATTTCCCGCAACTCTGGGACGAGGAAGCTTGAAAGCATTCTTATCTCCCACCTGGGCTGCCTTGTCGATATGAACACCACCGGGATAGGGAAAGCCCATAGCACGGGCACATTTGTCAAAGCACTCACCTGCCGCATCGTCTCTTGTCCTGCCAACGACACGAAACTCGGTATAGGATAGTACCTCTACAATATGACTGTGACCACCACTTACCACCAAACAGAGATATGGCGGTTTAAGCTCAGGATGGGCTATGTAGTTTGCAGCAATGTGACCTGATATGTGGTGAACAGGCACTAACGGTTTATCAGATGCAAGTGCAAGACCTTTTGCAAAGTTTACTCCTACAAGGAGTGCGCCAATAAGACCGGGAGCATAAGTTACAGCTATACCATCAAGATCGTCAAGAGTTACTTCCGCATCAATAAGTGCCTTTTCTACAACTCCCAGTATATTTTCACAGTGACGTCGGGATGCAATTTCGGGTACAACGCCGCCATAAAGCTTATGTTCTTCAATCTGAGATGAAACCACATTTGATAAGACTTCTGTATGATCCCGTACTACGCTTGCGGCTGTCTCATCACAGGAGCTTTCTATTCCTAATATAAGCATACACTCACTCCTTATATCTCATAGTCAATGCAGGCTCTCAAGTCACGGCGAGGAGTTATGAACTTACCAAACTCAACATGGCAGGGATGAGTCTGGTAGGCGTCAAGAGCTTCCATATCCTCAAATTCACACACAAGAGCAAATTCGTAGTTGTCAGGATTAGCCTTTTCAGTATTAATGCAGACCTCAATCTTTTTAAGTGAGGGTACAAGGTCTGCAAGCTTTTCCGCCCGTACTTTTGCTTCAAGAGCGTTTTCCATTGCCGTTTTGCCTTCAAACTCGGACTTCATCTTAAACATTACTATGTGTTTAATCATTATATTTATTCCTTTCAGGTTTATAATTTTAAAGTTAATATGCTTTCTCAGCAGACTGTCTCGTCATAAGCACCGCCCCCTCTTCCGGGTTATGATAATAGCGTTTACGGAAGCCAACACATTCATAGCCAAGGGATTTATACAAATTTATGGCAGGCTCGTTGCTTTCCCGTACTTCAAGAAGAAAGTTACGATCTTTGTATTTCTCATGAGCAAATGTGAGGAGTTTTTTTGCAACGCCCTTTCGCCTGTGTGCACAGCTTACAGCAATATTGTCAATATTCATATCATCATAACCTATTGACAACACAAGAAAACCCATAACGTTCTCCTCAGTTTCTGCCATATATATTTCAATGTTGGGTTCGTTCAACGCTTCCAAAAAAAGCCGTTCAGACCATGGGTCAGAGAAACACTCGTGTTCAATTTCAACTACCCGTTTAATGTCCTCCGTTGTAACCGAGCGTATATCATCCCTTTGCATCATACCAACTGCCTCCCATGTTCACCTCAGCTGTAAGCGGTACTACAAAATCTGCCACGTTCTGCATTTCCTCACCCAGAATCTTTGCAGCTTTCAGTGCAAGTTCCTTTGGTACTTCAACGATAAGCTCATCGTGTACCTGTAATATAAGCTTTGCCTCAGGTACTTCACTTCTGAGATGGTCATATACACGCACCATAGCCATCTTAATTATATCAGCAGCCGTACCCTGAATGGGAGTGTTCATGGCAATACGCTTGCCTGCCGCCTGTACCATTTTGTTTGACTGTTTAAGCTCGGGAACAGGTCGGCGGCGTTTAAAATAGGTGGATACGTATCCCGTTTTCTTGCCGTCCTCAACAATCTTTTCCATAAAGCCACTTACCTTAGGATAACGTGCAAAATAGTTCTTTATATAACGGTTTGCTTCATACACGGAAACGCCGATGTCCTTTGACAAGGAAAACGCACCCATGCCATAGATAATACCGAAGTTTACAGCTTTAGCCGCACTTCTCATTTCCGATGTAACCATCTCAGGAGGCATATCGAAAACCTGCGATGCTGTTGCTGTATGAATATCCGCATTGCTTAAAAAGGCACTCTGCATATTCTCATCGCCGCATAGGTTTGCAAGGATTCTCAGCTCGATCTGGCTGTAATCCGCATCCAGGAGAATATTGCCCTCCCCTGCTAAGAAAAATTTACGCATGTTTCTTCCCAGATTTGTTCGTACGGGAATATTCTGCATATTCGGTTCAGTTGAAGAAATACGTCCCGTACGTGTTTCCGTCTGCTTGAAAAGAGAATGAATCCGTCCGTCCTTACCTACAGTTTTAAGCAAACCGTCAACATAGGTGGATTTTAATTTAGAATACTGTCTCCAGCGGAGGACATAATCGACAATAGGATATTCTGCACGAAGACTTTCCAGGATTTCAGCATTTGTAGAATAACCGGTTTTGGTTTTCTTGCCATGAGGAAGTCCCATTTCCGAGAATAGCACCTCGCCCAGCTGTTTTGGTGAGCCTATCTTAAACTCATGTCCTGCTTCGTCGTAAATGAGCTGTTCAGTCTCCTTAATCTGCTCAGAGAGGTAACCGCCGAACTCCTTTACTCCTTTTTTATCAACCGCAACGCCTTCATGCTCCATAGACGCAAGAACTTCTGTAAGGCGAAGCTCCATTTTATATAGCTTATTCTGCTCCTGCTCTCCGATAAGTCGCTCCATAACATTGCACAACGCATCAAGGACAGCAACATCTGCGTTTTCGCCCTTTGGATATGCTACATGATAGGTTACGCAGAGCTTGTCTATGGTATATTCTGATGTGGTAGGATTCAAGATATATCCTGCTATTTCACCGTCTGAAATAAGATTTCTAAGTTCACAGCCACGTTCCAGACAGTAGCGGTAATGTTGCTTCGCCATAAAGGTACGTTTCTTCACGTTTCCACTTAAAAATTCAAGTATCGCAGCTTCATCCTCTGTTTTATAAAGAGCATCATCTGTGCATGCAGTAAGCCTTTCACCGTCAAAAAGATAGGATAGAACGGCATTCTTCTCACACCATCGCACCATCGTCTCATTATCAAGCACCTGCTCTGTAAGAGTAATTTCCGGTGCGGATACAGCTTTTTCCTCTTCAAAAACGGCATCAGTATCTTCAAGGTTAAGCTTTGAGATAAGCTTTGACATTTCAAGATCTAAGAGAAGTGATTTCAGCTTGCCGCCGTCAGGTTCCTTTTTGTCGTAGTCGGAAAGAGACTGAGGGATAGGCGCATCCTTTACGATTGTTGCAAGCCACTTACTCTGCTCCGCATCCGCCTTACCTGTAGTTAGCTTATTATACACGCCCTTGTTAAGGCCTGCACGGTCAAGATTTTCATAGAGATTTTCAATGGTTGTGTGCGACTGAATGAGAGTACTTGCCGTTTTCTGCCCAATACCTGCAACACCTGAAATATTATCTGAACTGTCGCCCATAAGGGCTTTCAGATCAATCATGGACAATGGTGGGAAGCCATACTCCTCCTTGAATCTGTCGGGAGTGTAGGGAATGGTATCTTTGTTTGTAACAAGTCTTACAGTTACATTCTCTTCAATAAGCTGTAAACTATCCCTGTCTCCCGTTACAATATGGCACTCAGAGCCCTGCTCTGTACAGATACGTGCAAGAGTGCCTAAAATGTCGTCTGCCTCATAGCACTCGCAGGTAATGACGGATACACCCATAAGTGTGAGGATCTCTTTCACATAAGGGAGCTGCATTGCAAGCTCTTCAGGCATACCCTTACGGTTAGCTTTGTAGGTTTCAACAGCCTTGTGTCGAAAAGTCGGGGTACGCATATCAAAGGCTGCAACAATACGGTCAGGCTTTACTTCAGATACATGCTTAAAATAGATATTCATAAAGCCAAAAATGGCGTTAGTGTAGATTCCTTTCTGATTGGAAAGCAGTCTTATACCGTAAAAAGCACGGTTAAGGATACTGTTTCCGTCAAATGCCAACATACGCATATTTTTATCCTCCCGTTAGTGGTTTCCAGTGTTATCTTATAGTATACCATATTTTATGAAAAAAGGGAAGAGAATTTTAAAAAAACTCAAGTAACAGTCGCATTCTCTGCCATTATCAGCGATTTATAATAAAGCCTGCTCCACAGTTTTTTCTGTAGAGCAGGCTTTGTTATCTGACACCTACGGCAGTTTCGATGTAAAAGAATATACTTTAGCACTCTGACAAATATAAGTTTTAGCTCCCGCATCTTCATACGATGCATAATACCGCCGTACTGACAATAAAAAAAGTTAGACACATCACAAGGTATTAACCTTAAAATGATGTGTCCAACTGTTATTTACGTATATTCAACTATAGAAACAGGTTTTCTCTTAAAACTTACCTGCCTTAGCAGCTTCTTCAACAGAAACTGCAACAGCAACAGTAGCACCAACCATGGGGTTGTTACCCATACCGATGAGACCCATCATTTCTACGTGAGCAGGAACAGAAGAAGAACCTGCAAACTGAGCGTCAGAGTGCATACGACCCATAGTATCTGTCATACCATAGGAAGCAGGACCTG
>CAZQMA010000038.1:0-17100 GCA_964594275.1 uncultured Ruminococcus sp. | reverse complement strand
CTGTTTTCCCTAAAAATTTGGTTTAGGGTATTGACTTTTTATAGCTGGTCTTTACTAATAATCATACCATCTTTACATAATTTTGAACTTAATTTGAGTAAAGATACTTGACAAATAGTAATGTTTGTGATATACTATAATAAAGTTTTAAAGTATAAGGTGGTGAAAATTTTGGGAATTTTCGGAAATAAAGACAAGACCACAAGCAAAGCACCTCAATTAAATCATGGTCCTATTGTTAAAACCGGACCAACCGCCAATCAAAACCGTTCAAGAAATCTTGATGGACGATGGCGAAAAAAAAGAAGTGACGCAGGTATTTCAAGAAAAGGAAGGGGATTATAATGGCATTACCAATCGGACAAATAGTTTCGACTTTAGTAGAAACTATAGGAACTATAGTTGCTGGTGTAGCAGCTAACAAAGCAGGAAACGCAATTCAGAAAAAACAAGCTCAAAAGTCTAGTAAGAAATAACATAAAAAAGAGCGACCCGAGGGTCGCTCTTTTTTACTTACAATTGATTAAAGTTTCGCTCCGCATCCACCGCAGAATTTAACTCCTGACGGATTATCCTTGCCGCAGAAGGGACACTCGCCGGAAACAGGCTCGCTCTCTTTGGCAGGAGCAGACTTTGCAGAAACGCTGTCAGCTTTAATCGTCTTAGGAAGCTTCTGTACCTTGCACAAGAAGATTCCCACAGATGCTATAATCATACTCCACAGCATGAACAACACATTGTCACCGCATCCATCGCCAAACTGTGAAGGCAGTGCATCCGCACACGCCGCAAATGCATTATCCATCTTGAATGTACAGCTGAGAAGCAGGTTTAAAAGCTCGCCGCCAAGTACAACGATTGCCGCCAGTGAACAGCCTACACCCAAAGCCTTAATAGCAGATGGAATACGTCTCACAGCTATTATATAAAGTATGAAAAAAAGTACTACAATAGAAAAAGCCAGCCAGAAGCACAGTGCACCCGACAGAAAGCCTACTAAGCCCTCTCCCAGTACGCTCTCATAGGCCGAAAGAACTGTGCCGCCTTTGGTTCTCAGACACATGCATGCAGCCAGTACCAGGGCTGAAAGAAAAATCAGCAGTGAAAGAAGTCCTCCCAGGAAAATTTTTCCTCCACTCTTATTTAATGTATTGGTATTGCTCATAAATATTTCCTCCAAAAAATCATGAATTTACAATATACTAAAGTATAGCATTTTTGACGTGGTTTGTCAATCTGCATTTGCATATAATTTACTTCACGAATTTTGTAAAAGATATTGCAATTTTCGGGAAAGTATGTTACAATAAATTAATCTTCCGGTTTAGTACGGTAGCATAACAATACACAATTACTTTTAAAAGAAAGGCTGTGATGATAGGGTTGGAAAAAAAGCTTGCTTTGTACGGGTACAACAATCTTACGAAGGCTTTAAGCTTCAACATTTTTGACGTCTGCTACGCTTCATCTGAGCGTGAAAAGCAAGACTACATCCGCTATATCGACGAGCAGTATAACTCGGAGAGACTTACAAACATCCTATGCAACGTAACGGAAATGATAGGTGCCACGGTACTTAACATCTCAAAGCAGGACTACGAGCCCCAAGGTGCATCAGTGAACGTACTAATAGCAGAGGGCGATGTTGCCCCGGAGAATATGGATTCATCCTGCAATAAAGGGGCGGCGTTTCTGCCCAAGGGCAAGGATGTTCACGCACACCTTGATAAAAGCCATGTTACGGTGCACACTTTCCCCGAGAGCCATCCCGACAACGAGGTTACTACATTCAGAGTTGACATAGATGTGGCAACCTGCGGTGAAATTTCACCCCTTAACACCCTTGACTATCTTATCGGAAGCTTTGATTCCGATATCATCACGATTGATTACCGTGTCCGTGGCTTCACAAGAGATGTAAGTGGCAAGAAATACTTCATAGACCACAAAATCACATCCATCCAAGATTATATAGACGACGAAGTGCTTCGTAAATATGACGCTGTGGACATGAATGTCTACCAATCGAATCTCTTCCATACACGTATGCTGATTAAGGATATGCGACTCCAGGATTACCTATTCAAAACCGATGAATACGAGCTTAGTCCAAGGGTACGCCTTGATATAACTAATCGTCTACGCCGTGAAATGATTGAGATTTTCAGCGGAAGAAACATTTACTGAAAAGGAGTGTTTTAAATAAAAAACAAACCTATAAGAGAATACAATCTTGACCAAAGCCGTGCGCCGCTTCTTGAAGCCATGGAGGAACATAGTCTAAACCGTGTGGTTCGCTTTGATGTTCCCGGCCACAAAGGCGGAAGAGGCAATAAGGCTCTTGCAGATTTTCTCGGTGAGAAATGTGTCAAAATAGACGTAAACTCCATGAAAAATCTCGATAACCTCTGCCATCCCGTTTCCGTTATAAAGGACGCCCAAACTCTTGCCGCTGACGCTTTCGGCGCAGAAAATGCTTTCTTTATCGTTGGCGGTGCAACAGGTGCTTCCCAGGCTATGATTCTCACTGCATGCAAGTCCGGTGAAAAACTTATCATGCCCAGAAACGTACATCGAAGCGCAATCAACGCTCTTGTCTTGAACGGTGCAGTTCCGGTTTACGTTGACCCCGACGAAAATAAGGAGCTTGGAATACCTCTGGGTATGTCCTATGAGGCAGTCGAAAGGGCTGTTTTGCAGAATCCAGATGCAAAAGCTATCCTAGTAAACAATCCCACCTACTACGGTGTATGCACTGACATAAAGCGTATTGCTGACCTGGCTCATGCTCACGGTATGCTTCTTCTTGCTGACGAAGCCCACGGTACGCACTTCTACTTTGGGGAGAATCTGCCTGTTTCAGCTATGAAAGCAGGTGCAGATATGTCCTCAGTGAGTATACACAAAACAGGCGGCTCACTTACACAGAGTGCAATGCTTCTCTGCGGTAAAAATATAAACGCTGACAGGGTAAGACAGATAATAAACCTCACCCAGACTACCAGTGCATCCTATCTTCTCATGGTTTCCCTTGACATTGCAAGGCGCAATCTCGCATTAAACGGTAGGGAGATGTTTCGTAAATCTATGGAATACACCGACTATGCCAGAGAAGAGATAAACTACATCGGCGGCTACTATGCCTATGGCGAAGAACTGTGCAATGGTAACTCTTTCTATGCCTTTGACCGCACCAAACTTTCTATCCATACACGAAATACAGGTCTTGCAGGAATTGAAGTTTACGACCTGCTGAGAGATGAGTACAGCATACAGATTGAATTCGGCGACATAGGCAATGTTCTTGCCATAGTCACAGCCGGCGACCGTGCACTTGAAATAGAGCGACTGATTTCATCCTTGTCGGAGATAAAGAGAATCCACGGCGGCGACTGTCGTGGAATGCTGTCAAGCGATTACATAGCCCCTGATGTTGCAATGACACCCCAAGCGGCATTCTACGCAAACCGAGAAGTGGTTTCTCTTGAAATGAGCGTGGGCAGGATTTGCTGTGAATTTGTAATGTGCTATCCACCGGGCATTCCCATTCTCGCCCCGGGCGAACGTATCACAAGGGATATCATAGATTATATAAAATATGCAAAAGAAAAAGGATGTTCCCTCACAGGGTCACAGGACATGGACTTAAAAACGCTTTGCGTTGTTAAGTCCATGTAATAATGAATAATTATTAATTGTTAATTATACAAATCCGGAGGTTTTGTCTCATGGACATTTGGTACACTGAAAATCACACTGAACATGTACGCATATCACTGCGGGTTGACAGACAGCTTGCATCCATTCAGAGTGACTTCCAGAGAATAGATATATTTGAATCAAACGAATTCGGACGTATACTCACACTTGACGGTCTCCTTATGCTCACCGAAAAGGATGAATACATCTATCACGAAATGATAACCCACATCCCCCTGGCAACCAACCCCGATATAAAGCGTGTACTTGTTATCGGCGCCGGAGACGGCGGTACTGTGAGAGAACTGTGCCGTTACGATACAATTGAGCATATTGACATGGTTGAAATAGACTATAAGGTTGTAGAAGTGGCACGTGAATATCTGCCATTTACTGCATGTAGCCTGGATGACTCCAGAGTACATATTCACTACCAGGACGGCCTGAGATTTGTAAGACGTGTATCAGAGGGTGCATATGACCTTATTATAGTAGACTCCACCGACCCGTTCGGCGTGGGAGAGGGACTCTTCACGCGTGAATTCTACGGCAACTGCTATAAAGCACTGGGTGAAAATGGTATACTTGTAAATCAGCACGAAAGCACCTTCTATGATTCTTACAGAAATTCTATGAAACGTGCCCATAGCAGAATCAAGTCCATTTTTCCTGTGGCACTGGTTTACCAGGCGCATATTCCTACATATCCATCGGGACACTGGCTCTTCGGCTTTGCCTCAAAGGGTCTCGACCCCAGAAACGATTTGCAGGAAGCATATTGGAACAGGTTGGGTATTAAAACCAAGTACTATAACACATCTCTCCATCGCGGCTGTTTTGCCATTCCCAATAATGTGCGAGACGCACTGAGAGAGTCGGAACAAAAATCGCTGTGAAATGATTTTATGTAATTGGCAATTGAGAAGCAAGATGTGAACTTCACCAACAAATCAACAAATCAAACCGGAAAGGAAATAAAACAATGGGAAAAGCTTTAATAATCGGCGCAGGCGGCGTGGCGAGCGTTGTTGCTCATAAGTGCTGTCAGAATGATACTGTATTCGAGGAGCTGTGCATCGCAAGTCGTACTAAGTCAAAGTGCGACGCTATACACAAGTCTATCCTTGAAAAGAATCCGAACACAAAAACCATAATCACCACCGCTCAGGTTGATGCAAATAATGTCCCTGAGTTGGTTGTGCTGATAAATGAGGTAAAGCCTGACATCGTTATCAACGTTGCACTCCCCTATCAGGATTTAACTATCATGGATGCCTGTCTTGAAACAAAGACAGACTACATGGATACCGCAAACTACGAACCGGAGGATACCGCTAAGTTTGAGTACAAATGGCAGTGGGAATATCGTGAACGCTTTAAAAAGGCAGGTATCACTGCTCTTCTCGGAAGCGGCTTTGACCCGGGTGTTACAGGCGTATTCTGTGCTTACGCACAGAAGCACTACTTCGATGAAATCCACTACATTGATATCCTTGACTGCAACGGTGGTGATCACGGCTACCCATTCGCTACCAATTTCAACCCTGAAATCAACATTCGGGAGGTTTCCGCAAAAGGAAGTTACATCGAAAACGGTGAATGGATTGAAACTGAGCCTATGGAAATCAAGCGCGTCTACGACTTCGCAGAGGTCGGCGAAAAGGAGATGTACCTTCTCCACCACGAAGAGCTTGAATCCCTTGCGATCAATATAAACGGCGTCAAGCGTATCCGTTTCTTTATGACCTTTGGTCAGAGTTATCTCACCCATCTCAAGTGCCTGGAAAACGTGGGTATGACTTCAATCGAACCTATCATGTACGAAGGCAAGGAAATCGTTCCACTCCAGTTTCTGAAAGCAGTACTTCCCGACCCTGCTTCTCTGGGCCCCAGAACCGTTGGCAAAACCAACATTGGCTGTATCTTCCGAGGAATAAAGGACGGCAAGGAAAAAACCTACTATGTATATAATGTATGCGACCACCAGGAATGTTACAAAGAAGTCGGCTCACAGGCTATCTCCTACACCACAGGCGTACCTGCAATGATTGGCGCAATGATGGTTATGACAGGCAAATGGAAGAAGCCCGGCGTATACAACATCGAAGAGTTCGACCCGGATCCTTTCATGGAAGCATTGAACAAGTGGGGACTGCCCTGGAATGAGGACTTTAATCCCGTTCTTGTAGACTGAGGCTGAGAATAACCATGCTTAATAGAAGATGGGTAAGGATAGTACTGCTATCCTTACCCGTATTATTAGTTCTGGGGTGTATCTTTCTCAGAGATACCGCCTACAACATAGCCGCAAACATTCTTCCACCCTGCAACACCTATGTTTTACTGGGTGTACTCTGTCCCGGATGCGGGCTTACAAGGTGTATAATGGCGGTGATGGACGGCGATTTACTTCTGGCACTGAGAAGCAATGCAGTGGCGGTATTTCTCTTTTTGTGTATCGTGCTGTTTTATGTAGAGATAGTTCTGCTGTCATTTGGCAGAGATGTGCATATACTTCCACGAAAGACATGGTTCTGGGTTACAGTAGGCATAATTGCAACGGTTTACTTCATTGCAAGGAACTATATCCCTGAGCTTGCACCGCTCCCGGCAGAGTGGAGTTGATAATAGTAATATAACAAGCCTTGTCTGATGCAAATGTCAGGCAAGGCTTGTGTCATTTCTTGTAAAAAATCAAAGTTTTTGGGCAGGCTAAAAAATTTTTTCGCATTTCTTCAATTTTTTCTCAAAAAAGGCTTGATTTTTTTCGTGATATGATATATAATTAAAAATGTGCAGTTCAAATAAATTGTGTACTTTAACCTTAAAATAAAAATTATCAAATAGGAGCGAAAAGATTATGAGCAATTCAACCACAAGAAAGAACATTGCATTAGCCGGTCATGCCGGCTCCGGTAAAACCACTCTCTGCGAGGCTCTCCTCTACCGTAGCAGCACAACTGAGCGTATGGGCAAAATCGCTGAAGAAAATACCGTTTCTGACTATACTGCCGAGGAAATGAAGAGAAAGTCCTCTGTATACACTTCTGTAGCCTCAATGGCTCTCCAGAAACTAGACGTCAACCTTATCGACACTCCCGGTATGTTGGACTTTGCGGGCGAAATGGTTTCCGGTATCTTCGCAAGCGACTGCGTTATGATTACTGTTTCCGGTAAATCTGGCGTTAAGGTCGGCACTCACAAAGCTTACGACCAGGCTGTTAAAATGAATAAACCTCGTATGTTCGTTGTTACTAAACTGGATGACGAAAACGCTAACTTCTATAATGTACTCACAGAGCTGAAATCCGAGTTCGGTTCAGCTGTATGCCCTGTAATCGTTCCCGTTATCGCTGAACGTCAGGTTGTTTCTTATGTAAACCTTATCGAAATGAAGGCTTACAAGTTTGATGAACGCGGCAAAGCTATTGAAACCGATATGCCCACAGCTGAGGTTTCCGAGAAGATGAGCTACCGTATTGACGGTTTAATTGAAGCCTTCTCTGAGGCTGTTGCTGAAGTTGATGATGACCTACTGGAGAAGTTCTTCTCAGGTGAGCCTCTCACTGAAAAGGAACGTATTGATGGTCTACACAAGGGCGTTTGTGAGGGCGTTATCACACCTGTGGTCTGCGTTTCCGCACAGACTCTGGGAGGCATCGAGCTGCTTATGCGTGAAATGGATCTTCTGGTTCCCGAGGCTGAGGAAACTGTCATAACAGAAGATGCAGAAGAAATCTCAATAAAGTCCGACGACCCCGCTATGGTTTATGTTTTCAAGACCGCAGCTGATCCCTTTGTGGGCAAAATGTCATATATGAAGGTGCTCTCTGGTTCGGTAAAGAGCGGTGACGACCTGGTAAACGCTAAGACAGGTACAACTGAAAAAATCGGCAAGCTTCTCCAGCTTGTGGGCAAGAAGCAGAAGGAAGTTCCTGTTGCAATCAAGGGGGATATTGTTGCTGTTACAAAGATGAACGTAAACACAGGTGACACCCTCTGCGCTTCATCAAGAGTTGCGGCTATTGAGGCTCCCGAATACCCAAGGCCTAGTTACAGAATGGCTGTTGTGCCCAGTGCAAGAGGCGATGAAGCTAAAATCGCTATTGCCATGGCAAAAATGCTTGAAAGCGATATGACTCTTACATACAACCAAGACCCAAACACAAGAGAAATGATTCTAAGTGGTCTGGGCGAACAGCACCTGCTAGCTGTTGCTTCACAGCTTAAATTTGATTTTGGCGTGGAGATTGCTCTGAACGTTCCGAAGATTGCTTACCGTGAAACTATCCGTAAAAAGGTTAAGGTTCAAGGCAGATACAAAAAGCAGTCCGGCGGTCACGGTCAATTCGGAGATGTATGGATTGAGTTTGAGCCTTGCCTCTCTGATGAACTGGTATTTGAAGAAAAGGTATTCGGTGGTGCAGTTCCCAAAAACTTCTTCCCCGCTGTCGAAAAGGGTCTCCAGGACTCTGTCAAGAAGGGTATATTGGCTGGCTTCCCTGTAGTAGGTCTGAAAGCTATTCTGGTTGACGGTTCATATCACCCTGTTGACTCCTCTGAAATGTCCTTCAAGACCGCTGCGTCTCTTGCTTATAAGGAAGGTATGCGTCAGGCTGATCCCACACTTCTGGAGCCTATTGGCACACTTGAAGTATGCGTTCCAGATGAAAATACAGGCGATATGATGGGCGAACTTAACAAGAGAAGAGGCAGAGTACTGGGTATGACACCCTCAGAAAAAGCAAAGTCCTCAACTGAGATTATGGCTGAAGTACCCATGCGTGAAATGAGCGACTTCGCTCTCCTGCTTCGCCAAATGACACAGGGTAGAGGTGAATTCACACTAGAGCCTGTTCGATATGAACCGCTGCCGCCTCACCTGATGGCAGATGTTATTGCATCATGCGCAATTGATGCAGATTAATGCTAAAAGTAATGCTTTTCGCAGATTATAATTAATAATTAACAATTGCGGAGTGAGCTGCGCTCACATATTTATATTTAAAAATATTAAGCAAGGCTGTCGCAATTCAGTGTTACGACAGCCTTTTGCTTTTGGGTGCTTGTTTACGATAAAATTTACACATACTATCACTACAACCAAACCGGAGGTATCCCATGCCTAAATATAACTGCTTTGACAATCGTGAACTGTCATGGCTCAAATTCAATAACCGTGTACTGGAGGAAGCAGCAGACGATCGCAATCCCTTGTGTGAGCAGCTCTCTTTCCTCTCCATCTTCCAAAGTAACCTGGACGAATTCTACATGGTACGCGTCGGTTCGCTCTTTGAAATGCCCCCCGACAAAAAGGAAAATAAAACTTATATGACCGCTGATGAACAGCTGAAAGCTATCTTCAACGTCTCCCGTCAGCTTCTCCATGAAAAGGACATCGCTTACCGTGCACTCTCTGAAAAGATCGTAAAGTACGGTGCGGAAATTGTGGACTTCCACTCCATAAACGAAGCGGAAGCCGCTTACCTTGAACAGTATTTCCGACTGGAAATCGAACCCATCCTTTCACCCCAGATTGTAGGCAAAAAACAGCCTTTTCCTTTCCTCCACAATAAAGCTATCTATGCGGTTGTTGTATTGGAGAAAAAGGGAAGCGAGAAGCTTGGTATTGTTCCCTGTACAAGTAAAGTTATACCGGAGCTTATTCCACTCCCCGGCAACACACATCGCTTTATCCTCTCTGAAGAGCTGATCCTCCACTTCATGCCCGACATCTTCTCTCACCATACCATTAAGAGTAAAACACTCATCCGCATAATAAGAAGTGCCGACATCGACACCGAGGAAAATTCCATCGCTGAGGAAGAGGACTACAGAAAGGCTATGGAAAAGCTTATCCGCAAGAGAAACCGTCTCCGTCCTGTGAAGATGGAATTCTCACGCCTGATGGACCCGGCAGTTATTTCAAGGCTGTGCGAGTACCTTGACCTGGACGAGTCCCAGGTATTCCACTCAGAAGCACCTCTAAGGCTATCGTTTCTATCAAAAGTTAAGGATATGCTTCGCCATAACAAGAGTCTATTTTTCCCAAGACGTGTTCCCCAGAAACCACTGGATATTGACATGAACCGCTCTATAATTCCTCAGATTGAAGAAAAAGACCGTTTTCTGTCGTTTCCATACGAGAGCATGAAGCCCTTTCTACAGCTTCTTCGTGAGGCAAGTGTTGACCCGAAAGTGGTGTCAATCAAGATGACCCTCTACCGTGTTGCAGCAAACAGCAAGGTGGTTGAAGCCCTTATTGAGGCAGCCGAAAACGGAAAGGACGTTGTGGTTTTGGTGGAACTGAGGGCGCGCTTTGACGAGGAGAACAACATCGAATGGTCACGTAGACTTGAGGATGCAGGATGCCGCATTATCTACGGTCTTGACAAGCTCAAGGTTCATTCCAAGCTCTGTCTTATTACACGTAAAAATGACAACGAAATCTCATATATTACTCAAATCGGAACAGGCAACTACAACGAAAAGACCTCAGAAATCTACACCGACTTTTCCATGATGACCGCAAACGACGAAATCGGTCAGGAGGCAAGCATGGTATTTAACGCTCTTTGTCTGGGACAGACGGTTCAGGAGACGGAAATTCTTCTCGTTGCACCCAACTGCTTGCAAAATAAACTCATCGCCATGATGGACGAGGAAATCGCCAAAGCTAAGAACGGCGGGCAGGGCTACATCGGTGTCAAAGTCAACTCACTAACTGATAAGAAGCTTATCAAGAAGATTATTGATGCGTCAATTGCAGGGGTTAAGGTTGAGCTTATTGTCCGTGGAACTTCCTGTCTAATTGCAGGCGTTCCCGGTGAGACGGAGAATGTAGAAATCAGGAGCATTGTCGGACGATTCCTTGAGCATCACCGTATCTACATTTTCGGTAATGGTGAGGAAGCAAAGGTCTATATCTCCTCTGCGGACTTTATGACTCGAAACACAGTAAGACGAGTTGAAATCGGCGTTCCTGTGCCTGATAAGGACATCAGAAAACGTATACTTGATATATTCCGTCTTATGATGCAGGACAACGTAAAGGCACGTATACAGCAGCCTGACGGAACTTACGTTCACGCATCAGCTAACGGCATGGAAATCAACGCCCAAGAAATCCTCTATGCACAGGCATATGAAAACAGTTAACAATTATTAATCATTGAATACGCTTAGGCACACGTTGTTTTAATGACGTGCATAATATGACTTCATGCCTAATTTTACTCGACAATACACACAAAGAAGGACGACCGATGGTCGTCCTTGCTTTTACCCGCTGTATACTCCATATTACAGCAGCACTTTGACTATCATATAGATACAAAAACGCCCGGCTGAGCCGAGCGTCATTTTTGTTATAAAGAAACCGCCTTGCCGTCATACGGCACATAAAACCAAGCTAGATAGCATGGTGGGTACATCCGCCCGGATAGTTCACGCTCCCTTCGTCCGCATAAAGCGGGAGGTCTGCAATCCGTACCCGGAAACAAAATTCCCTTTAAATGAGTGTTGGATTATAAAAACCGTAGGACACGTTAAAAGCTTGCGCTGCAAGGCAGTAACCTTAACATGGTTATATTATACCACGTACTTAGACAAAAATCAATAGTTTTCGCAAATAAAATTTGAGAATTTTTGTTAATTTGCAGAAAACTAAAAATTAATCCTCGTCTTCTTCCTCACCCTCAAACATCTCATTGAGACGCTCCAAGAAAATACCGCCGATTCTTTCGTATTCCTCGTCCTCTTCGATTGAACAGAGCATAGGCTCGCCGTCAACCAACTCCTCTTTGAGAATTACAACTTCGCCGTCGCTTTCAAGGTAGGCATTGGGATCCTCGCCAAAGTAAGGCGTGAGCGCAAAGTACTTCTCGCCCTCATGCTCCATAACGTCCAGAAGCTCAAATTCCTGCTCGTTGCCATCCTCGTCCTCAAGTGTGTAAAGGTCGGGTGTATATTCGTTCTTTTCCATTTCCATTGTAAATCAATTCTCCAATCTGTCAGAGCATACGCTCCTTTATAGTATACTCATATTATACAATTTTTCAGAACAAAATGCAAGAGATATTTTTAATTTAATAATTACACAAGATATTCTCTAAGATACCGTCCTGTATATGACTCCTCACAAGCCGCAACTTCTTCGGGCGTACCGCAGATAACCACTGTTCCGCCCTTATCACCGCCCTCCGGTCCCAGGTCAATGATATGGTCGGCAGCCTTAATAAGATTCAGATTGTGCTCGATTACCAACACGGTATTTCCACCGTCAGCCAAACGCTGAAGCACATCCACCAACTTGTGTACGTCTGCTGTGTGAAGACCCGTTGTAGGCTCGTCCAGAATATAAATCGTCCTGCCTGTGGCACGTCTTGAAAGCTCAGTGCTGAGCTTAACTCGTTGTGCCTCACCACCTGAAAGTGTTGTTGCAGGCTGACCGATTCTTATATAGCCAAGACCTACCTCACGGAGAGTATTCAGCTTACGTGCAATCTTCTGGTGTTGTGCAAAAAACTCCGCGCCCTCATCTACAGTCATTTCAAGTACATCGGAGATAGTCTTGCCTCTGTACTTCACCTCCAAAGTTTCACGGTTGTAACGCTTTCCGCCGCATACGTCGCAGGGCACAAAAACATCAGGCAGAAAATGCATCTTGATTCTGAGTATACCATCACCCTGACATGCCTCACACCGTCCGCCCTTTACATTAAAGGAAAAACGTCCAGCCGTATATCCCTTGGCCTTGGCGTCGTTGGTTTTTGCAAAAAGCTCGCGTATATCGGAGAAAACTCCCGTGTAAGTTGCGGGATTTGAACGTGGAGTTCTGCCAATAGGCGACTGGTCAATGTCGATTACCTTGTCAAGATGTTCAAGTCCCTCAATACGGTCAAACTCCCCTGCACGGACTTTAGTACGGTTCAGCTTCGCTGCCAGATACTTGTGCACGATTTCATTTACCAGAGATGACTTGCCACTTCCGGAAACGCCTGTAACGCAGGTAAACTTACCCAGGGGAATTTCCACGTTTATATTTTTAAGGTTGTGTTCCCTTGCACCGTAAACAAAGAGGCTCTCACCATTTCCCGCTCGACGCTCTGTTGGAACTGGAATCTGCTTTTTGCCACTGAGATACTGTCCTGTGACCGACTCTTCACATTCCAGGAGACCACTTACATCACCCGAGTATACAACCTCGCCGCCTGTCACACCTGCTCCCGGACCAATATCCACAACATAGTCTGCGGCTCTTATGGTATCATCGTCATGCTCAACAACAATGAGTGTATTTCCCAGGTCTCTGAGCCTTTCAAGAGTGGCAATGAGCTTATCATTATCACGCTGATGGAGACCTATACTCGGCTCATCCAAAATATATAGCACACCCATAAGGTACGCACCAATCTGTGTTGCAAGACGTATACGTTGACTCTCTCCGCCCGAAAGCGTACCTGCACTGCGGGAAAGCGTGAGATATTCAAGTCCCACGTTACGGAGGAATCCCAGACGTTCCTTTATCTCCTTGATAATGCGCTGACCTATCATGGTTTCCTGCTCTGTAAGCTTTAATTCATCAAAGAAGTCAAGGCACTTTGAAACAGACATTTCGGTAAGCTCCATGATGTTCACACCACCTACGGTTACGCCCAAAACCTCTTTTTTAAGTCGTCTGCCCTTACATACAGGGCAGTCAACATTGCTCATGCAGGCTTCAATCTCCTCCTTAGCCCACTCTGCACCCTCTTTATAACGACGTTCAAGGTTGGGGATGATACCTTCAAAAGGTCCTCGGAAGCCTGTGCTTCTGCCGTTAGCCTGGATGCGATGAAGAAATAGATCCTCTGTTGTACCATAAAGAAAAGGTTCAAGTGCACCCTTTGGCAAATCCTTAATCGGAGTATCAAGTGAAATGCCATAGTGATTGCTTATGGCTTTGTAGTACATGGTGGCAATTGACTTTTCATCCAAAGTATTCCAGCCTGGAGCCTTGATTGCGCCCTGGCGAATGGTCAGGTCCTTGTTTGGCAGTAGAAGCTCCGGATCAATCTTCTGGAAAACGCCCAGACCCGTACAGTTTTCACAGGCACCGAAAGGATTGTTGAAAGAGAACATTCTGGGCGAAAGCTCCTCTATGGAAATGTCGTGGTCAGGGCAGGCATAATTCTGAGAGTATAGAGTTTCCTCACCGCCTACCTCCTCTACAATTGCAAGTCCGCCTGTAAGTGCGAAAACTGTTTCAAGACTGTCGGAAACTCTCGACTGAATAGAATCCTTTACTACCAGTCGGTCAACTATAATTTCAATAGAGTGCTTGATATTCTTTTCAAGCTCTATATCCTCGGAAAGGTCGTAAACATTACCGTCAACTCTTACACGAACATAGCCTGCCTTACGGGCACGTTCAAGTTCCTTTGCGTGAGTACCCTTTTTGCCTCGTACTATTGGTGCAAGAAGCTGGATTCTCGTACCCTCGGGAAGCTGCATAACCTTATCCGTAACTTCATCCACAGTCTGTTGATGAATCTCTCTGCCGCATACGGGACAGTGAGGTATTCCTATCCTGGCGTAGAGAAGTCGCAGGTAATCGTAAATCTCAGTTACTGTGCCTACTGTTGAACGAGGATTTTTTGATGTGGTTTTCTGGTCGATGGAGATGGCAGGAGACAGACCCTCTATACTGTCCACGTCAGGCTTTTCCATCTGACCCAAAAACATTCTCGCATAAGAGGACAGACTCTCCATATAACGTCGCTGACCGTCTGCAAAGATAGTATCAAAGGCAAGAGAGGACTTTCCCGACCCTGAAAGACCGGTCATTACAACCAACTTATCTCTGGGAATTTCAACGCTTATATTTTTCAGATTGTTAGCTCTTGCGCCTTTTATGATAATTTTATCGTTCATTTTCTCTTCTTACCCTCCAGTTCTTTTATCTTATCGCGAAGATATGCTGCGTGTTCAAATTCAAGGAGTCTCGATGCTTCCTTCATCTGCTTTGTAAGCTCTTCTATCATTGCAAGTCGTTCTCTAGTAGTCATTTCAGGTACAGCGGAGGTCTTTTCCTCTACCTCATCCTTTGAACGTATATCAATAACATCACGTATATCCTTGCGTATAGTCTGAGGAATTATACCGTGGGCTTCGTTGTACGCCTTCTGCTTTTCACGGCGGCGCAGAGTCTCTGTTATTGCCCTTTCCATTGAGCCTGTAACCTCGTCTGCGTACATAATAACCTGACCGTTTGCATTTCTCGCCGCTCTGCCGATTGTCTGTATCATTGAAGTTTCACTTCTGAGGAATCCCTCTTTGTCTGCATCAAGTATTGCCACAAGGGATACCTCGGGTATATCAAGACCCTCTCTCAGCAGATTTATGCCTACAAGCACATCAAATTCGCCCAGACGTAAATCACGTATGATTTCCATTCGCTCAACCGTGTCAACATCGTGGTGAAGATACCGCACCCTTACACCCATGCCCTCCAGGTAGTCCGTAAGGTCCTCAGCCATCTTTTTGGTGAGAGTTGTAACTAGGATGCGCTCATCCTTTTCACACCTCTTCTGAATCTCTGAGTACAAATCCTCGATCTGTCCCTCAATGGGCTTTACCGTAATCTCGGGGTCAAGAAGTCCCGTGGGACGGATAACCTGCTCAGCAATGACTGAGGAGTGCTCCTTCTCGAATTCACCGGGAGTTGCACTGACGTATATTGCCTGATGAATATGATCGTAGAACTCGCTGAAATTCAGAGGGCGGTTGTCAAGGGCGCTGGGAAGCCGGAAACCGTACTCGATAAGAGTGGTTTTACGTGCTCTATCACCTGCGGACATAGCTCGCACCTGTGGAAGCGTCACATGACTTTCGTCAACTACAAGGAGAAAGTCCTCGGGGAAGTGATCAATCAAGGTCATAGGAGTGCTTCCCGGCTTTCTTCCCGCAAGAACACGGGAGTAGTTTTCAATACCGGTACAGAAGCCAATTTCCTGGAGCATCTCCATATCATAATGAGTACGCTGTTCAATTCTCTGAGCTTCTATAAGCTTGTTGTTCGCTTCAAAATATGATATTCTCCCTTGAAGCTCCGTTTCAAGCTCTTTAAGTGCACGTCCGATTTTATCTTCTCCTACAACGTAATGGGATGCCGGAAAGACTGCGGCATGGCTAAGTCTGCCCATAATCTCACCTGTGAGCGTGTTTATCTCAGTTATACGGTCAATTTCGTCCCCGAAAAATTCTATGCGAAGAGCTGTACTATCTGAGCTAGCGGGAAATATCTCCACTACGTCACCCCGTACACGGAACTTGTTTCGGATGAAGTTCATATCGTTTCGCTCGTACTGTATGGAAACTAGCTCGTCTATCAGCTGTTCACGTGACTTCTCCATCCCAACTCTCACGGAAACCGCCATTGCACGATACTCCTCGGGACTGCCCAGAGAGTAAATACAAGAGACGCTTGCCACGATGATAACATCTCTTCTTTCCGCAAGTGCCATAGTAGCGGAGTGACGGAGCTTATCGATATCGTCATTAATGGAGGAGTCCTTTTCAATATAGCTGTCGGTACTGGGAACATATGCTTCGGGCTGGTAGTAGTCGTAGTAGGAAACAAAGTATTCTACCGCATTCTCAGGAAAAAACTCCTTGAACTCAGAGCAGAGCTGAGCCGCAAGAATCTTATTATGAGCAAGGATAAGGGTGGGTTTATTTACCTTTTCAATGACGTTTGCAATGGTGTAGGTTTTACCGGAACCTGTAACACCCAAAAGCGTCTGTTCACGGCTGCCCGATTCAAGGCTACGAACAAGAGTATCAATAGCCTCGGGCTGGTCGCCTGAAGGCTTATAATCTGAGACAAGTTTGAAATTCCCCATATAGCATCTTCCTTTCATGCAGTTTCGTGTATTTCTTTAGTATACCACAAAAAGGGAAGAAATGCAACCTTACTCCTATGGGTTATATACAAGGTAAAAATGAGTATCGGCACTCCACAAAGGGCATCTACTCCGATAAAATCGTCAAGTACTACGACGCCACACTCATGATAACCGATGACGAAGCGTAAAACCTTTTTTCTCCTGTGACCGCTGATAAGCTCATATCGTCCGTCCTCTTTCTGGCGAACAGTAGCAGGTGTCATCACACCGTTTCGTTTGATACTCTCAACAAGCTGTTCCATATCGTCTATGATGTTTTGCATTACCGTGGAGAGAGTAATGGGTAAATCGTCTGGTCGATTGTAGCCAAGAGCCATTGTAAGATTTGCCTGTGCATCGGCATCAATCAGCAATACCTTTTTTCCTTGCTTTACAAGACCTACACCCAGATTGACCGCTGTGGTTGTCTTTCCAACTCCGCCTTTCTGATTGGTCAGAGCAATTACCTTGCAAT
>CAZQMA010000037.1:0-18120 GCA_964594275.1 uncultured Ruminococcus sp. | reverse complement strand
AGTATCCTGTTGAATGGGGCTGCGACCTCCAGACCGAGCACGAGAGATACATCTCCGAAAAGGTGTTTAAGAAGGCTGTATTTGTTACAAACTATCCCAAGGAAATCAAGTCCTTCTATATGAAGCAGAACGAGGACGGCAAGACTGTTGCCGCAGTTGACCTGCTTGTTCCCGGTGTCGGCGAAATCATCGGCGGCAGTGAGAGAGAGGCTGACTACGACAAGCTTGTTGCGGCTATGGAAGCAAGAAACATGAACCTTGACCTCTACAGCGACTACCTCGACCTCAGAAAGTACGGCTCCGTACCTCACGGCGGCTTTGGTTTGGGCTTTGAGCGTCTTATCATGTATGTAACAGGTATCTCTAACATCCGTGACGTAATTCTCTATCCCAGAACTGTAGGAAACGTTAGATAAGCATTTTATCGGATATCGCACAAAGCGATGCTATTTACTGAAGTTTGGAGGCTGATTTTAATGTCAAGAGCATTATACATCCCCGAGGGCTATAAATCGGCTCTTACACTGCGTGAGACGCAGCATGCTATAAAATATATCAAGGAAGTGTTCCAGCAGGCACTGTCATTTGCGCTTATCCTGGACAGAGTAACAGCACCTCTGATTGTACAGAAGGGCTGCGGTATAAACGATGACTTGAACGGCGTTGAGCGAAAGGTGGACTTCTCCATCAAGGAGATGGACTGCGACGGCGAGGTTGTACAGTCACTGGCAAAGTGGAAGCGTATGGCACTATGGCGTTACGGCTATCAGCCCGGTGAGGGCATCTACACCGATATGAACGCTATCCGCCGTGACGATGACGCCGACAATATTCACTCTATCTTTGTTGACCAGTGGGACTGGGAGAAGGTTATCTCCCGTGCTCAGCGTAACGAGGAAACCCTGAAGGATGCGGTAAAAGCCATAGTAAAGGCAGTATCCAACACAAAGCGCAAGGTTGGGCTGCGTTATCCTCAGCTTAAAGGCAAAATCTGCGATACACCTTTCTTTATCACATCACAGGAGCTTGAAGATATGTATCCGGGAAAGAGTGCCAAGGAGCGTGAAACTCTTATCACAAAGGAGCATAAGACGGTTTTTGTAATGCAGATAGGCGGAAAGCTTAAAAGCGGTGAAAAGCACGACGGACGTGCTCCCGACTATGATGACTGGAGCCTTAACGGCGACTTGCTTTTCTGGGACGATGTACTGGGTATTCCTCTGGAGATTTCCTCTATGGGCATACGTGTTGACTCTGATTCACTGGCAAAGCAGCTCTCTGAATACGGCGCAGAGGATAGGATGCGTTTCAAGTACCATCAGCTTATATCCGACGGTACACTGCCTCTTACCATGGGCGGCGGTATCGGACAGTCAAGACTGTGTATGCTGCTTCTTGAAAAGGCACATATCGGCGAGGTGCAGGCGTCGGTATGGCCATCTGATATGGTGGATGAGTGCAGGGAAAAGGGCGTTGTATTGCTGTAATTTATAGTTATCCCATTCCTTTTGTGACATAATAGTATAAACAAAAATCCCACCCAAAAAGGAGCGTATATATGGATAAGAAGAACACACCCTTATCAAGAAGCGAGGTAAACCCCGACTTTACGTGGAATCTCAGTGATTTGTGTCCCTCAGATGAAGCCTTTGAAGAGCGAATTGGGGATACACTCGAAAAAATAAAAGCACTTACTGCCTACGCAGGCAGGATGAATGATGAAAACGAAGTCTATGGCTTCATCACCCACCTTGAAGAGGCTGAACAGCAGTTTGAAAGGCTCTATCTTTATGCCAATATGTCACTCCACCAGGATATGAACGTTGCAAAATATCAGGGCTATGCCGCACGTATGCAGTCCTTAGCCGCAGAGCTTGGTACTGCCGCCGCTTTCTTCCAGCCGGAGCTTTTGTCTCTGCCGGAAGAGAAACTCCGGTCATATGCCGAGTCCGAAAAGCTCTCGGAATATCGTCTCTTGCTCAGCCGTGTTATCCGAATGAAAGAGCATACCCTGTCAGCGGGCGAGGAGGCAATTCTTGCAAAGTCCGGTGAAATGGCTTCAGCCGCTGACGATATTTTCAGTATGCTCAATGACGCCGACCTTAAATTCGGTGAAATCACAGACGAAAACGGCGAGCCTTGCGAGCTTACCGTTGAAAGATATGTGAGCCTGATGGAGTCCCATGACAGACGTGTTCGCATGGATACTTTCAAACGCTTCTATGAGGTCTACGGTCAGTTCAGAAATACCATAGGTACTGCCTATGCCGCAAGCATTAAAAAGGCACGTTTCTACTCTGATGTGCGTCACTACGACAGCACTCTGGAGCAGTGCCTTGACCAGAATGAAGTTGACGTTTCCGTTTATGATAACCTTATCGCCGCTGTACGTGAAAGCCTAGGCTCAATGCATAAGTATGTAGCTCTTCGCAAAAAGGCTCTTGGCGTTGAGGAACACCACTTCTATGACAACTACGTTTCCCTTGTTCCCGAATACAGACGAAAGTTTACCTTTGAGGAAGCAAAGGAAACAGCCCTAAAAGCCCTTGCGCCAATGGGCGAGGATTATCTGTCAAGACTTAAAGAGGGCTTTGACAGCCGCTGGATTGACGTGTATGAAAACAAGGGCAAGTGTACGGGTGCATACTCCTGGAGTGCCTACGGAGTACATCCCTATGTACTGCTGAATTTCCAGGGTGAGCTTAATGATGTTTTCACTCTGGTACACGAAATGGGTCACGCACTCCACTCCATGTACTCCCACGAAACCCAGCCCTATACCTACGCAGGTTACAAAATCTTTGTGGCTGAGGTTGCGTCCACGGTGAATGAAGCCCTGACCATGCGTTATATGCTCAGCGTCTGCACTGATAAAAAGGAGAAGGCGTACCTTATCAACCACTTTATTGATATGTTCAAGGGTACACTCTACCGTCAGACCATGTTTGCGGAGTTTGAGAAGAAGGCTCACGAGATGTACGCAAAGGGCGAGGCTGTAACCACAGAGGCACTGTGTGAGGTTTATCGTGAGCTTAACCGAGACTACTTCGGCGAGGATATGGTAATTGATGAGGAGATTGCACTGGAATGGCTGAGAATACCTCACTTCTACAGCGAATTCTACGTTTACCAGTACGCAACGGGTTTTGCTGCGGCTGTTGCACTGTCGGAGAAGATTCTCACTGAGGGCGAGAGTGCCGCCGAGGCTTATATACGTTTTCTCAGAAGCGGTTGTACCGATACGCCAACAGAGCTTCTTAAAATCGCAGGCGTTGATATGACGTCCCCCGAACCGGTAAAGAACGCTCTCAGACTCTTTGATGAACTGGTAGATGAGCTTTCGGAACTGATTGACTAATGAAACACAGATAATAAACCAACCATGGGAGGAGCGAATAATACCGCTCCTCCTTTCTTTTTGTCACGTCGTCATAGCCGTAGCTGTAACTTTTTTAACTTTGTATTAACTTTCAGGAAGCCCTTGACAGGGAATGCAGGATGTGGTATAATAAAAATGAAGTTAGACTTGTCTAACTTTTAGATTAAAGGTCTTAGTTAGCTTAGGCTAACATATAATAACAAAGTGAATGGAGAGTGTGAATATGAATTTAAGAGCTGCGGAAGAGGGAAGAGAGTATATCATCAAAAAGATAAACACTCAAGATGAAGAGCTTGAAGCGTTTCTGTTTACACTTGGCTGCTACAGCGGTGAGCCTATTACCGTTGTAACACGTATTAAAGGCGGACTTATCGTCTCTATCAAGGACGGCAGATACAGCATCGACAATCCCCTGGCAGAGGCTATTGCCATTTGAACTGACTAAACGAATAATGCCATGTGGGCAGATGACGCCCACATGATTTTTTAGCTTTGGTTAGCTCGGGCTAACCGATTGCTAAAAATTTTTCGATAGAGTTGAATTAAATGTATTATTTGTCCGCAAGTCAGCTAAACTAACTTTTACAAGGAGAGATACCATGAAAATTGCCCTTACCGGCAACCCTAACTCAGGCAAGACCACGCTTTATAACGCTGTTACGGGACAGAGTGAAAAGGTAGGCAACTGGGCAGGTGTTACCGTTGAAAAGAAAGTCCATCCTGTGAAAAAAAGCCTTGCAGGCGGACGTGATATTGTTGCCGTAGACCTGCCCGGTGCTTATTCTATGTCACCCTTTACAAGTGAGGAGAGCGTTACCAGCAGCTACATAACGAACGAAAATCCAGATGTTATCATCAATATCGTTGACGCTACGAATCTCTCCCGAAGCCTCTTCTTTACAACTCAGCTTTTAGAGCTTGGGATACCTATGGTCGTAGCCCTCAATAAGGTTGACCTTAACAAAAAGAAGCACAACTTCATCGACTCGGAAGCCCTCTCAAAGGCTCTGGGCTGTCCTGTTATTGACACAGCGGCGGCTGAGGGCAAGGGGCTTCGTGAAGTAATCGAAGCGGCGGCGGTGAGAGCGGGAGCAACTCAGGACGCACCTTACAGAGAAAATATTGATACGTCCAGCGTTGAAGCGGTCAAGGCGGCTGATAGAGCACGTTTTGAATTTGTAAATACCATTGTAAGCTCCGTTGAAACCCGCAGTACACTAACACGTGAAAAAACCTTGGGCGACAAAATCGACGCTCTCATCATAAACAAGTGGCTTGGTATCCCGATTTTTGCACTGGTGATGCTTCTGGTATTCCAGATTTCCCAGGTGTGGGTGGGTGCGCCCATAGCCGATGTATTGGTGGGATGGCTTGAAATGTTCCGGGACTGGGTAGGCGGACTTCTTGAGAACGCAAACCCGCTCCTTACTGCGCTTCTTGTTGACGGTGTAATCGGCGGTGCGGCGGCAGTTGTGGGTTTTCTCCCTCTTGTCATGGTAATGTACTTCCTTATTGCACTGCTGGAGGACTGCGGATATATGTCAAGGGTTGCGGTTGTGCTTGACCCAATCTTCAAACGGGTTGGACTGTCGGGTCGTTCTGTTATACCCTTTGTAATGACCATAGGCTGCGCTGTACCCGGAGTTATGGCAAGCCGTACCATACGTGACGAACGTGAAAGACGTGCAACGGCTATGCTTGCGCCATTTATGCCCTGTGGAGCTAAAATCCCCGTAATTTCGCTCTTTGCGGGAATCTTCTTTGACAATGCGGGATGGGTGAGTGCACTGATGTATCTATCGGGCATCCTGCTCATTTTCATAGGTGCACTTCTTGTAAACAGAATCACGGGACATAAAGCGAAGAAGTCCTATTTTATTATTGAGCTTCCGGAATACCGTTTTCCGAGCCTTAAAGGCGCACTGGTTTCAATGCTCAGCCGAGGCAAGGAGTATCTTATCAAGGCGGCAACTATTATCCTGCTTTGCAATACGGCAGTCCAGATAATGCAGAGCTTTACCTGGCAGTTTACCGTAGCAGAGACGGCGGATGTCTCTATCCTTGCATCTATCGCCACGCCTTTTGCATATCTTTTTGTACCTGTTGTCGGAGTGGTTTCATGGCAGTTGGCAGCTGCGACTGTGACGGGCTTTATCGCCAAGGAAAACGTTGTAGGCACGCTTGCTGTCTGCTTTGTAGGATTACAGAATCTCATTGATACAGACGAGCTTGCACTGATGGAAGGTGCGGGAACAGAGGCTGCGGGCATTATGGCTATATCAAAGGCGGCGGCACTGGCGTATCTTATGTTCAATCTCTATTCACCGCCTTGCTTTGCGGCGATTGGTGCAATGAACGCTGAGATGAAGAGCAAGAAGTGGCTCTTCGGCGGAATCGGTTTACAGCTGATTATAGGCTTTACTGTTGGATTCCTGGTATATCAGGTCGGAACGCTTATCACAACAGGCAGTGTGGGAGCAGGCTTTGTCCCGGGACTTGCGGCTGTAGCGGCAATGGCTGCGATTGTTGGTGCGATGTGCGTTAAGGGCAGCAAAAAGGCTGTAAAAGGCTTATAAAAATTACGAGGTGCAAAAATGGAAAATCTTATTATAATAGTAATACTCCTTGTGATAGTGTTTCTTGCAGGCTACTACATCTATCGTGCCAAAAAGAACGGTGCAAAGTGTATAGGCTGTCCCTATGGTAAAAACTGCGGCACGGGGGAATGTTCCTCGCAGTGTAGCTGCAATGCCAAAAAATCAGACAATTAGCAAATCACTCCTTTCCCGCATAGTATAGGCAGGGAAAGGAGTGAGAAGAAATGCCAAGTGTATTTTTAAGTCCGTCCACTCAGGAGTGGAACCCATATAATGGCGGCGGAAATGAAGAGTATTATATGAACCTGATTGCCGACGCCATGGAGCCGTACCTTACGGCAAGCGGTATCAGCTACGCCAGAAACGACCCTGCAAGAGGGGCACTCGGTGCGATACGTGACTCAAACGCAGGAAGCTACGATGTCCACCTTGCACTCCACAGCAACGCCTCGCCTGAGTCGCTTTCAGGGCTGCTTCGTGGAATCGACATCTACTATTACCCGGGTGAATACTACAGCCGAGCATTGGCAGAGATAATCGCCAATAACTTCAAGCAAATATACCCTCTGCCCGAAAGATGCAATGCTCGCCCTACAACCATGCTGAGCGAGGTTACACAGACGAAAGCCGTAGCGGTACTCTGTGAAATCGGCTACCACGACAACGCCGAGGACGCAGAGTGGATTCGGGAAAATATAGGCGAAATTGCCTTGAATCTGGCGGGATCGCTTTGTGATTACTTCGGGATAGAACTGAAATATAATTGACAACAGACAGTAAGGGCGACCACTCGGTCGCCCTTTTATTAGAATGTCAATTGTCCTCTGATGATTTCATCTTCACCCAAAAAGCTTGCTAAAAAATCCGCTTTTTTCCCAGAGATGGCTTCGGCGCTGTTCAACGGGGAGTATTTCCTCAAAAACGGCATTGAACTTTATAGGAATGAACTTGTCCACATGGCACTTTCCGAAGAACCAACGCTTATACTCAACCGCCTTTATAATATCTTCAAAAAAAGCGTGGATTTCAAGACGCTGATTTACGTCGGTACCCAGGCAGTCCTTGAGGGACGCAGGCGGCTCATGGGTTATGATGTAGTCAACCTTAGAATCCACCTCACGCAGTTTGTAGATGGCGTGGCGAATTTCTTCGTGGGTGGGCTGTTCACGCTTCCACCAGTTGCCTGTTTCCAGTCGGTATTCCACGTCCTGGCTGTGACCGCCGCCAAAGGTGAAGTAGGTTTCGTCCTCGATGGTGTAGATTTCGCCCCGCTGTAAATGAACGATATTGGGCGCAATTTCACGTACAATGCCGCCATTCCACCGTTTCAGCGGATAGTCCCGCTCCAGTATGTCGAAATTCTCGTGACAGCCGTCTATAAACGCAATGGTGTACTTCTTTTGGGCAAGCTTTCTGAGCGTACTCAGCTCTCTGCCCGTACCGTCCCAGATAAAGCCGAAATCGCCGCAGATAATGAGGGTATCGTCCTCATCGAGACGTTTCAGATAGGGGTCGCTGAATCTTTCGTAATCGCCGTGCGTGTCGCCTGTTATATAAACCATGATAAAAACCTCCGGAGCATTAGTAATTATTAATTGCAAACCACGTCTGTACTTTGCACTGTGCTTTGATATTATTCTATCACATTTTGAAAAAAAGGTAAATATATTTTTCAAAAAAGTCTTCCCTTAAACGGATTTTTTTGATATAATAGAAAGAGAATGGTTTTTAACCTATAGAGAGAAACGAAAAACGAAAGGAAACTACACCATGAAAAAGCTATTCCGCCGCTTGACGGCTGTTTTAACAGCGTGTGCCGCCATGCTTACTGTGATACTATGTATTGCGCCAGTGGAGGCTGACGCCTATGCATTCACCCCGCCCTTTACCATCAACAGTCAGGCGGGAATTATTGTGAACATGGACTCCGGTACTGTCATCTACGAAAAGAACGCTGACCGTCAGGTGATGCCCTCGCACCTTGCACAGATTATGACGGCTATAATTGTCATGGAGAACTGTCAAAGCCCTGACACTCAGACCATTACCATGTCCGTAAACCCGAGAACGATATTCAAGGATTACTACGAACCTGACGACATCCGCTATGCGGGCATTGAATCTGCCGATACACTGACCGTCAGTGAGTATCTCTATGCGATGATGCTCACATCAGGCTGTGAAGCGGCTTATATCCTTGCACAGAATATCGGCGGCGGAAGTGTTGATACCTTCGTTGGAATGATGAACGAGAAAGCGGCTCAGATAGGCTGTACGGGAACTCACTTCACCAACCCCACAGGTCTTTATGATAAGTACCAGATTACAACAGCACGTGACATGATGCTCATTACAAAGTATGCACTGGAGAATGTACCGGGCTTTGAGGAGATTGCAACAACCAATACTTATACCTCAGCTTCGAGAAGCCTTTCGGTTTCCTATGCCATTAACGGCTGGACGTGGAATCACGCCAATGTCATGACCGACCCTGCAAACTTATTCTACTACGATGGCGTTCGGGGCATCAAGACGGGCAATCTCACCGACTGCGGACGAAGCATTGCCACAATGGCAACCCGTGACGGCGTTACATATCTCATGGTGCTTATGAACGCACCCTTTGAAAACGAGGACGGCGACCTTATGTTCTATCATATTGAGGACGCCACTGCGCTTCTCGACTGGGTATTCGAGAGCTTCCAGTATACAACCCTCATAGGCGATGACGAGGAGATTGCGGAGCTTCCCGTAACAGATGGCAGTGATAAGAGCTTTGTACTGGTAAAGCCGGAACACTCCGTATCAATTCTGTGGTGTACGGATGTTGATATTTCAGCGGTTCAGCGTGTTCCCAGCTACTACGAAAACATCTCCGCTCCCATTCAAAAGGGCGATGTTCTGGGAAGCCTTGACCTTAAATTTTCGGGTGAAGTTATCGCCACAACTCCACTTGTAGCGGTAAGCGATGTTAAGCGTTCGCCGCTGAAGCACAATGCTGTGGCGTTTGTTACGTATTTTACAGATTCTGATGTATTTTCGGCGTTTCATGTAAGTCTGATAATTGCGGGAATTATTTCCGTGGGTTATATAATCATTTGTATATATGCGGCGTTTTCCGCAGCCCAGCGACAGAAAGCGGCTCAGGCGGTACATATTGTACCCAGAAGCGTATCCTCTGCAAATAAGGAGCCGCAGCAGAAGCAAGCATGGAAGCGTGACGATACGGTGTTTTACAAAAGAGAAGAGTAAGTTTTTCGGATAAATATAACGGGCGGTTCGTTTTTGAGCCGCCCGTTTTGATGTCTTGCTGTAAATGTTTATATTCTTGTTGCCAGTTTTTCGGAGTATTCGTTTCTGAAAGCCTCGAATCTATCTTCGTCAAGAGCCTTGCGTATCTCTTCCATGAGGGTGTTATAGAACCAGAGGTTGTGCTGAACGGCAAGTCTGCCTGCAAGCTGTTCGTTTGCCTTGAAGAGGTGACGTATATAGGCACGGGAGAAATTTTTGCAGGTGGGACAGCTGCACTTCGGGTCAAGGGGTTGAGAATCGGTCATGTGCTTTTCGTTTGTGATGTGGAGAATACCGTCCCAGGTGAACACTGTGCCGTGTCGAGCGTTTCGGCTGGGCATTACACAGTCGAACATATCAACGCCTCTGTAAACCCCCTCAATGATATTCTGAGGCGTACCGACGCCCATAAGATAACGTGGCTTATCCACAGGCATAAACGGCTCAACCTGTTCAATGATGTGGTACATAACTTCCGCAGGCTCACCAACCGCCAGACCGCCGATAGCGTAGCCATCCAGACCGAACCGAGCGATTTCCTTCATGTGGTTTATGCGCAGGTCATCGTAAGTACCGCCCTGGTTAATGCCGAAGAGCATCTGATGGGGGTTGATTGTGTCGTCCTGAGCGTTCAGGCGAGCCATCTCCTTTTGACAGCGTTCAAGCCATCGGGTAGTACGTGCGCAGGAGTCCTTGACGTACTTAAAGGGCGAGGGATTCTCAATGCACTCATCAAACGCCATGGCAATGGTTGATGCAAGGTTCGACTGAATCTGCATACTCTCCTCAGGCCCCATAAAAATACGCTTGCCGTCTATATGGGACTGGAAATAAACGCCCTCCTCCTTGATACGGCGGAGTTTGGAAAGGGAGAACACCTGGAAACCGCCGCTGTCGGTGAGAATAGGCTTATCCCAGTTCATGAATTTGTGGAGACCGCCCATGGTGCGGATGAGCTTGTCACCGGGTCTAAGGTGGAGATGGTAGGTGTTGCAAAGTTCAACCTGGCATTTAAGTTCTTTAAGGTCGATAGAAGAGATACCGCCCTTTATAGCAGCGGCTGTGCCGACGTTCATGAAGAACGGGGACTGAATCTCACCGTGTACCGTCTTAAAAACACCTCTGCGGGCATTGCCCTCTTTTTTTATAAGTTCAAACATTTATAAACCTCCGATTTTAAAATTAAAAATTAGTTTTTCAGATTATCACCATTGCATCGCCGAAGCTGAAGAAGCGGTACTTCTCTTCAACGGCTGTTTCATAGGCGTGCATGGTTTCGTCGTAGCCGAGAAATGCCGATACAAGCATAATAAGCGTACTCTCGGGGAGATGGAAGTTTGTAACTAAGCCATCCAGAACCTTAAATTCATATCCCGGGTAGATGAAAATATCCGTGTAGCCCTCATCCGCAATTACTTTGCCATCATGGAATGTAGCAACGGATTCAAGGGTACGGCAGCTTGTAGTACCCACCGCTATTACTCGACCGCCGTTTGCCTTGGTACGGTTGATTTTTTCTGCAGTTTCGGGTGGGAGATAGTAGTGTTCGCTGTGCATCTTGTGGTCGAGGACGTTGTCCTCCTTGACAGGACGGAATGTGCCCAGTCCGACATGGAGTGTAACATAGGCAAGCTCCACGCCCTTTTCCTCAAGCTTTTTAAGCATCTCCTTAGTAAAATGGAGACCCGCCGTGGGAGCTGCGGCAGAGCCGATTTCACGGGAGTAGACCGTCTGGTAACGCTCCTTGTCCTCTAGCTTTTCCGTGATATAGGGTGGGAGAGGCATCTGTCCCACATCCTCTAAAGCGGTGTAGAAGTTGCCCTCGCACTCAAACTGTACAATACGATTGCCGTCCTCTTTAACCTCTTTAACCTCAGCTGTAAGTCTGCCGCCGCCGAACGAAAAACGTGCGCCGACTTTGGCTTTCTTACCGGGACGACAGATGATTTCCCAGAGTTTGTCTCCCTTTTGTTCGAGGAGCAGGAACTCGATAAAGGAGCCTGTACCCTCTTTTTCGCCGTAGAGACGGGCAGGGAGTACACGGGAATCGTTCATAACCAGCAAATCACCCTCTTTGAGGATGTCGCATAGATTATAGAAGTGACCGTGGGAGATAGCACCTGATTCCCGGTCAATCATCATAAGGCGGGAATGGTCACGGGGTTCGGTGGGCGTCTGGGCGATGTAGCTTTCGGGCAGGTTGTAGTAAAAATCCGACTTTTTCATTTTATTCTCCTATTTTTTTAAAAATTATATTGACATGGGACTTTAAAAATGATATGATATAGATAAGAGCTTGAAGCTCTAAGGCAGAGGCGCACTCCATGATAAGTAGTGTCTGACAGGATGACCGAATCCGTTTTAAGCAGGCATGAAAGGCGTGAGTGCCGAAGATGCGGCTGTGGTCGGGCGGCGTCTGGGCAGAGTACCGAAGAGGGCTCTGACTGTCATCGTTATGATGGGGTGCTGTCGCATATACAATCTATTTAACGTTTGTTATGTGTCAACTATTCTATTATATCGCATGATGAGCCGGTTTTCAACCGGTTTTTTCATATTTATCAGATTTTTATCAGATTTTTGGAGGAATTACAAAATGAAACAGTTTCATGTGGGTATTATTGGTGCAACAGGTATGGTTGGACAGCGTTTTGCAACGCTTCTGGCAGAGCACCCCTGGTTTAATGTAAAGGTTCTGGCAGCTTCTCCCAGAAGTGCAGGCAAGACCTATGCTGAGGCAGTAGGCAGCCGCTGGGCAATGAAAACTCCCATGCCCGAGTCTATGAAGGATATGATTATCATGGACGCACAGGCTGATATTGAGAAGATCGCTTCTATGGTTGACTTTGAGTTCTGTGCAGTTGATATGAAGAAGGACGAAATCAAGGCTCTGGAAGAGGCATATGCAAAGGCTGAGTGTCCTGTTGTTTCCAACAACTCCGCTAACCGCTTCACACCTGATGTTCCCATGGTAGTACCGGAGGTAAACCCTGAGCACATCGAAATCATCAAGAGCCAGAGAGAGCGTCTGGGTACAAAGAGAGGCTTTATCGCAGTTAAGTCCAACTGCTCCATTCAGAGCTACGTTCCCGCTCTGTCACCTCTGAGAAAGTTCGGCATTAAGAACGTTCTGGCATGCACTTACCAGGCAATCTCCGGCGCAGGCAAGACCTTTGAGACATGGCCTGAAATGGTTGACAACGTTATTCCCTTTATCGGCGGAGAAGAGGAGAAGTCCGAGCAGGAGCCTCTGAAGGTTTGGGGTACAATCGAGAACGGCGAAATTGTTAAGGCACAAAGCCCCCTCATCACAACACAGTGTCTCCGTGTACCCGTATCTGACGGTCACACAGCAGCAGTATTCGTAAGCTTTGAAAATAAGCCCTCCAAGGAAGAGATTCTGGAAATCTGGAAGAACTTTAAGGGCGTACCTCAGGAGCTTGAGCTGCCCTCTGCTCCCAAGCAGTTCCTCAACTACTTTGAAGAGGATAACCGTCCCCAGGCTAAGAGCGAAAGAAACCTTGAGGGTGGTATGGCTGTATCTATGGGTCGTCTCCGTGAGGATACACTCTTCGACTATAAGTTCGTATGTCTTTCTCATAACACACTGAGAGGCGCAGCAGGCGGCGCAGTTCTCCTGGCTGAGCTTCTGGCTGCTAAGGGCTACTTTGATTAATTATAAGTAAACTTAATCCTATAAGGGAGGAAATTCTGATGAAAAACACAATTTTTACAGGCGCAGGCGTTGCAATCGTAACACCTATGCTGGCAGATGGCGGAGTTGACTTTGAGGGACTGAAGAAACTCATTGACTTCCAGATTGAGGGCGGCACTGACGCTATCATCATCTGCGGTACAACAGGCGAATCCTCAACCCTCACCGATGAGGAACATCGTGCGGCTATCAAGTGCGCAGTTGACCATACAGCAAAGCGTGTACCCGTTATCGCAGGTACAGGCAGCAACGACACTCAGTATGCAATCGAGCTTTCAAAGGAAGCCGAGGAACTGGGTGCAGATGGTCTGCTTATCGTTACCCCCTATTACAACAAGTGTACACAGAAGGGTCTTTATCAGCACTACAAGATGATTGCGGACAGCGTAAATATTCCTATTATTCTGTATAACGTACCCAGCCGTACAGGCGTTACAATTGAGATTCCTACAATCGCAGCTCTGGCAGAACACAAGAACATCGTAGCTGTAAAGGAAGCTTCCGGCAACATCAGCTTTGTAGCCAAGCTTGCGGCAAAGTGCGGTGATGTTATCGACATCTACAGCGGCAACGATGATATGATTGTTCCGATTATGTCACTGGGCGGCAAGGGCGTTATCTCTGTCCTGTCAAACGTTCTCCCCAAGGAAACACATGATATGTGCAGACTTTGCCTGGAAAACAACTTTGCCGAGGCATCAAAGCTCCAGCTTAAATATCTTGAACTTATCAATACACTCTTTATTGAAGTGAACCCCATTCCCGTAAAGGCTGCGATGAACATGATGGGTCTGCCCTCAGGTCCATGCAGAATGCCTCTCTGTGATATGACTGACGAGCATAATGAGGTTATGGCTAAGGTGCTGAAAGAAAACGGTCTTACAGACTAAGATAAAACCACGAAAGGAAGCCGTTTTTTGCGGCAAAAGGAACAGGAATATGACAAAGATAGTTATTTGCGGTGCAAACGGCAAGATGGGTCATACCGTAGCGTCCTGCATCGAATCACGTGATGACTGTAAGGTAATTGCAGGCGTTGACTCCTATACAAAGGTGTACAGCGATTTTACCATCGTTGAAACTCCCGCAGAGCTTACCGAAAAGCCCGATGTAATCATCGACTTCTCCAATCCCTCCTCCCTTGACGGACTTCTGGAGTATGCTTTCACAAATAACGTGGCACTGGTGCTTGCAACCACAGGCTACAGCGACGAGCAGATTGACAGAATCAAGGCGGCAGCGGAGCAGATACCTGTATTCTTCACATTCAATATGTCTCTGGGCATAAATCTCCTGGTACAGCTTGCAAAGACAGCAGTGTCCGTACTGGGCGACCAGTTTGACATCGAGGTAGTGGAGAAGCACCACAACCTGAAAATCGACGCACCCAGCGGTACGGCGATTATGATTGCCAATGCCATCAACGAAACCCGTGATAACAAGTATCACTACGTATATGACCGTCACGCACGCCGTATGAAGCGTGAAAAGACTGAGATAGGTATGCATGCCATCAGAGGCGGTACAATCGTAGGCGAGCATGATGTTATTTTCGCAGGCAGAGACGAGGTAATCACTCTGTCCCATAGTGCCCAGTCCAAGGGCGTGTTTGCTGTGGGTGCGGTAAATGCGGCGGTTTTCGTAGCAGGCAAGGAACCGGGTCTGTATGATATGCAGCAGCTGGTAAAGGAAAATTGACGAAGCGATTTGTTAGTTAATAGTTAATGATTATTGCGTCCTGAAATGTGGGACGGATTAAAAGCGTGTTATGTGTGTAAGCAGGGGCGACCGATGGTCGCCCCTGCTTTTGTTATATCATCAAAAAAATGTTTCCACGGTTTTCACCGCTCCTTCGGGCGTATACCGCCATGAATCAATGTGACTGCCCTCTGTGAAATAGCGCAAAGGCGAGATGGGTGAATCCGGCTCAAAAACGTCTACAATAACAAGTTTCACTTTCATCTTTTCAGGGATGAGAGCCTTTATGTAAACGCTTGCGCACTGACCGGGAAGAGCATGGCTCTGCGGCTCGGCAAGTCCCGCTAAGTTCGGAGTAAGCTCCACGAATACACCGTATGTCTCGGCAGAGCGTATCATGCCGGGAACAGTTTCACCCACAGAGAAAAGTGCGGCGTTCTCTTCCCAAGTACCCAGAAGCTCCTTGTGCGTAAGACAGAGCCTTGCACCGTCAAAGCCCTTTACAACAGCTTTGATGTGCTGACCCGGGGTGAAACGGTCGGATGGATGACTGATTCTCGACACAGAAATAGCGTCAATGGGGATGAGGGATGGGATACCGCAGCCGGCGTCAACAAATGCGCCGAAGCGTTCCATGTGGGTAATGCAGGCGGGGATAATGTCTCCGGGGACAAGGCGGGAAAGATAACGTTCCCAGCACTCCTCCTGTACGGCACGGCGTGAAAGAATGGCTACCGGCTTACCGTAATTGTCTGTCGTGAGCTTTGTAACACGGAAGCAGACGGGTTTGCCGGCACGAGCGATAAGCGCAATATCCCGTGTAGAGCCGTCAGAAATGCCTTTTGCGCCCTCTTCTCTGGGGATGACGCCCTGCATACAGGGCAGGTCAACGATAAGGTTATGGGAGCTGTCGCAGAGGATAGCACGGGCTTCAAGGATTGTACCTTTTCTCATGGCTGATTCAAGGGTTTCGGGAGAGCGGATAGCGGATTGATTTTCAAGGGTATGCAGACGGCAGCCCTCGGGTAAGTATTCTGTCATTTTGACCTCCAATTGATTTCTCAGGATTTTTATATAGTCTATGCAGAGTGGCGGGGAATAATGATTGCAGACTTTAAAAGCATATTAATTGTTAAATTTTCTTGTTTCTTAACATGCAGGCATTAAGTCTTTGCCTCTGCGGCGCTAAGTTTAGGAGGGGAAAGCTCCGAATCAAACCTATGAGGTGATGTGGAAATGATGGAAAACGGATTTGTAAAGCTTGACCGCTCAATACTGAAATGGGAGTGGTATGACGACCTGGCAACCAAGGCTCTGTATATTCATTTACTGCTGACGGTGAGCATAAGGGACAGCAGGTGGCATGGGATAGAGGTTAGGAGGGGAAGCAGAGTTTGCAGTCTGAGCAAGCTGTCCATAGAAACGGGTCTTTCAATCAGCAAAATAAGAACAGCACTTGAACACCTTGAATCCACAGGCGACATAACACGAAAGTCACACACAAAATACACCGTAATTACGCTCAATAATTATTCGGAGCTTTTTTATTTAGCAGACAAGCCGCAGGATGATGACAGAATGTTGACAGAGAAATCGCAACAGTATAAGAAGATAAAAGAAGATAAAGAAGATAAAGAAGATAAAGAAGATAATATCTGTATCTTATCAGATGCGTCCGCATCGGATAATAAAAAAGTTATTGATTATAATACAAGCTGTGAGCCGCCAACGCTCTTTGAAGTAATGGATTACGCAAGACAAGAGTGTATTATGACTGATGTGAAGAAGTTCTGGGAATACTATAGCTCACGGGGCTGGGTGACGAAGAATGGGCGCAGTATCACAGACTGGCGGGGAACACTTCGCTATTGGGCTGACACTGAGCGGAAGAAAACATCTCCTGCGTCTGAACAGAAGTCCGTCCCCAAATCCCCCTATTCCGATGTCTACCGTTCACTTATCTATAACCTTGATGAGTAACAGTACCGCCTTTTGCTATGATAAGGCTCTCAGCTTCGGACAGGGACGAGGCATCACAGGTGAGACGTATGTGGGAGGTCTGACGTCTTTCGATTTCGTTTAGTTTTTTATAGTTGTAGTCGTTGTCCTGTAGGATGGTATAGTAGTTCATGGAGGTAACGGCGGTAGGGATGAGGGTGAAATGGTGCATATTTCTTGTAAGGCTGAGACTGTGCGGGCTTTCGGGGCGTACAAAGACAACCTCTGCGTCTCGGAGATTATGCTTCACAGCCATTGCCGCAGATTCAGCAGCGTCAAAAGTGTCGAATTTTGCATTTATATATTGTCTCATAGCGGCTCCTTTCAGGTTTTGACGAAAATATTTTAGATGAATTGACTATTTTAAACTCTCGCTTTTATTATTTTTCGACAAAGAGAAAAAAATATCCTCTGAAAATATTGCCATACGAAGAAAAATGAGGTATAATAGATGTACATATGCGCACAGTAAGAGAAGATTAAGAGAGGTGCATGAAATTGGATGTACGTCCGGCAGATATTCTTGTGATGAAGAAACCCCATCCATGTGGTTCAAACGAGATGTATGTTATACGTTCGGGAATGGATTTCAAGCTTCGCTGCAAGGGCTGCGGCAGGGAGTTCATGATTCCCAGAAATAAAATAGAAAAGCGGATTAAGCGTATTGTACGTGAGGAAAAATCCGGGGAGTAAACTAACGAAAGGTGTCATTAACCATGCTTGAAAAGCTCAGACAGATGGAATTAAATTACAATACACTCAGCGAGAAGCTGACCGACCCGGATATTATATCCGACCGTGAGCAGTTTGCACAGCTGATGCGTGAGCATAAGCGTATGACCCCTATTGTGGAGCAGTACCATGTATATCGAAAGGCTCAGGAAAACCTGAAGGACGCCGAGGAACTTTTAAACTCCGGTGAAACCGATGAGGAGCTTCGTGAAATGGCTAAAGCGGAGCTTGAGGAGTCGAAGGCAAAGTGTGAGGAACTCTCACTCAGCCTTAAACGTATGCTCCTGCCAAAAGACCCCAACGATGATAAGAACGTTATCATTGAAATACGAGGCGGCGCAGGGGGCGATGAGGCGGCACTCTTCGCCTATGCCCTCTACCGTATGTACAGCATGTATGCTGAAGCTCACGGCTGGAAGATGGAAGTTTTAAGCTCCAATGAGACGGAGCTTGGCGGTTTCAAGGAAATAAGCTTTTCCATTGCGGGCGAGGGTGCTTACTCCCGATTTAAGTACGAGAGCGGCGTTCATCGTGTACAGCGTGTACCGGAAACCGAGTCACAGGGCAGAATCCATACGTCCACAGTAACCGTTGCCGTGCTTGTTGAAGCGGACGAGGTACAGCTTGAAATAAATCCCGCTGACCTTCGTATAGACGTTTTCCGTGCAAGCGGCGCAGGTGGTCAGCATATCAATAAAACGGAATCCGCT
>CAZQMA010000036.1:0-18293 GCA_964594275.1 uncultured Ruminococcus sp. | reverse complement strand
GCGTGGCTCAGTTTGGTAGAGCGCTGCGTTCGGGACGCAGAGGTCGTGGGTTCGAATCCCGTCGCCTCGACCATATTAATGAAGCCCCATGGATTTTTCCGTGGGGCTTTTTGTACAAAAGAGCACGGATATACAATTAAACCATCATAATTCAAGGAGCATATCAATGAAACTATCAAAACTGACATCGTTTATAATATCGGCAGGGATTGCGGGAGCGGTATGTACAAGCACGGCAGAAGCCCTTTCGCCCTATACACCCTTTCCTATTGCATGGCAGCAGCGTGAGACCGCAGGAGCTGAAAACCATCGTCTTTCCTACATTCCCGAAGAGCCTAACTGGTGCGATTATCCCTGGAATCGGGGCGATGAAACCGGAAATACTGTTGGCGATGCAGGATGCAGTCTCTTCTCATTTCTGAATATTGTTTTCTATAGGACAGGGCGTTTCATAAGCCCAACGGAGCTTGCACAGTATGCTCTTGAGAAGGACTACCGCACTGTGGGTGTGGACGGGGTGCAGGTGGATTTTTTCAAGGCGGCTGTTACCGATTACGCTGCCGACTACGGTATGAGCTACGACGGATATTCCAAATCTGCGGAGGAAGTTCTTGCCCATATAAGAGAGGGAGGCTTTTCAAGCTCTAATGTTTACGGTCACTGGATTGCTATTGTAGACTACAGCGAGGAAAAAGACCTCTACCTCATTCTTGATTCCTGTCAGGATTGCGTGAGATGTAAGAATATTGAGTGGACTGACCGTGGAAACGGTATTGCCTGGCTTACTCCCGAGGAGCTTTTGGAAGAGGGTAAAAGCGGTTACTATGGCATTGAAAAACGCTATTCTGCGCTCTATTCCTTTGACTACATCATCACAGCCGACAAGGGTGACGCTGACGGAAACGGTGAGCTTAATATAGGAGACGCCCTTTCTGTACTGATTTATTATGCCGAGGGTTCTGTTGGAAGAGAAAACCTGAGACTTCACCCACATCCTGAACTGAACGAAAAATGCCTTATTGCAGCCGATTTTGACGAGAACGGCGAAATAAATATTTCCGATGCCGGGAAAATTTTGATGGAATATGCAAATCGAAGCGTTGGAGTGGATAATTAATTATACAAAAAAGGACCGCATAAGCGGTCCTTTTGTTTTAGGTTTACTTAATTCCCCAGATGTCCTTTGCGTATTCGTTTACAGCACGGTCAGCGGAGAAGATACCTGCACCGGCGATGTTATTCAGGGACATCTGTGTCCACTTCTTTTCATCGCAGTACAGCTTAGAGCTGTGAGCCTGTACGCTTGCGTAGGAATCAAAGTCAGCCAGTACCATGTAGGGATCGCTTGTCTTGAGAGAGTTTGCAACCTCAGCGAACTTGCAACCGTTGATACCGTTGTACATACGGTCGATACAGTTCTTGATGATACCGTTGTTGTGGTAGTAATGCTCGGGATTGTAGCCACGGGCCTTGAGAGCGTTTACTTCATCGGTCTTCATACCGAAGATGAGGATGTTCTCATCGCCTACTGCATCGCCGATTTCGATGTTTGCACCGTCAAGAGTACCCAGGGTTATTGCACCATTCAGCATAAGCTTCATGTTGCCTGTGCCGGAAGCCTCGGTACCTGCCAGAGAAATCTGCTCAGAAATATCACTTGCAGGCATAAGCAGCTCAGAGAGTGTTACCTTGTAATCCTCCAGGAAGTATACGGAGAGCTTCTCGGAGATTCTTGGGTTTTTGCGGATTTCCTCGGAGAGAGCCCAGATCATCTTAATAATCTGCTTTGCCAGATAATAGCCGGGAGCAGCCTTGGCAGCGAAGATGTAGGTCTTGGGAGTGAAATCGGCATTGGGGTTATCCAGCAGATACTGGTACTGAGCCAGAATGTTCATTACGTTCAGGTGCTGTCTCTTGTATTCGTGGAGACGCTTAACCTGCACATCGAAGATGCTGTCTGTGTTCAGGATGATGCCGCTCTTCTGCTTTACATACTTGGCAAAACGTGTTTTGTTCTCCTTCTTGATTTTGCGGAGAGATTCAAGCACTGCTGCATCATTTTCAAATGTACGGAGCTTGGTCAATTCAGAGCCGTCCATAAGGAAGCCGTCGCCAATCTTTTGCTTCAGAAGCTTTGTAAGACCGGGGTTGGACTGATAGAGCCATCTTCTGTATGCAATACCGTTTGTAACGTTCTTGAACTTTTCGGGTGTATCCATATATTCATCATGGAATACGGACTCCTTGATGATTTCGGAGTGAAGCTTGGAAACACCGTTTACGCTGTGGGAAGCCATAACGCACAGTGTAGCCATGTGAATCTGGTTATCCTTAATTATGGACATACGTGTTGTTTTGGCACTATCCCAGCCGTTTCTTTCCATCAGCTGAGCGCAGTAACGGTTGTTGATTTCAACGATAATCTGGAAGATTCTGGGAATTATGTGCTTTACAAGGTTTACATCCCACTTTTCCAGAGCCTCAGCCATAACAGTGTGGTTGGTGTAAGCGAAGGTCTTTGTTACGATAGACCATGCATGCTCCCATGTATATCCGCAGTCATCAAGGAGAACACGCATCAGTTCAGGAATTGCCAGAGTGGGATGAGTGTCGTTGATGTGGATTGCAACCTTTTCGTGGAGATTGTCAAGTGTGCCGTAAACGTTCATGTGGTGATTTACGATGTCACCGATTGCAGCTGCGCACATGAAGTACTGCTGACGGAGACGGAGAGACTTACCCTCCAGGTGGTTATCATTAGGATAGAGAACCTTTGAAATAGCGTTAGCCATGGAATTCTGGCTGAGAGCTGTTGCGTAGTTACCGTCATTAAATGACTTCATGTCAAAGCTGGGAGCCTTAGCCTGCCACAAACGGAGTGTGGAAACGCCCTCGCTGCCGTAACCGGAAACGTACAGGTCATAAGGAATTGCAACTACAGTATTATAGTTTTCGTGGGAAAGGTAGTGGTAGGAATCCTGCCAGTATTCCTTGATGTCACCCTCAAAGTGAACCTCGATTGCTTCATCGGGCTTAGGGTCAAGCCATACGCTGCCGCCGGGAAGCCAGTTGTCGGGGAACTCAGTCTGCCAGCCGTCCTCAAGCTTCTGCTGGAAGATACCGTACTCGTAGCAGATAGAGTGACCCTTTGCGGGAATTTCCTGAGTAGCCATAGCGTCAAGATAGCATGCGGCCAGTCTGCCCAGACCGCCGTTACCCAGACCTGCGTCCGGCTCGCACTCGAAAATCATGTCAAGATTAATGTCGTATTCCTTCAGGATAGCTGTCAGATCCTCTGCCATCTCCAGATTGTAGATAGAGGTTTTGAGAGAACGACCCATGAGAAATTCCATAGAAAGATAATAAGCCTGCTTCTTACCCTCAGAATGTACACGATTGATGAAGTGCTTACGCTTACGCTTCAGTCTGTCAACCATCATTGAAGAGAGAGTCTGATAAATCTGCTTATCGGAGGCTTCGTTAGGTGCTACGCTGCATTCAAGCTGGAGGCGGTTTACAAACTCGTCTTTCAGCTCTGCGCGCTGTGCAGAGATTTTTCCTGCCATATTTATCTCCATTTCTCCGGCGTTGTAAATTTGTGTTGGAGTGTGCGAATAATATTGATATTGAATCCGCCACTGCGGCACAGAGCGCCGATTATACCGCTGTCCATTATATTATACCGAATTTTCGCCTTCTTTTCAATAGCAGTTTTGACCAAATATTTATTACCCATCAAAAATTAAACGTTATAATTGCCGTGATTTACGTGGTATCACAGCCTCTTTGGGACGTTTTTTCAGGGTGCTGTGAGGTTTATCGCCTATTTTCGGGCTTTTTAGACCTATTATGACAATATACATTCACGGAATTAGACTCTGACCCCGCTTCCTTTCAAAACCAATATTCGCAGACATATTTTAAACTTATTTTGCAAATCAATCGTTCATAACTTTTTGGCTGGGATTCTATTTTTTTCGTTTAGGGTGTAGAAATTGTTGGTTTTGAACAAGGATACTATGTGCCGATTTGATAAAATCGCCGAAAATGTCTTGCAATTCGGTTACAGACATGGTATAATTATGAAGTACGGTGCTCAGCGGCACGGAAGTACAAATCCGATTTCTACCGCTGATAAACCACCGGGCGCATATTTCATACATGCGCCACGCAATGCTCTTTGGGGCTGTTTGAGGACGGCTTGGTACTGGCTTTTGAGACACAGGACAATGTGCTTCGGCGACGGCACCATGCAGAGACTTCTTACAGGCTCCGCTTAGTATCTTTACAATGAAATAGTTTTTGATTTCATGCAGACGCATTGCAAATCGGCATTATCTTTTCCAAGCCGTACAGCAATGCAGCCTTGACAGCTGCTTGCATATGAATCTACCCTTAGAATCGTCTATAGGAAAAAGGAGTACACTTTATATGTTTAAAAAAATCTCGGCAGTCGGGGTTTCCTGCGTGACCGCTATCGTACTGATGTTGTCTGCGCTTATCTCGCCTGCGTCCGTCTCAGCTGTAAGCCTTGAGACAATGGCAAATACCGCAATTGAATGTATCATCTCACATGAGGGTACATACAATTCCGTAAATCCCAATGACTGCGGTGCAGTTAGTGTGGGTATGCTCCAGTGGCATGCCAACAGAGCACTTACCGTTATGCGTAGAACAGCTGAGCTTAATCCTGAGTTTGCACAGACTACTCTGGGTGAAAGCTTCTACAACGATGTTATGACCTCTACAAACTGGAACAGCCGTACTTTTAATTCAACAGAAGCTAAGGCGGCACGCGTTCTTCTCGGCTCTGAATACGGAGAAGAGGCTCAGAATGCACAGGCTTCCGAGGATGTTCAGAGTTATATCGTTTCCGGTCAGAACAAGGGTCTTACTGACCCGGGCGCACTCGTTCTTTATGCAGATATTTATAACTTTGGCTGCGGCATTGCTTCCAGAATCGCAAAGCGCGCGGCGTCCTACTCCGGCTCCTATGCATCTGTCACACTTGACGACATGTATAAAGCCGCTATGAACGACAGCTACGGTTCAAACAGTGCATTTGTAAATCGAACCAACAACGTTTACGAATACATTAAGAGCCTTGATTGGAGCAGCACAGATTCCTCCAATACCTCTGATTCCACAGGTAATACAGCGACCACTACGGAAATCACTACAACGACTACCACTGCAACTATTCTCTTTACTGAGGACGGTGCAGGAACATACACCGTAAAGGCTTCTTCTCTTAATATGAGAAGCGGTCCCGGTACAGGTTACTCAATTGTCACAAGAATTCCCAATGAATCTGTTGTTGAGGTAACAGCAACGGGTGCAGGCTGGGCAGAAGTTACATACCAGGGCTTTGAAGGTTATTGCTCAATGGATTATCTCATTCCCTACGTTGAGACAACAACTACAACCGCTGTTACTGTTACCACTGCCAATGAAACAACAACTACCACCACAGATTCCGAGGCAACAATAACTACTACCACAACTACTACCACGGAAACTGAGGCAGCAACTACCACAACAACTACAACCACAGAGACTGAAACAACAACTACTGTAGTTACTACAGAAGCTCCCGCTGAAACCACAAAGACAACAGTAAGCGGTGCGGATTCCGCAGTTCGTACAGATGTTATTGTAAACAGTTCCTACGCTACCGTATATGGTGACGTAAATAATGACGGCGTAATAACCGTAGCAGACGCAGTTCTGCTTCATAAGTATCTTGTTGGCATGGTTGACCTGAATCTGGAACAGGTTGCCAATAGCGACGTTACATACGACGGACGCATTACGACCGCAGACGTAACTGTTATCATGCAGCATCTCTCCGGTCATTTCACGGCACTTCCCATTGTTTAATTGAATCTGAGTGTGAAGGCTTTCCCTGCTCATAACGAAGGCTTGCACAAGGCATGATTCAAACCTATGATTAGTTTTGTTAAATATCTCTATCCGTTAAGGGTAGGGATATTTTCTTTTTTTCAGGCGATATACAGTATGTGTAAAAGTCAATTAAATACAGTAGACAAAACGAGGAAAAGATGATATAATATAAGAAATTGCTAAGCAATTGTGTACAGATAAAAAAGTATAAAATTTTTCAGGCAATAATATAAACGCTTCCGGTAACGGATACGATAGAATCACAGCAACTGAAAATAGCAGGATTCCGAAGAAATACGGTTCATTCCGTCTTGACATTTATTTTGCCATGTGATACAATGAAATGTAATGCATTTGCGGGAATAACCGTAAAAATAATGAAAATTTATGAGGGGAAACAGTATGAAAGTTTGTTTAGTCGGTTCAAGTGGCGGGCATCTGACCCACTTGTATATGCTGAAACCGTTCTGGGAAAATAAAGAGCGATTCTGGGTTACTTTCGATAAGCAAGATGCCCAAAGTATTCTCAAAGGAGAAAAAATGTACCCCTGCCATTATCCCACTAACAGGAACTTTAAGAATCTGGTTAAAAATACAATCTTAGCATGGAAGGTGCTGAAAAAGGAAAGACCTGATTTGATAATATCCTCAGGTGCAGCGGTTGCCGTACCGTTTTTCTATCTCGGTAAGCTTTTTGGTGCAAAGCTGGTATACATTGAAGTATTTGACCGTATAGATAAGCCGACTATGAGTGGCAAACTAGTTTATCCTATTACCGATGAGTTTATTGTTGAATGGGAAGAAATGAAGAAGGTATATCCGAAGGCTAAAAATTTCGGATCAATTTTTTAATTGGAGCGTAAAATATGATTTTTGTTACAGTTGGTACTCATGAACAGCCCTTTGACAGATTGGTTAGATACATGGACGAGCTTAAAGCTGACAATATAATCAAAGACGAGGTAATTATACAGACGGGATATTCAACCTATGAGCCGAAACACTGTAAATGGAGCAAGCTTTATCCGTACCAGGAAATGCTTGAACTGGTTGAGAAAGCCGATATTGTAATAACCCATGGCGGACCGTCAAGTTTTATTATGCCTCTTCAGATTGGTAAAGTGCCGGTTGTTGTACCGAGACGTTTTCAGTTTTCAGAGCATGTAAACGACCACCAGGTTGAGTTTGCAAACGCTGTAGCCGAGCGACAGGGAAATATAATTGTTGTCAATGACATAAGTCAGCTCAAGGATATTATTCTTGATTATGATAACATTGTAAAATCCATGCCTTCCGAAATGAAGAGCAATAACCTTGCCTTTAACGCAAAGCTGGAGGAAGTTGTAAATCAATTATTTGAGGTTAAAAAATGAAAAAAGTCGGGAAATTTTAAAGAGGTGATTTATATGGATAAGATTAATCTTGCAATGATAGCAGATAACCTTGATGTACATGGAATCAGCATTGTGATTATGAATTACTGCACTAAGCTTAATCCTGACCGATTCAATATCAGCATTCTTGCAGGTGCTCCCATTAACGAAGAATATAGAAAAACGTGCAGCAGACTGGGAATCAATATAACCGAGCTGCCCTCCCGAAAGCAGTCACCCAAGGATTTCTATAAGGCATTATACCGAGAGCTAAAAGCAAACCGCTATGATATAGCTCACATACATGGAAACAGCGCAACTATTACGATTGAGTTGTTCCTTGCGTGGCTGAGCAAAACAAAGGTTAGAATTGCCCATTCACATAACAGTACTTGTTCATACATGAGGGCACATAAAGTCCTCCATCCGTTTTTCAATATGCTCTATACTCATGGATTTGCATGCAGCGAGCTTGCAGGTAAGTGGCTTTTTGGTGATAAAAAGTTCTATGTTATTCCTAACGGCTTTGAAACGGAGCGTTTCAAATTCAGCCGGTCGGGCAGAGACAGTATTCGCAGGGAACTGGGACTAAGCGATGATAAGTTTGTATTGGGTCATGTGGGAAGATTTAATGACCAGAAAAATCATACATTTCTATTAAAGATATTCCGTGAAACCGCAAGGATAAACCCTGATGCATACCTGCTTCTTGTGGGCAGCGGTCCCGATATGGACAAGATAAAGGCACTTATACAGGAGCATGAGTATAAAGACAGAATAATAGTTTACGGTGAAAGCAACAGAACCGAGGACCTTTACAGTGCCATGGATATTTTTGTATTCCCATCCAAGCACGAGGGACTGGGCATTGTTTTAATTGAGGCGCAGATAAGCGGTCTGCCCTGTGTTGCTTCTGATGCAGTCCCCGGAGAAGCGATGATAAGCCATGAGTTTACTTTTCTGCCCCTTGAAAACGAAACAAAATGGGCTGAGGTTATAGACGGTTACTCAAAGAATATAAGCGACAGGGGAAATAGATATTCAGAAAACGAAAGCAGTATCATGAAGTATGATATAGTTTCCAATGCGGAATATGTCAGCGACTTGTACATAAAATTTTTAAGTAAGTAATGAGGGAAATTATGAAAGTCTTAATTATATCGCCTTGTGATTTACCCGTTCCGGCAGTAAGCGGCGGAGCGGTTGCGTCTTTGATGGAGAGCATTGTAAAGGAGAATGAAATTCAGGATAAACTCCATATCTCCATGGTAACCTCATTCAGCAAAGCCGCTGAGGAGAAATCCTTAAAATATAAGAGGACAGAATTTATATGGATTAAGAATCCATATTTTTTTAAGCTTGCCGATTCGGTTATGGACTTCCTGCTTATGAAGTTTCACAAGGCATCAAAACCGAAGGAGTATTTCAGAAAACTTTATGTTATTTCAAAAATCAAGAAGATTCTTGACAGAGGCGAGTATGACAGAATAGTTGTACAGAACTCAGGCTATATATTAAAGGCTCTGAAGGAAGAAAAGACACTGGCAAAGTACAAGGATAAAATATACTACCATCTCCATAACGATATTCCCATGAATGCTGATGATGATATGCTGAAGGAAACAAAGTTCCTGCTTATCAGTGAATATTTGAAGATTCAGCTTGCAGAGAAGTGCGGTGAATCGGCGAAGGATAGATGCATTATTGTCAAGAACGGTATCGACTGCGGAAAGTTCAGACAGGAGTTGTCCGATGAAGATAAGGTTGCCCTCAGACAGCAACTGGAAATTGCCCCTGATAAGAAGATTATGGTTTTCGTAGGAAGAATAAATGAAAGCAAGGGCATAAGAGAACTTCTGAACGCTGTTGAAACCATGGACGATTCATTTGTTCTTTTGATAATAGGCTCAACCAATTTCGGTGCAGCGGAAATATCTGACTTTGAAAGAGAAATCCAGAAGAAGTGTGAGAAGCTGAAAGACAGAGTTCGCTTCACCGGTTTTGTACATAATGATGAGCTGTGGAAATACTATAAGCTTAGCGATATGGCGGTTCTTCCGTCGATGTGGGAGGAGCCTGCCGGACTTACTATGATTGAAGCTGCGGCTGCGGGTCTGCCTGTTATTACAACAATTTCAGGCGGTATTCCCGAATATCTCACAGATGACTATGCAATTCTCATTGACAAGGAGAATAATGTTGAAGAGAATATCAGGAATGCCGTTTACGAAGTAAAGGATAACGAGGCTTTGTGGAAGCAGAGGGGTAAGGCAGCGGCTGAATATGTTATGGATAACTTCTCGGAGAAAGCCTTCTACGATAGCTTTGTTGATTCTATGTATAAATAGATAAACAGAAAGGAAATCACATGAAAGTAGGAATCTTAACCTTTAATAATACGCTGAACTTCGGAGCGGTTCTACAGGCGTATGCTTTGCAGGAAACTGTAATCTCCTTTGGTCATACAGCGGAAATAATAGATTACACAAATACTTTTATCGAGAATAAGGAAAAGAATAATCTCAGACTTTCCCCCTACTCCATAATAAGACATTTTGTTATGGGAAAGGGTCTTAAACAGAAGGAGACTGCCTTCAGAAGATTTGAGGAGAAGAATATGCATTTCGGCATGCTTCTGAACGAGGAAAGCAGCGACAAGGTTAATGCATGCTACGACAGATTTATTACAGGAAGCGACCAAGTGTGGAATATGACAATTACTGACAGTGATTGGACGTTTTTCCTTGACTTTGTAGAGGATAACAGCAAGAAGATTTCCTATGCGCCCAGCTTCGGCAACGATAAATTCCCCGAAGACTGTTATGGAAAGACGGGTGAGTTGCTTGGAAAGTTTGGAGCACTTTCAGTAAGAGAGGAATCAGGCAGAAAGCTCATCAAGGATATAAGCGGATTGGATGCGGAGGTTGTGGTTGACCCCACACTGCTTCTCTCAAAGAACGACTGGGAAAAGAGAATCTCCTTTGTTCCGCCTATAGACAAGTACATTCTTGTTTACGTTCCCCACAACAAGAAGGCGGTCTTTGAGTTTGTTGATAAGCTCAGTAAGAGAACAGGTTTGCCGGTTGTGTATCTGAGTATATCTCCCAGAATTCAGCTCGGCGTAAAGACAATCTACAATTCAGCTCCCGATGAGTTTTTGGGCTGGATTAAAAATGCAGAATATGTGGTTACAGGATCCTTCCATGGTGCTGCGTTTTCACTTAATTTGGAAAAGCAGTTCTATTATGAGAATACCGGTAAGGGAAGCCGTATTGACAATATAGTAAAGCTTACCGGTACAGAGAAACGTGATATTGCCACGGTTGAATTAGATGACGTTATAGATTACGGGAAGGTAAGAGACAAGCTGGCGGTACAGCGTGAAAAATCACTTGGCTGGCTTAAGGCGTCACTTGATAAATAAAGAAAGAGGATAATATGTTGGTACCCATCAATAAAAATGAATGCTGTGGATGCGGAGCCTGCGATAGTGTATGTCCTGTATCGGCAATAAAGATGAAGCCTGATGCAGAGGGCTTTCTACATCCTGAAATAGATAAGGAAAAATGTATTGAGTGCGGTCTTTGTGCTAAAACCTGTGCCTTTGCAAATTACATTAAGCCCGATGCCGATGCTGAGGTGTGTTATGTGGCAAAGCACAGGGATCAGGCTGTACGTATGAATAGCCGTTCAGGCGGAATCTTTGTTTCATGCTCAGATATGATTTTGAACCGTGGCGGTAGGGTTTACGGCTGTATACTTGACGATAAACTGAGAGCTGTTCATGTTGGAACAGACAAGCGGGAGATTCGTGACAAGATGTGCCGCTCAAAGTATGTCCAAAGTGATACAACAGGTGTCTTTGAGGAGGTAAGAAAAGACCTTGAGAGCGGACTTACAGTGCTCTTTTCGGGAACAGGTTGCCAGATAGATGGTCTTAACAGCTTCCTGAAACAGAAAAAGACCAATACCTCCTTGTTATACACCATGGATATTATATGCCATGGCTGTGTAAGCCCTGAGATTTATGCGGACTATCTGAAATATCTGGAAAAGAAGTTCGGTGGCAAGGTTGAAGAGTTTGATTTCAGAGATAAGACCGTCTGCGGTTGGGACGGCCATGTTGAGTCCTTTACTATTAACGGAAAGAAAAGAACAAGCATAGCCTACAGAGAAATATTTTACAGTAATCTCTCTTTGAGACAGTCTTGCTATAACTGTAAATATGCAAACACAGCGCATCCAGCTGATATTACCATTGCTGATGCATGGGGAATAAAGCAGGCTAAACCTGAATTCAATGATAACCGTGGTGTTTCACTTATTATTGTGAATTCAGAAAAGGGCGCAGATATGCTTGGTTATCTTAAAAATGACTGTGACGTTGCAGAGCTTAAAATGGCTGACATGATGCAGATGAATCTTAAAGAACCTTCCAAGTACAGCGGAAGCCGAGAGAAATTCTGGTCTGATTATGAAAACGGCGGAATAGAGCTTCTTGTCAGGAATTACGGTACGCTCAGTCTGAAGAAAAGGCTGAAGGCAGGTGCAAAGTATAAATTAAGACAGATTATCCAGGGCAGAAAGTATTATCTTCCCTGATAAAGCCGGAGAAATGTGAATATGGATCTTATAAGTATTATAATGCCCCTTTATAACGGTGAAAAGTATCTCAGACAATGTATAGACAGTATTCTGGCGCAGACAATTTCAGATTGGGAGCTGATAATTGTTAATGACGGCTCTATGGATTCCTCTCTGGAAATATGCAGTTCCTATGCTCGAAATGACAGCAGAATAAAGGTAATAAACCAGGAAAATGCAGGAGTATCTGCGGCAAGAAACAATGCTATGGCTCACGCCTCGGGAAAGTACATCGCATTTATTGACTGTGACGATATGTACACTCCCGATCATCTTGAGGTTTTACTGGATTTGCTGAAATCCAATCCGCAGTGTGACTGTGCATTTTCCGAATATTATGAATTTACCGGCGAAAATGCGGAGGATGAATCCCAAGAAGCGGTAGAGACTAAAATAATACCCCATGACGAATATGTTGACAGTGTACTTCTCTATCAGAAGCTGAACAGCGTCTGGAAATATATGCTGAAAGCTGAGACTGCAAAGAAGATAAGCTTTAATGCGCTTAAATTCTGTGAGGATTATTTTTACTTGCTTGAATATGCAAAAACTGTTGAGAATGCAGCATATACAAGCAAAAAGCTTTATTATTACCGAAAAGACAATACCGCTTCCATGACTCGGAATATAGGAAACAGAAAGTATCTGGATAACTATATAATCATTCCCAAGCTTGTACATAATTATATCTCTGAAAACGGTCTTACCGGAGATAAATACCGTCATAAGCTTGCCAGAGAGTATGCCTACAGCAGCATGAGAGTAAAAAGAACCGTGGATTATAAGGAATTCAAGTCAATCATGAACGATAAGGAATACAGAAAGGGTATGTCCTACGCCCGCTTTGACGTAAACAATAAGGTCAAGGGCTTTATATTCCTTCTGGTAAAGTACAGAATATATCTGCCGTTTATTCTTTTGAAATAAGGAGTGAAGAATGTGAATGTAAATACAATTGTGTATCTGATATTAATATTTCCATTCTTAAAGCCTGACTCATTCAGAAGAATTGCAATTATTGACCTGGCATTTGACGCAATGAGTCTTTTGTGTGCATTGACTATACTTGTATGGGGCGTAGTAAGGCTCTTTCAGCGAAAATGGAAGCCATCCCTTGGATTCGGACTTATATTGCTGCTGAATATTGTTTTACAGGTATCTACCTTGATAAACAGCGGACTACAGATTTCAATGCTGAAAAATTTCCTGTCTGTATTGGCGGTTACAGTATATATTGACACCTTTATGAGGGATTGCAGGAATCTTATTACCGCTCTTATGACAGCGTTTGAGATTTTGCTGTATGCTAACTTTGCAACGTTTTTGCTCTTCCCCCACGGTATGTACACCGACGGACTCTATTCCACCAATTGGCTTATGGGATACGATAACTCACAGATAAAGTTCTATATATGCGCAGTTATTGTAGCATATATATACTCACAGATTACCGAAAACAAGATAAGAGGCTACTGTCTGGTAGGTATCGTAGTGTTGTCTGTGCTCTTTACAGGGGTGTTTTCAGCCCTTATCGGTCTTGTAATTGTGTTTTTTACTGTGCTTTTAAGTCTGAAGAGCAGGAAGAATAAGCTCTTTAATTCAAAGACCTATTTTATTATCTCATCGGCTTCCTTTGTGATAATCGTTCTTCTGGGTGCGCTTGAATCTATAATGGCAATTATTACCAGATACACCGGCAAGAACGCCTCTCTTACGACGCGCTTTGATATATGGAATAGAACCATTGATATGGCTGAGGGCAGATATCTTATTTACGGTCATGGCTGGCAGCCCACAACCACAAGACAGATTGAGTATATGAATCCCTTCGCCACACATGCCCATGATACGTATCTGGAATATCTGTATCAGGGAGGACTTATAGGCGTTTTGGTGTTTCTGGCTCTTCTGTTGGTTCTTGTATATAAGCTGTCAAAATGCAGTACTCATAATATCAAGATTTTCTTTTCGGCAGTACTTTTTGCTTTCAATATGATGATGATATTTGAAGCGTATATTTTCCCCGTAGTATATATGTGCTATCTGCTTCTGTATCACTGTGACAAATACGAAAAGAATGACCTGCTGTCCAGGCTTTCAAGATTGCTACTCAATAAAAAAATTACTAAGATTACGATAGAATCCTAAAGAGGTGTTGATGATATGAACATCGCAATTATAACATTTCATTGCTCCTACAATTATGGCTCGATGCTCCAGGCATATGCCATGCAGACATATCTGGAAAAGCTTGGTCATAATGTAAGAATAATTGATTATGTTCTGTCCTATGATTTCAGACAGTATAAGCTGCTCAGAGCGGATAGGTATCTGAAAAAACCTGCATATCTTCTGTCTGACTTGTTTTTCTTGCCGAAAACTATTAGAAGAAAGAAGCGGTTTACGGAATTTAAAGATAGATTCCTGAAGCTTACGGATAAGACATATTATGATAACGATGATATGTCTGAGCTAAATAATGAGTTTGACGCCTTTATCTGCGGCAGTGATCAGATATGGAACATCAGATGTACAAACGGCGTGGTAAAGCCCTATTTCCTTTCCTTTGCGGCGGATGATAAGCTTAAAGTGGCTTATGCTCCCAGTGTTGCACACTCCGGCATTGAACCCACCCTTGAGGAGGAAAGTTTGCTCAGGCAGTATATAGAAAGACTGGATTGGGTAAGTGTTCGTGAGGAAAGTACCGTTCCCTTTATCAGACAGTATACGGACAGAGAAGTGGCAAATGTTCTCGACCCTACACTTCTCCTTGAAAAGGCTGACTATCTCAGAATAATGGATACAGCTTTCAAAGCCGATGAAAAGTACATTTTTTTCTATACGCTCCAAAAAAACAGTGAAATGATTAAATACTGCTCTGAGCTGTCTGAAAGGACAGGCTTTAGGGTGCTGTATATTTCAAAGGTGAATATCAATGAGTTTGGCAAAGCAAGGAATATCTACGGCTGCTCACCTCTGGAATTTCTGGAATACATATACCATGCAGAGTATATTGTAACCAACTCATTCCATGCAACAGTTTTCTCTGTGAATTTTGAAAAGAAGTTCTGCACCTTTACCACAAAGGGAAGCGGCTCAAGAATGAAGGATCTGCTGAAAAAACTCGGACTGTCTGACAGAATCCACGGTGAGGGCTTTGATATTAACAAGGAGATAGATTACTCCTCTGTTGATGAGAAGCGCAGTGATCTGCTTTTGGAATCAAAGGAATACCTGAAGAACAGTTTGATGGGAGAGGAATAAAATGAATGAGAAACAACGACTGATTAAAAACACAGGACTTATTGCTATAGGAAGCCTAAGCACAAAGGTGGTTTCCTTTTTCCTTCTTCCTCTGTATACAGCCCTTTTGAGCACCGAGGAGTTTGGCACTGTTGACTACATAGTCAGTATTTCAACATTCTGCGTACCGTTTATATCGCTGCTTATGGACGAAGCGATATTCCGCTATCTTATTGATTGTAAAACCGACGATGAGCGCAGAAAAGCCATCTCTTCATCTATCTGTCTGGTACTTATAGGCATTACACTATTTCTGCTGATTGCAACGCCCATACTGTTGCTTATAAAGTATAAGTATACACTGTACCTTATACTTTATGTGTTGTCAGCAGTTCTTACACAGATGACATGCGCACTTATAAGAGGTACAGGCAATACGAAGAAGTACGTTTTAATTAGCTTCTGTGTAAGCTCACTAACTATTGTTCTCAATGTACTCCTGATTGCTGTTATAAAATTTGGACTTAGAGGTATGCTTATCTCCTCCATTGTTGCTCATACAGTGGTTCCGTTGGGATTTATTTTGGCAATGAGATTGTGGCGTCTGTTCAGCTTCAGATGGATTGACGGCAAACTCATGAAGTCAATGATAAGATACTCCTTGCCCCTTATTCCCAACAAGATTTCGTGGTCCATAATTAACCTTTCCGACAGAATTTTGATTATGAATCTTATAAACAGCAGTGCGAGCGGTCTCTATGCTGCTGCGCATAAATTCCCCAACCTGGTAGATACTGTCTATGGATTCTTCTATCAGTCCTGGAAGGAAAGCTCCGCAAGAGCTTTGCACGATGAAGGCGCAGACAAATTCTACAATTACGTATATAAATACCTCAAGAATTTCATGTTTGCCTTTGTACTTTGTGCAACTGCCTTTATGCCTATTATTTTCAGAATACTTATCAATGAGTCATACAATGAGGCGATTCTCTACGTTCCCATACTTGTGCTGGCTACTTATTTTTCAAATATGTCGGGATTCTTCGGCGGTATTTTCACAGCTTATAAGGATACGAAGATTATGGGCACCACAACAGTTATTGCCGCAGTTATAAATCTTGCCGTTCACCTTGCGTTAATTTATTTTGTGGGACTTTATGCGGCAGCTATTTCGTCGTTGGCGGCAAATCTGATTGTCTATATCTACCGAAAAATTAAGGTTAAAAAGCACATTACTCTTGATAAAGACATTTTGAACAGTGTTCTGGCATGCGTTGCAATGGCAGTGATATGGGTTCTCTTCTATTCAGATATAACTGCACTTCATATCGTAGGCTATATAATTGCTCCTGCATATTCGGTATTTATCAATCGTGAGCTTATTGGCATTATTCTCTCAAAGGTTGGAAGAAAGGTGAAAAAATAATAATGGAATTATTCAAAGAAGCCGAAAAATGTTGCGGCTGTGGTGCTTGTGTGAATTCCTGCCCTAAAAATGCCATTTCCATGGAAAATGATAAGTATGGGTTTGTCTTTCCGGAGATTGACTCTTCACTCTGCATTGAATGCGGATTGTGCAATAAGGTGTGTGCCTTTCAGAATGTAAATGAAGTCAGTTCGCCTCTGAGGGTATTTGCCGCAGCAAGAAAAGATAAGACAAAAATTGCAAAATCAGCTTCAGGCGGAATCTTTGCAGTGTTGGCGGAGAGCATGATTGAAATGGGCGGAGTTGTTTTCGGGTCGTCTATGGAATATCATGACGGAAATCTGGTATCACGGCATATTGCTGTAAGTAACAGTACAGACCTAGTTAAACTTCAGGGTTCAAAGTATGTTCAGAGCGATTCGGGAAGCTCCTACAGGGACGTAAAGAAGGTACTGAATGAGGGAAGAAAGGTGCTATTTTCGGGAACGCCTTGCCAGGTTGCAGGTCTGAAGTCGTTCCTGGGGAAGGACTACGAAAACCTTATTACAGTTGATATTATTTGCCACGGTGTACCATCTGTGGGTTTCTTTCAGTCCTACATCAAAAGTGAAGAAAAGAAGAGAAATGTTCGTATAACCGATTACGTGTTCAGGTCTAAGGAAAAAGGATGGGGACTTAATGCGGCAATGAAATACCGGGATAAGAACGGCAGAGAAGGCGTGATAAAATTCCCTTATTATAAGTCATCTTATTTCAATATGTTTATTGATGCGCAGACTTATCGTGAAAGCTGTTATAATTGTAAATATACTTGTGAGCATCGCCCCGGCGATATAACCCTGGGTGACTTCTGGGGAATAACCGTTGCACATCCTGAGGCTGTCATTGAAAACGGCGGTATGCTGGATATGAAAACAGGCATATCATCCGTTATTGTAAACACGGAAAAGGGTCTTGATTATTTTTTGAAGCTTGATTCACAGTATGACTCAGTGGAATCCACCTTTGCCGATGTGGCAAGGTTTAATCCTCAGCTTACTGCACCCAGTAAGAGAGGAAGCTTACATAGAGACATTATGGAATGTTACAGCAGCGGCGGCTATGAAGCGGTTGAAAAGTACTATGCGCCCTTTCTAAGAAAGAAAATGCTCAAGCAGAAAATAAAGAAGTTTATTCCCCGTAAGCTTATTTCAAAGCTAAAAAGGCACTGATTTCATACGTTTAAAAAGCCTCCTGAAATAATCCGGGAGGCTTTATCTTTGAAAAAACACCTAAATTCCGTGAAATCCTGACAAATTTTCAAAAAACGAAATTTTTTTAAAAAAAGGCTTGACAGATGCGCCTGTATGTGATATAATAAACGAGTTGCAGTACAAGAGGCAACGGACTTCAAACCGAGATGTAACTCAGTTTGGTAGAGTGCTTGCTTTGGGAGCAAGACGCCGCAGGTTCGAGTCCTGTCATCTCGACCATGTCGTGCCGGATATCGGCGAGCGGTGTCCGGAAAACGACATAATCTTGTGATGCGGAGTTAGCCTTTAATTTTTCGTGGCGATTTATTCACAAAAACTTCATCGAAAAGTTTTTGAAAAAATCGAAAAAAGGGGTTGACAAAAGAAAAAAAGTATGATATAATAAATATCGTTGTAGCGCTGGTGTAGCTCAGTTGGTAGAGCAGCTGATTTGTAATCAGCAGGTCGGGG
>CAZQMA010000035.1:0-18619 GCA_964594275.1 uncultured Ruminococcus sp. | reverse complement strand
AAGACCACTTCACGGTGGAGCTCAAGTCCGGACTAAAAATTGATATTGAAGGATAATGTCCTTAGACGCAAAAGGCTCCTCACCACTGGAATTTAATCCGGTGATGGGGAGTTTTGCTTAATTATTATGCGAATAAAAATCTATGATGGGTACATTTTTTTCAATAAGATAATTTCCAATTCCCAATTCCAAGTCTCCAACTGAACGATTCCCAAGTATATCTGATGTCATTGGAAATATCATTACAAAAGATTTATCCCATGATTCGCCAACCTCTTTAACCAATACATCCGAACTTATCGGCTTTCCATCATCATTCTTACTATCAAAGTTAATGTCGAAGCTTTTTGCTACAACACCCACATGACCTTTTTGTGTAAACTTCAGCCATATAAGATTCTTTGGTTCCTCCGTATGAAAAACAGAGCTTATAACATCATACTTATAATCCCATTCCACATAGTCTCTTTTTTCTTTATCGTATATTGGCGATTTCCAATTAAGCTGATTACAGATAATTCCATTGTCAATAATTGAGTGTATAGAATTATCAAGAACAATAGTATTGAATCTTACATTTTTTTCACAATATCCATTTGATGTTCTTAGTAATTCAATGAATTCATTCACATATGAAAAAACGGTGCTAATTGGAGTAGGTGGAAGTTTTGACTGTTTACTTGCCTCATCGTTTCTTAATGTATCCCCGTAGTATTTAAGTACACCTCGAAACTTTTTTTCACCTTTGTCGTTAGTATAAAACGCATCTTCTTTTTTTGAAAAATATTTTTCTAAATCCATAATTTAAAAGTCACCTCTTCTTTTTATGCATATTTCATCGTCTGAAAATACCCTCGCATAATGTTGTCGCATTTATACCATTTTTTCTAAATTAGCATTCATAAAATTTATAAAGCCAGTTGCGCAATTCAACAAATTTGAAAATGTTTCTGCATAATTTTCATTTTTCATATCAAGTGTTTTAGTTATTTTTTGATAGCCTCTTCCTTTACGATGCCCTGTTCCACTTGAACGTAACTCTTGCAAATTCCTTAAGAACTTTATATGTTCATCACTATTTTCAATATTTTTTTCAACTAGCCAAGCTTCTAATTTAGATATACTTCCCACCAATTTTTCATAACTTCCAGTCAACTGACTGGTAATTTTCTTTTCATTCATAGAATCAATTAGTATTTTTACTAAAGATAGAACAAGCATATCCATCTCTGCAATTGAATTATTAACTGGTATTCGCAAAGTTTCAAAGTTATACGCATCTTGCTCTGTTAATGGCAAAAATAATGGCCAACCTAATCTATCTTCATAAGCTTGGTTTACTCTCCTATATGTTCTTTTAAACACGAAATCTGGAGACTCAGAATCAGCTGCAATGCACATAAAATCTCTTTTTACTTTTGTAGGACTTAATTTACCGCCAACTGCTTTATTAAACCCTCTCCAGTAATGCTGCTCAGATTCACTTGGTAAATCTCTTCCTAAATCTCCTAAATATGCTGAAACATAATCAGGGTTACTATTATCAACATATATAGCCCACAGTACGCCGCATCGTATAATCCCATCCTCAATTTTATATATCTCTGGCTTAGAATAATACTTATTTAAAACTGCAGTATCAAAATAAACTGGTGTTAGATAATGTGGGGCTGTTGGATTAGCACCGTAATAGTTACTCAAGCAGCTTGGATTACAAGTATGACGTATTTCTTTTCCATTTTCATCTATTCCAATAATGAAATCGACATATTTTTTTCTTCATTGTATGGCCATATATTACTATCACATAAACTACAACCCCAAATTACATTTTTACCAAAAATGTATGAATAATTTTCTCTTTTGGTTCCAGTAGATGTGTTTCCAATGTTCAGTGTATAAAATATTGAATTCTCATCATTTCTGTACACTAATCCATCCTCTGCAACTTTTTTTGATGCATCAAGAGCTACACATCTGCTGTCAATATGAATAATCAATGCTTTTTCTTTTACAGCTAAATATGTCTTTAAATATCTTTTATGTATAGTAATGTATCCATTATCATTCATTTTAACAACAGTAAGTCCTTCACCATCAGAAACGTCAACATATTCATTTTTTTGTGAATTAAAATATAGATTAAACAACAGTCTAAATTCTTCTGCAACTTCAATCGAATCTGCTGCTACCCCATTGAAATTTCTTCTAATGATAAGAGGTTCAAAACCATCACCATTTCCCCAGCGATGATACACTTTTTCATCATTTTCCCACGAACCATATACTGTTATTCCCGGCTCCATTGAATGAGCATTATACGTGTCGTTCTCCATATCCGCTTCAACAGCATCAATCGGGAGCAAAAAACTTTGAATATACACATCATATTTTTTATCAACTCTGTTTCCCGAAACTGGAACCATAATTTCAGCATCTAATCCATCTTCTATCCACTCACGTATATCCACTTGATACAAATAATTTTTATCCATATAAACCATTCCTCCCATAACATCTAATCCACTGCCCGAAAATGCCTTTAGTATCGAGTTGCCGGATTTGTTGTCAACTTTTTTCCTCTTTCAAAAATCACTTCAAAATCTCTAACATCTAATCCACTAACTCAATTTACGTTATCTAATCCGAGGTTACAACCTGACACATATTTTCGTAGTAGATATGTTTCCATATAATAAAACCGAGCTTTTTCAGAGGTTAAGCTTTACATCCCAACTTCCGAAAAAGCCCGGAAATAGGCCACTTTCTGACCATTATTTTTCTTTTCTTGACATCAAAACTACGGTCTCCACATGTCCTGTGCCCGGGAACAAATCCACAGCCTGAACTTTCTCTACATTATACTGCTTACTGCAAAGGACTGCGCAATCTCTAGCGGCGGTTGCCGGATTACATGATACCATAACAACTTTCTCAGGATTCATTCTTCCAATCGCCTCTAAAGTTTCAGCGTCACAGCCCTTTCTTGGCGGGTCAGCTATTATAACATCAGGTAACATATTCTCATCTGCAAGCTTTCTTGCTGCCATACCTGCGTCACTGCATATAAATTCAGCATTCTCTATACCGTTTCTTTTAGCGTTTTCCTTAGCGTTCTCTATTGCCTCGGGAATAACCTCTACACCCAGTACACTTCCCGCCATATCTGCCATTGAAAGACCAATAGTACCTGCACCGCAATATAAATCAAGTATGCGCTCTCTCCCCGTAAGTCCCGCAAACTTCTTAGCACTACCGTAAAGCTTCTCCGCCTGAGGAGTGTTTACCTGGTAGAATGAAAGCGGCGAAATATCCGTTTTGTTACCGCACATATTATCGGTAATCGTATCGCTGCCCCATAGTGTAACAGTTCTACGTCCAAGAATTACGTTGGTTTTGTCAGGGTTAATGTTCATGACTATTGATTTTACCGAAGGAAGCTTATCTCTGAGCAGTGGAACAAGTCCCCTCAGTTCTCTCTCAATATTCTTTCTTACCACGAGACATACCATCATCTCACCGCTGTGATAGCCTTCACGGATATAAATATGTCTGAGAATTCCTGTGTTTGTCGCTTCTCGATATGCAGGGATTTTCTTTGTCTGTGCATACTCTATAATAAGGTCTGCCGCTACTTTGAATGTTTTCGGCTGTAGCAGGCAGTTGTTCACAGGTACAATTCTGTGACTGCGCTTGGCATAGAAGCCGTATATGAGCTTACCGTCCTTGTCTGTACCCACAGGATACTGTGCCTTGTTACGGTATTCTTTGCGGGTATCGCCGCCGATTATAGGCAAAAACTCAGGATAGAGCTTTCCTATTCGTTCAAAGGCGTCTTTTACTATTTTAGCTTTTATCTCAAGTTCCTTTTCGTAGCTTATGTGACGGAATGTACATCCACCGCACTGACGACAATACTTGCAGTCAGGCTCCGTTCTGTCGGCAGAAGGGATTATCAGCCTATTTACTATACCAAAAGCGTAGTTTTTCAGCACCTTGACAATTCTGATTTCAACCTCATCACCTGCTGCAGTATCGGGTACAAAAACCGCCATTCCGTCAATATGGCAAACTCCGCTCCCCTCTGCTGTAAGATCATCAATGGTAACTGTGTAAAGCTCATTCTTCTGCATCTGCTGCCTCCTGCTTCCTTATACGGTTGTAAACCTCGTAAACCTGCTGCTTCTTCTCCATAAGCTTATCGAACTGAGCGATATATTCATAGGGAAATTTGTAATTACACACACGTGTAATCATGCCGTTAGGCTCAACAAGCTTTGTAGATGCGGCACATCCTGCACCGAATATGGACTGGGTTTCATCCATGATAAGCATATTATAGTAAGATTCCTTGCCGGGTTTAGCATAGCCTACGTTTTCCTGATTGTCGATAGTATTCTTTTGGCGGTACATATAGTATGGATTATAGCCATTTTCAGGAAGAACAGAGGTGCTGTAGCGTACCATTTCACGTACAGGATTATCAAGCTGAGAACGTCCCTCTGAGAAGAGGTTAGCAGCACGCTTCAGCGTGAGTGTATGCACGGTAATACTGTCAGGGTCAAGAGCTATTACTTGCTGCAGTGTATTCCTAAAGCTTTCGGGAGTATCCCCCGGAAGACCTGCTATAAGATCCATATTTATGTTATCAAAGCCAATTTCTCTGGCGAGTTTATAACACTCTACAATTTCAGCCGCAGTGTGACGTCTGCCAATTCCCGCAAGAATCTCATCATTCATAGTCTGAGGATTGATGGATATTCGGTCAACGCTGTGAGCTTTAAGCACACGAAGCTTATCTTCTGTGATAGTATCCGGTCTGCCTGCTTCAACACAGTATTCACGTACATCTGAAAGGTCAAAGTTTTCTTCCACAGCAATCAGAAGCTGCTCCAGAAATGCTGCACTTACCGAAGTAGGCGTACCGCCTCCGAAATAGACAGTGTCAACAATAAGCCCTAGCTCACGTACAATATCACCCCATATTTTAAGTTCTTCACAAAGAAGACGTATGTAATCGGGCATAAGCTTCTTCGCCTGCTCAACTGAATGTGACACAAATGAGCAGTAGCTGCATCTTGAGGGACAGAATGGAATTGAAACGTAAAGTCCCACAGAATTTTTGGGCGTTGCTTCAAGAAGCGGCTTCTGCACCAGTGCAGTAGCATATACAAGGTCAAGCTTTTCGTCGGAAATCCAATATTCTTCTTTCAAGCTTTTGTAAATCTCTTCACGGCTCATTCCTGCGTCCATAAGAGGAAGCACCTTTCTCACAGGACGAATACCCGTGATAATTCCCCATGGTACATCTATTCCTGTCATTTCAGTAAGCATCTTAAAGAGAAGCTTTGTCATAACTATTTCGCACTGCTTCTTGTCAGAATCAGGATAGAGACGTTCTGTACATTTAACAAGGCACTGCCGCTTCCCACTAAGAGAAACGGCACAGTAAAACCAGGTATGCTCTCTGCCCTGTCTCAGTTGCACAAAAGCATACTCTGTGCAGTCAGGCAGAGAAGTAAGGTCATCATAGTAAAAGGCAAAGCGTATTCCGGGTACAAAAACCTTGAGTATACATTCAATTTCATATTTAAGTCCATGACCCCGGAGATAAACGGGAAAGGACTGTTCGTTCATTTTATCGCTCATAGTATTCCTTTCATAACAGGATTGTAGCTTCGTTCAAATTCAAGTGTTGTATTCTCATTATGTCCGGGAAATACACGGAAATCGCCCTGAAGATGCTTTAGTCTGCGAAAAGATTCCAGCATTTCATTATCACTTCCTCCCGGAAAATCCGTTCTGCCTCTTGACAGACGGAACAGGGTATCTCCCGATAAAATAACATCATCGCATATATAGCATACACTTCCCTTAGTATGACCCGGAGTGTGCATTACTGTAAACACAGCGTCACCGTCTTTGATGATGTCGCCCTCCTCTATTGTGTGATACTCAGTCACAGGCTTACAACAGGCACAGGGATTTATCCAGACAGCAAGACTTAAATTATCATCACTAAACATAGGCGCATCAGCCTTGTGAATATACACGTCAGCACCTGTTTCCTTCTGAACCTTGAAAACACCGTCAATATGGTCGTAGTGACCATGGGTAAGGAGAATTTTGCTAAGAGTCAGACCTTTTTCTCTGAGAATCCGGAGAAATCTATCAGGCTCACCGCCGATATCCACCGCAACTACACGGTTTTCTCCTGTATATATAAGGTAGCAATTTGTGGAAAGACTACCCAAACTGAATGTCTCTACTTTTCTCATTTCATCCTCACTTTCTTGCACGGTCAACGGTAATTACACCCTTGATTCTACGTATCTTTCCGATAAGATTATTAAGCTGATCGCTTCCATCAACCTGTATGCTCAAGTCAATGATTGCGTTGCCGTTTTTCAGGAGACGGGAGTTCATATGATGTATGAGAACTCTCTGCTCCGCAAGAACCTTGGTTACGTCAAATGCAAGTCCGACACGATCTACTGCTATAATTTCAAGGTTTATGGTAAGCTTTACCGACTTAGCCGAAGCCTGCCACTTAATTCGTCTCCACCGCTGCATTTCTTCGGAGTTATTGCGATTTTTGGCTGAAATGTAGTTTACACAGTTTACAGAGTGTACGGACATACCGTGACCTCTTGTAAGGAAGCCTACGATTTCGTCTCCCGGCATGGGACTACAGCACTTTGCAAACTTATACATCAGGTCGTCAATCTTTTCAAATATGATAAGGTCGTCACTATCTCCACGCACCGGCTCAACAATAGGCAACTCCTCAGGCTCTGTCTGCTCAGATGACTGACCGTACTTCTTGTCATACTGGTCTTTAAGTCTTGGAAGAATCTTCTGTAGAGATACGCCACCGTAGCCGATAGAAGCGTAGAAGTCGTCAAGAGTTTCACAGTTGTGACGCTTCAAATCATCAGCAAGAAAATCAGCAAGCTCCTCAGGCGGGATATTTATTCTGCCACGCTTAAATTCCTGCTCAAGGGCAGTTCTTCCCTGCTGAATATTCTCTTCACGGCACTCTTTCTTGAACCATGAGCGAATCTTTGACTTTGCTTCGTTGGTCTGGACTATCTGCTGCCATGCACGAGACGGTCCCTTGGCAGGATCCTTGGAACGCATTATTTCACATATCTGACCTGTTCTCAGAGTATAATCAAGAGGGACCATCTTTCCGTCAACCTTAGCTCCGATGCACTTGTGACCTACCTCCGTGTGAATACGATAAGCAAAGTCAAGGACGGTTGCATTCTGTGGAAGTGCGATAGAGTCGCCTCTTGGAGTCATAACTACAATTTCTTCAGGGGCAAGGTCGTTTTTAATAATGTTTACGATTTCCTCTACGTCATCAGAGGTCTGCTGAGCTTCAATTACCTGTCGTACCCAGGCAAGACGTTCTTCCATCTTGTCGTGACGCTGTATGCCCTCCTTGTACTTCCAGTGTGCTGCGATACCATACTCAGCAGAAACGTGCATATCCCACGTACGAATCTGCACCTCAAATGGTATCTCCTCTATTGAAGTAACCGTTGTGTGGAGTGACTGATACATATTTGCCTTGGGTGCGGCAATATAATCCTTGAAACGGTTTGGAATAGGTCGGAAGAAGGAGTGGACAATGCCCAATACCAGATAGCATTCCGCTTCACTGCTTACAATTACACGGATAGCATATTTGTCATAGATTTCATCCATATTCTTATGAGCAACGTAGACCTTCTTATAAATGCCGTAGATACTCTTTACACGTCCCGAAATAACCGGTTCCTTTGCAAACTTCTCCTGACGGAGACGCTCTCCCAGTCTCTGAATAATAGAATCTATAAATACCTCTCTCTTATCCTTTTTAAGAAGAAGTGCATGCTCGATTTCCGAATAAGCAAAGGGGTCAAGGTAGCGGAAACAAGTGTCCTCCAGTTCCTCATATATTGCACGTATGCCAAGACGATGAGCAATCGGCGCATATATATTCATGGTTTCCTGGGCGATTCTTCGCTGCTTGTAAGGCGGTAGGAAACCCAGTGTACGAATGTTGTGGAGACGATCGGCAAGCTTGATAATCATTACACGTATGTCGTGGGACATGGCAAGAAGCACCTTCATGAAGTTGCCTGCCTTTTGCTCCTCCTTGTCAAATACAGGTACTCTGCCAATTTTTGTAACGCCGTCAACCAGCGTTGCAACAGGCTGACCAAAGTAACGTCTTATATCATCCAGCGTGTATTCAGTATCCTCTACCACATCGTGAAGCAATCCCACACAGACTGTATCCGTATCCATTCCCAGATCAACAAGGATTCCCGCTACAGACAGAGGATGTATGATATACGGCTCACCGGAGGAACGTTTCTGATCACCGTGGGCTTTTACCGCAAATTCATATGCGGAAATAATCTTACTGAGGTTATATTTTTTGTCTGTCTGAATGATTCTCTGAGTTAAATCCTCAATTCCCGTTACAAACTTTTCGATTTCCTTGTTCATAGCTTACGCCTCCCCCTTTTTCCGCACCTCTTTGAGTATAGCGGAATCCTCTAAATTCACCCTGCCTGACGCAGGAAGGCGGCGCACCTTGCCGCCGTATATATCAATTTCAATGAGACCTAGCTCTGAAAAAACATCCAAAGCAATTCTCAGCTTGCAATAGTTCATTTCTACAGCCTGCATACGCATAAAGAGTGCGTCAATGTCAATCTCTGTTACAGGCAGACGCTTATATACCGCAGCCATTTCATCGCGACTGGGAGCAATCGCCTTATAATAAGCCGATGGCAATTTCTCACCACGTACATACTTCTCGTAAGCTGAGACAGCAGCAAAGTACTTTGCCTGCTTTACACCGCTTCTCCGGTAGTCTCTGACTATAATTGAAAGGCTATTTCTTCCGCCAAAGCTGTTGATCCCTATATTTACAAGCAGGTCGCAAACATCCTCAGGGCTAAGCCGCACATCTTCCGGAGCTACACGAAAAAGCAGTGCTTCAATTGCCATACCGCCGTATATGAGCCTTAGCTTTGTATGTGCACCGCCGGACAGCGGTACCAGTTCTTTCACTATTGCCCGACACATTGCAAAGACAGGCTCGCTATTGCCTGCACCAAATGGCTCAAGTGCCGCTAAACCTCCTACGTTTTCCAGGGTAAGATCCGATGGAATAATAAGCTTTTCTGCCCGCTCAGTAAGAACAGGCATTTCCGGAAAATTCTCCCTTGCAAACCTCTGTACTGCTGCTGTAAAAGCAGGAATGCTCTCCTTCATGAGAGAGAAACCGCCTGCACCCAGATGACCACCATACCTGGTAAGGTGTTCTCTGGCAGAATCAAGGCATGCGAAAACGGAAAAGTCCCCGAATGCTCTTGCTGAACCTCGTGCGCAGTCCTCTTCTATGGTTATCATAAACACAGGCTTGCCGAAGCGTTCCTGGAGACGTGCCGCCACGATGCCTATAACACCATGATGCCAGTTCTTGCCTGCAAATACAAGTACACGCTGAACTGCAAGGGATGGATCTCTGCTTATCTGTTCCCTTACAGCTTCAAGGATTTTCTGTTCCTCCTCCTTGCGAGCACGGTTGCACTCTTCAAGTTTCCATGCAAGCTTTGCAGCTTCCTCCTCAGACTCAGCCATAAGAAGCCTAACTGCCTGCATAGGTGAACCGAATCTGCCTGCGGCGTTGATTCTTGGGGCAAGTGAAAATGCGAGTGTTGTAGATGTAAGCTTCTTTCCTGAAACACCGCTCTGCTCCATAAGCGCAAGAAGTCCGATTCGATCGGTATTGCCCAGATAATAGATACCTCTCTGCACAAGAAAACGGTTTTCGCTTGATAATTCAACAATATCTGCAACCGTTGCAATGGCAGCAAGCTCGCCGAATTGCTCCATTGCAATGGTATAGTCGCCTCCGTCAAGAGCCGCAACAAGGATAAGCGCAAGTGCCGCACCGCAGTATTTCTTATATGGTGATGGACAGTCACTTCTGTGTGGATCAACTACCGCTTCTGCACGGGGAAGTTCTTCCAATGGCTGATGGTGGTCAGTTATAACAAGTTTCATGCCAAGCTCGTAGATAAGATCAGCTTCTTTTAAAGCCGTGATGCCGTTGTCAACGGTTATAATAAGTTCTGCGCCATTCTCATGAATTCTGCGTATTGCAGCTTCATTAAGGCCGTAGCCTTCATCACGCTCCGGAATATAGCAAGACACGTTTACCCCCTGCTCCAGAAAGTAGGAATAGAGGATTACAGTAGCCATAATGCCATCGCAGTCATAGTCGCCATAGATGCAGATTGAAAGGTTGCCATCAATAGCTTCGTTTATTGTGTTTACAGCACATTTCATGTCCACAATAGAAAACGGGTCGGAAAGACCGTCACATATAAGCAGATTTGCCGCAGCTTCAATATCCGGTATACCGCGGGATGCAAGCACCTCACCGCAAAGCATGGAAACACTGCCGTTTACACTTATATCCCTTGCAATTTTCGGGTCGGGTCTGCCGATTTCCCATTTTCTCATTTTCTCATCCTCCTGATGGTATAACTATCTCATTTTATATAGTACTATTATACATGATTTTCATGAGAATTGCAATAGATGGGATGGATTTCAGCGTTTTTAATGACAACAGGAGGTTTTTTTAGTTCAATTTGGATATGAGAAAAGTATTGACACTTTTCAAACATATATGCGACAATATATTCTAAACTGTCCTTAGATTTCCTGAAGTCATTTTAAAAAGTAGTTTTAAAGCCTTGCATTTTGTCGAAAAAGATAGTATAATAAAATTATATATAGAAAGATATGCGGCTATATCGCCGTTCAACATAAGAAAGTGAGGAACAATTATGCCATCTATCGACATTGGAATTGACCTGGGTACCGCCAATACCGTTATAACCCTAGGCGGAAAGGGGGTTGTTCTTTGTGAGCCCTCTGCCGTTGCATATGACACAAGAACACTTGAAATACTGGCTGTAGGCACTGACGCCTATGCTATGATTGGTAAGACGCCTGAATATATCAAGGTTGTACGCCCACTCAGCAGCGGCGTTATATCAGATGATCGCATGACTCAGTATATGATCCGCGATATGATTGAACGTATAACAGGAGCTCGTCTTACCAAGCCCAGAATCATTATCTGCGTGCCGTCCTTTATTACCGACGTTGAAAAGCGCGCTGTGGTTGAAGCGGCTATGAGTGTCGGCTCACGTAAAGCCTATCTCATCGACGAGCCTATTGCCGCTCTTATCGGTGCAGGCATGAATATCAGCCTTGCAACAGGTAATATGATTGTTGACATCGGCGGCGGTACTACCGATACTGCGGTGGTTTCCATGAACGGCGTGGTAACCTCCCACTCCATCAAATCTGCCGGAAATACTATCGACCAGGCTATTATCCGTTACATGCAGACCAAATACAAGCTGCTCATAGGTGAACGCACAGCTGAAAAAATCAAGTGTGAGCTTACCAATCTCTATGACCCCAGAGAGAATGTCACCACCCTTGCAAAGGGCAGGAATCTCATTTCAGGTATGCCTGAGCAGGTTGAAATCAGTGAGCTTGACATTTTTGAGGCTATTGAAGATGAGGTTTCCCAGATTATTCAGGCTATTAAAAAAGTGCTGGAGGAGACTCCCCCTGAGCTTGTTGGCGATGTTTACGAAAACGGTATTCTTCTCGCAGGCGGCGGTGCACTTTTGGGCGGACTTTCAAAGCTTGTTGAACGTACACTCAAAGTAAAGTGCGTTGTAGCCCAAAATCCGCTAAACTGCGTTGCAAAGGGTACGGCTATTGCATTTAAGAAGGCAGATAAGCTTTTGGATGGCTTCGAGCATATTGGCATTTATCAGTACCAATAATTATCAATTAAAAATCGTTGCATCCTATTTTGCATAATGTAACTGAATTGTCGCAAATGTTAAACAAAAAAGCTAAGGCTATCGTCTCAATTGAAACGATAGCCTTTCTTTATACCTGAATATTTAATCTGTGCACTTCAACACGCACAATAATCATTCATTATTAATCACTTAATCAAACTCTTACCGGTCATTTCCTCAGGCTGAGGCAGACCAAGCAACTGGAGCATTGTAGGAGCGATATCAGCCAGAACGCCACCTTCACGAAGCTCACAATCTTCGCCTACTACTACGAAAGGAACAGGATTAGTGGTGTGAGCAGTAAATGCTGCACCATCAGGCTCATACATCTTGTCCGCATTACCGTGGTCAGCTGTGATAAGAGCTATACCGCCCTTTGCCAGAATAGCGTCAACCATCTTGCCAACACATGTATCAACAGCCTCTACAGCTGCCTTTGCTGCGTCAAAGATACCGGTATGACCTACCATGTCGCAGTTAGCATAGTTCAGAATGATTACATCATATTTGTCACTGTTGATAGCGTCAACAACTGCGTCTGCAACCTCATAAGCACTCATCTCTGGCTTCAGGTCAAATGTGGGAACGTCGGGGCTCTGAATCAGGATTCTATCCTCACCCTCAAAGGTAGTCTCCTCTCCGCCATTGAAGAAGAAAGTAACATGAGCGTACTTCTGTGTTTCAGCGATTCGGAGCTGAGTCTTGCCGCACTTGCTGAGATATTCACCCAAAGTCATTGTCAGCTCTTCGGGAGGATATGCAACGGACACATTAGGCATTGCTGCGTCATACTGAGCCATACATACAAAATGTACAGGGAAGCAACCGTTTCTACGCTCAAAGCCTGTGAACTCAGGGTCAACAAAGCTTCTTGTAATCTGTCTTGCACGGTCGGGACGGAAGTTGAAGAAGATAACGCTGTCATTCTCCTGAATCTTGCCGTTTTCATCAATAACTGTAGGGAGCATGAATTCGTCTGTTACGCCACTTGCGTAGGAATCCTCAATTGCCTTTACAGGACAGCAACCCTTCTCGCCTTCACCGTAAACCAGTGCTGCATATGCCTTCTCAACACGATCCCAAGCGTTGTCTCTGTCCATTGCGTAGTAACGACCGGAGATAGTTGCTACCTTGCCTACGCCGATTTCTTCCATCTTCTTGCAAGCCTCTTCCATAAAGCCTGCTGCGGATGACGGAGGTACGTCTCTGCCGTCCAAGAATGCGTGAACGTAAACCTTTTCAAGGCCGTTCTGCTTAGCCATTTCCAGGAGACCGTAGAGATGCTCCATGTGGCTGTGAACACCGCCGGGAGACAACAGACCCATCAGGTGAAGTGCAGAGTTATTATTCTTGCAATTTTCAATTGCGGCAGTCAGTGCAGGATTCTTAAAGAATACGCCATCATTTATATCCTTTGTAATCTTAACCAGCATCTGATAAACAATTCTACCTGCGCCTATATTGGTGTGACCGACCTCAGAGTTACCCATCTGGCCATCAGGCAGACCTACATCAAGACCACTTGCACCGATGATTGTATTCGGACCCTGGAAGTACTTGTCCAGGTTGGGCTTATTTGCAGCAGTGATTGCATTGCCATAGTCCTCGGGATTGTAGCCGTAGCCGTCCATAATAATAAGAGCGATTGGCTTTTTGCTCATAATTTCCATCCTTTCAAAAACAGGCGGTTACTAACCGCCTGTCTGCTTTATCTTGTGATTTCTTGTGGCAAACTTACTTGGAAGCCTCTTCCAGAAGTACGCCGAACTTTTCAGCAACCAGAGAAGCTCCGCCGATAAGACCGCCGTCGATGTTTTCCTTAGCCAGCAGCTCTGCGCAATTCTTTTCGTTCATAGAACCACCGTACTGGATTGTCATACCGTCAGCAGTTTCCTGACCAAACATGGAAGCAACAGTCTTACGGATGAATGCACAAACCTCTTCAGCCTGCTCAGCTGTAGCAGTCTTGCCTGTACCGATAGCCCATACAGGCTCATAAGCGATTACAACATTCTTTACACACTTAGGACACGCCTTGGACAGTGCAACCTTAACCTGCTTAGCAACGATTTCTTCCGTGATGCCAAGTTCTCTCTCTTCCAGTGTTTCACCAACGCAGAGGATAACTGTCATACCTGCTTCCAGAGCAGCCATTGTTCTCTTGCATACAGTTTCGTCCGTTTCGCCGAAGTACTGTCTTCTCTCGGAGTGACCGATAATAACATACTTAACGCCCATTTCTGTGAGCATATCAGCGGAAATTTCGCCTGTGAATGCGCCGCTCTTCTCGAAGTGTACGTTTTCAGCACCAACTTCGATGTTTGTGCCTTCTGTCAGACGAAGAGCTGTTTCCAAATTTGTGAAAGGTACGCAGATAACCACGCCGCAAGTCTTATCTGCTGCGATAGGCTTCAGAGCCTCGATAAGCTCAGCTGCTTCCTTACGGTTCTTGTTCATCTTCCAGTTGCCGGCAATAATAGCCTTTCTCAGTGCCTTGTTCATGATAATTACTCCTTTTCTATAATAGGTATACAGTGGGAGAAGCCAAAACCTCTCCCTCTGATTTGTATTAAAACTTACTTTTCAGCGATTACGTCAACACCGGGAAGAACCTTACCTTCCAGGTATTCCAGAGATGCGCCGCCACCTGTGGAAATGTGGCTCATCTTGTCAGCAAATCCCAGCTGCATTACAGCTGCTGCGGAGTCACCGCCGCCAATGATTGTTGTAGCATCTGTTTCTGCCAATGCCTTAGCTACAGCGATTGTACCCTTTGCCAGAATAGGATTCTCGAATACGCCCATAGGTCCATTCCATACTACAGTCTTAGCAGTCTTTACAGCGTCAGCGAAGAGAGCCTGTGTCTCTGTACCGATGTCCAGACCCATTCTATCAGCGGGAATTTCAGAGGACTTGCAGATTTTGATTTCGATTTCTGCATCAATAGGATTGGGGAAATCTGCTGTTGTAGCTGTATCAACGGGAAGCAGAATCTTCTTGCCGAGAGTTTCAGCCTTAGCCAGCATTTCCTTACAATAATCAATCTTCTCATCATCAACCAGAGAAGTACCGATGGAGCCACCCTTAGCCTTGATGAAAGTGTAAGCCATACCACCGCCGATAATCAGTGTATCGCACTTTTCAAGCAGGTTAGAGATAACGTTCAGCTTGTCAGCAACCTTAGCACCGCCCAGGATTGCAACAAAAGGTCTCTCAGGAACTTCTACAGCATTGCCCAGATACTGGATTTCCTTCTGCATAAGATAACCTACTGCTGTTTCCTTAACGAACTTTGTAACGCCTGCGGTTGAAGCGTGTGCACGGTGAGCAGAGCCGAAAGCATCCATTACAAATACTTCGCCGTCAACCAGATTGGCAAGTTCCTTAGCGAACTCTTCACCGTTCTTTGTTTCTTCTGCACCACGGAATCTTGTATTCTCCAGAACTACGATTTCGCCGTCGTTCATAGTTGCAACAGCGTTCTTAGCGTTGTCACCTACTACTGTATCGTCAGCAGCGAAAACAACCTTTGTATCTACCAGCTCTGCCAGTCTTTCAGCAGCAGCCTTCAGAGAGAACTTAGCCTCAGGACCGTTCTTGGGCTTACCCAGATGTGAGCAGAGAACAATCTTTGCGCCGCCTTCAACAAGCTTCTTGATTGTAGGAAGTGCAGCCTGGATTCTGTTATCATTGGTGATAACACCGTCCTTCATGGGAACATTGAAGTCAACTCTTACGAGAACTTTCTTACCCTTTACGTTAATATCTTCTACTGTAACCTTGTTTAAACCTGCCATTTGATTTGACATCCTTTCATGTTAAAATACAAGTATTTTGGCACTCACGCACCATACATATATATTGTACACCATTTCCGTCCATTTTGCAAGTGCTATTCTGATTTTTTTGAAAAGTTGAAAAAGAATTTGTTATGACTACATCTTATATTTTTAGATAATTCACACAAAAGCGTTTGTGTTGTTTTCAGATATGTCCATCTATTCTACGGATTGCACATTAATTTTTCCGGCGCAAAACGCCAATTGCAGCAGCAAAAGCTGAGCAAGCTACAACCAAAAGCTTCCGCCTGCCTTAGCAAACGGAAGCTGTATAAAATTATAAATTCCGAGTTTATTGCCATCAGGAACAGGCGAAACTACAATTATCAAATATCAATTTCCCATTGTCAATTACTTATACGCCACAATAAATCCGCCCAAATTATCGCCGGAAATAGTATATTCTTGACATGCTGGAATGTTGATTACGGAGTTGCCGGATACTTCCATTTCAACATAAAATACTGTCCACACACCGCTCTCGGTATCAACCTTTAAAGGTGCGGTTGCAGGGTATTCCTTAATTGCCTCAACATACTCCTCAAGACAAAGGTTATTATCATTCATATACTTCGCATGTGGCTCGCCTACATAGTGGAATGTATAGGAACGGGGGTTTACGCCTGTGTAGTCAATCTTACCCTCGGGATAACGGAGAGTAAAGCCGTACTTGTATGCATTTTGGTTAATCCATGCATAGTCACCGCTTGCCACATAGTAGCTCTGCATACCATCCTCGGGCGAAATACACAAGTCAAAAGAACGTCCTGTATGGTAATCCGAGTAACCGCCCGGGAAAATAGAACTACCGTTTGAATATCTCGTATCCTGATCCTGCTTGCTTCTGTAGCCGCTTTCAACTTGAACATCAGTCTTTCCGTATAGTGTGCTGAATTCAGACAGGAACATGTTGAGCTGATTTACAGCAGTTTCATCAAGCTGAACATCCATGGAACTTACCTTGTAGCTTGCGTTGCGTTTCTCGTATACGTTGACAAGGGTACTATCGTCTGCGGGAAACTTATACTGTGTATCCGCATTTACAACGACAAGGGGACCTTTTGCCATATCGTCTGCGGAAAGTGTAAGGGACATTGCTGCATTGCTGAGGGTTTCTTCGGTAGGCTGATCCTCAGAGTCTTCATCAGGCTGTGTAGTCCCGGAAGCGGTGGTGGTAGCCTCTATAGCACCTTTCTCATCCTTGGGAGAACATATGCACCTGATACAACTGCAACTGCATGAGAAAAAGAGTACAAGAACAAGAATAAGAAGTCCAAGTGCAATGGCAATACGGTCGTATCTTACACGGCGGCGTCTTACGACTCTGCGCTGAGGATTCTGTCTGTTTTCATTCTGCTGTTCCATATAAAAAATCCTTTCACTTCAAATGATTAATATTATAAATATTTTATCACATTTTCCGCTTTTTGTAAAGAGCTTTTAATTCCTTTATCCCGAACTGTCAATTTTCACATTTCAAATTCTTAGGCTCCTTTATCAACTGCACAAATTGTACAAGCCGGTGTAACATACAAAAAAAGCGGCGATTTTATGCGAAAAAATTTACATTTGACCCTTGACAGAAGCCGACTCTTGTGTTATAATAATTAAACCGCATGTAATGGGTTTTCAAAAGCTTATGCTTACCTTAATGCAGCGAGTTTTTAAGAAAAGGCAGGTGCCAGAAAAATGTACGCAGTTATTGAAACAGGCGGCAAGCAGTATCAGGTAAAGGCTGGCGATACTCTCTTCATCGAAAAGCTGAACGTAGAGGCTGACAGCACAGTAACTTTTGACAAGGTTGTCGCAGTAAGCACAGATGCAGGTCTGTCCGTAGGTACACCTTACGTAGCAGGTGCAACTGTATCCGCAAAGGTTCTGAAGAACGGTAAGGCTAAGAAGATCACTGTTATGACTTACAAGCCCAAGAAGGGTGAGAAGAAGAAGCAGGGTCACAGACAGCCCTACACTCAGGTACAGATCGAAGCTATTAACGCTTAATGATTCGTACTGTTTTCTATCAGCATAACCAGCAGCTATGCGGCTGTGTTGTTTCGGGTCATGCAGGATATGCAGACCTCGGACAAGATGTTGTATGCGCAGGGGTTTCCACCGCTGTTCAGATGACCGCAAATATGCTGACAGAAGTCTTTAAGCTTCCCGCCGATATAAGCGTGGAGGAAAACCGTATCGGTATCAGACTTGAAGGTATTCCCTCGCCTGAAGGCGTGAAGATTCTCCAGGGTCTGGAATTGCAGATACAGCTGCTGAAGGAAGATTTTCCGAAATTCATTCAAATAAAGCACACGGAGGTGTAACATAATGCTGAAGATTAGTATTCAGTTCTTCGCTCATAAGAAGGGCTCAGGTTCTACAAAGAACGGCCGTGATTCCGAGTCCAAGAGACTGGGTGTCAAGAGAGCAGACGGTCAGTTCGTTAAGGCTGGCAACATTCTGGTTCGCCAGAGAGGTACACACATCCATCCCGGCAACGGTGTTGGCATCGGTTCCGATGATACACTGTTCGCAATGGTTGACGGTACAGTAAAGTTCGAGCGTCTTGGCCGTGACCGCAAGAAGGTTAGCGTATACGCTGCTGAATAATTGCGATTCTATGGAATCTTAAAAAATCCCAGGCTCACGCTTGGGATTTTCTTTTAGAATTTATTTCATATAATATAAGCCACGGATGAAGCTTCTCTTCATCCATGACAGAGGTAATTTTCATGTTTGTAGATAAGGCGAAAATTAAAATCAAGGCCGGAAACGGCGGCGACGGTGCTGTTTCCTTTCATCGTGAAAAGTATGTAGCAGCCGGCGGTCCCGATGGCGGCGATGGCGGCAGGGGCGGCAATATAGTATTCCAGGTGGACGATA
>CAZQMA010000034.1:3867-18998 GCA_964594275.1 uncultured Ruminococcus sp. | reverse complement strand
GCCATGAGTCATTGTGGACGTCATAGAGAGTACCATGCCAAAGCAGTGGAACATAGGCACCTGAATCATCATTCGGTCGGCAGTGGACAAATCCATTCTGTCGCCGATGGTCTTGCCGTTGTTTACGATATTTCTGTGTGTGAGCATAACGCCCTTGGGGAAGCCTGTTGTGCCGGAGGTGTACTGCATGTTGCATACATCGTCGGGTTTTACGAGAGAAGCACGTCTGCGAACCTCTTCTTGAGGAACCAGAGCAGAGCGAGCCATCATCTGCTCCCAGTTAAGACAGCCGGGCATATCAAAACCAACGGTTATAACGTTACGCAGGAAAGGCAGGTTCTTTGAATAGATGGGGTCGCCGGGCTTATTTGTACGAAGTTCAGGGCACAGTTCGTCAATGATTTTACGGTAGTTGATATCCTTGCAGTCCTCAATCATAACCAGTGTATGGGTATCGGACTGTTTCAGCAGGTACTCAATCTCGTGAATCTTGTAGGCAGTATTTACAGTTACCAGTACAGCACCGATTTTTGTTGTAGCCCAGAATGTGATATACCATGCAGGGATATTAGTAGCCCAAATTGCAACGTGGTCACCGACCTTGACGCCCATTGAAATAAGAGCGGCAGCGCAGTCATCAACGTCTCTTCTGAATTCGGTATAGGTTCTTGTATAGTCGAGAGTTGTGTACTTGAAAGCATACTGGTCGGGGTAATTCTTAACCATAGTATCCAGTACATCAGAGAAGGTGGAGTCAATGATTTCGTACTTTTTCCAGGGGAATGTGCCTGTTCTGGAGCGGTTATAGTAAGCCTGATCCTGATCCATCTTCTTTCTGCCGAGAGAAGCGATGTAATTTGCGAAGTGAGTGAGAACGATGTCAGCATCGTTGATTTCATCATTCCATGCAGCACAGATATAGCCGTCAAAATTCAGGGATGAGAGTGCGCCGATAATCTGACCAACAGGCAGATCACCTTCGCCGATGAGAACGGTCTTGTCGTCTTTCATATCACCTAAGCGCACATATTTAATGTAAGCACCCAGGCTCTTGATAGTGGTTTCAGCACTTTCACCTGCACCGAAGTAGGTACCGCGAATATTCCATGCGGCACCGATTACAGCGGATGAGAAATAATTGATTATATCAATAACATTTTCTGTTTCAGAGAGATAACCTACAGTTTCCACGAGAATCTGTATGTCAGCTTTTTCCGCACGCTTGATAGCAGCGGTGAGTTTTTCACCCAGAGCGGAAAGTTCCATCTTCTCTTCCATACGGACGATAACACGTTCAATACCTGAAGCGGCAGCCATGTCAACATATCTGAGTAAAGCCTCAGAGGTAGCCTCTTCATTTTCCATGGGATAGGGGAAAGTGAGTGCAGTTACGCTGAGTCCACGATTTACAAGCTTGCGCTTTGCGTCAGACATTCTGCCGCTGCGGAGAATACTGTCGTGGTGCTGCTTTCTTTCCTTGATCGCATCGTAGATTTCAAATCCAGCATAGCTGTAATCGTATGCATAGCGGCACATTTCCAGGAAAGAAGTACGATTTACATTTTTTGTGGAAAAACAGAGTTTCATTCTTATTCCTCCTCAAATACGATTTTATTCAGTGCGTTGATATATGCTCTTATGCTTGCGGCTACGATGTCAGTGGAAATGCCATTACCGGAGTAAAGCTTGCCGTTATTACGGAGTCTTACGATAGCGGAACCAAGTGCTTCCTTACCCTCTGTTACAGCCTGAACCTGGAAGTTATCCAACTCATAGTGATAGCCGATGCACTGTTCGATTGCACGGAACGCAGAGTCGATAGGACCGTCGCCAGTGCTTACGCCGGAGAGAATTTCATCACCGCATCTCAGTGTAACCTGAGACATGGAGTTTGTCATATTGCCGCAGCTTGTAGTGTAGCTTTCAATGTGGTAGGTGGAAGGAGCCTGCATAGCATAGCTTGCAATGAGAGCCTCAAGTTCCTTTGCACCCACAGAATCTTTCTTTTCGCAAACCTGATAGAGAGCCTTATGTACCTTGCCGCAGTCCTCGTCGGAGAGGTCATAGCCCAGAACATAGGCAGCCTGTGCAACCTGAGAAATAGTGCTGTCAACATCCAGGAGAATCTTCTTTTTTTCGCTTACCATAGCTTCTGCGGAAGAAGCATCGTGGCTTATATGAGAGAGCATATCGTCAATGCTTGCGTGAATTTTTGTGTTGTTGAGAGTAATTTCAGCGTCAATAGCTACACCTCTTGCGTTTAAGGTGTCGGAGATTTTACCCATGAGGAGAGCGTCTGTGCCAACCATAGCGCACTTGAGACCATCTGCTCCTGCCTTGATAGCTGCAACAGCAGAAGCTACAGCCATACCCAGCTTATCGGAAACCTGTACGTAAACAGGAATGCTTACAGTATTCTTCACAACCTTTACAAGTTCAGCGATTTCCTCGGGGAGAGCAGTGCCTGCTGTATCGCAAATTGTAATGATAGTCGCACCGTTTTCTACAGCAGTCTTAGCAGCATTCAGGAGGCAGTCCATGTCAGCACGGGTAGCGTCCATAGCAGAGAATTCAACATCCTCGCAGTATTTTTTAGCTTCAGCAGTTAGTTCACCGATTTTAACAATCATCTTTTCAGCTTTCAGGTGGTGCATATACTCCATCTGAACAGTAGAAATAGGAACTTCAACCTGGAGTCTGGGGTTCTTCGCATCTTTTACACATTCCCATGCAGCGGCAGTATCCTCAGAAGAGAAGCCGGTGGGAATTGCAACAACTGCATTTGCAGTGTTCTGAGCAATAGTCTTATAAATAATAGTATCCTCGCGGAGACTCTTTATGGGTGCAAGCTCAACAGTGTTTGCGCCAATGGAATCGGCACAAGCTGCAATGGCGGTCTTTTCACGGAACAGAAGGGAAACGTTGCGTTCCTGTGAAAGCTTTTTCAATGTGATGTCAGTGATAGTAATTTTTTTCATTTGAAAAATCCTTTCCTTGCTTAATACAAAATACTTTTTACCTGTGTATTACGACAAAAAAGCTCTCGCCTCTTTGCCGATACAAAGAGACGAAAGCGTTAAATCCTTTAAACTTCCGTGGTACCACTCTTCTTCATCTGCACGTAAAACACGCAAATGCACTTTAACTCTGTAACGGGAGTTCCCGTCTGTCCCTAACATGGTTTCAGGACAGCTGCTCTGCGGCGAGTTCTGCTTCTCTTTCCCAACGTCTTGCACCAACCGACGCTTCTCTGAGGAGATTCTGAGCATGCTTACTACTCCGCATCATTGCCTTTAAATCATACAATTTATTATATTTCATTGTATCACAAAAAAAAATGTTTGTCAACACTTTTTTTGAAAAATTTCCCGCTTTAAATAGTTGAATCATTATATGGATAAAACAGCTTTAATTATTGACAGACTAAGCGCTTTGTTGTATAATATAATCATAAAAACGTGCTTTTGAGCTGAAAGTGGAGGTTTACACAAATGAAAAAGCGAGCATTATCAGCAGCTATTGCAATGATGGTACTATTTACGGGTACGGCTTTTGAGCCTGCCTATGCAGATACTGCTTATGACATAGATGTAACTGTCGATACAAGCGGTGTGCGTAAGGAAATCAGCCCTTACATATATGGTATAAACAGCCAGTTCCGCAAGGAAGAGTACCTCTATGACATTGCCGCAGGCTCGGCACGGCAAGGCGGCAACCGTTTTACAGGCTATAATTGGGAGACCAACTACTCAAATGCGGGGCGTGACTGGAATCACAGTTCTGATGCATATCTTGTGGACTTTCAGTCTGACAAGCTTGCAATTCCCGGTTGTCCTGCACTGGAATTTGCCCGTGAAGCTGCAAGTAAGAATGTTCCATATAAGATTACAACCATACAGATGGCAGGTTATGTCTGCGCTGACAAGGACGGTGAAGTGTCCGTAGGCGAAGCCGCACCATCAGCCCGCTGGAAGGAGGTTAAAGCTGTAAAGGAAAGTCCGTTTTCTTCTGCTCCTGATAAAAACGATAACTATGTTTACATGGATGAGTATGTAAATTACTTGGTTGAGAATTTGGGCGACAGTACTACCTCCACAGGTTATCAGGGCTATAACCTTGACAATGAGCCTTCCCTTTGGGATGCAACTCACCCCAGAATATACAGTGCAGAGACTACCTGTACAGAAATTGTAGACAAAACAAAGGAGTATGCAGCGGCAATCAAGTCGGTGGATCCAAATGCTGAGACTTTTGGTCCTGCACTCTATGGATTTAGCGCCTATTACGATTTCAATTCCTGCTCTGAGTGGTCAAGTGTAAAAGGCAGTCATGATTGGTTTATCTCTTATTATTTAGAGGAGATGGCAAAGGCAGAAGAGCAGTCAGGTAAGAGATTGCTTGATGTGTTTGATATACATTATTATTCTGAGGCTAAGGGACAGTGCCGTGCTATGCAGTGTGAGGATTATACCCATACAGAATGTATTGAAGCTATGGTTCAGTCTCCGCGAAGTCTCTATGATCCAACCTATATTGAAAATAGCTGGATAGGAGACTACTATCAGGAGTATCTTCCCATACTCACCAATGTGAATAAGTCTATTGATAAGTATTATCCGGGTACAAAGCTTGCTCTTACTGAGTACAACTTCGGTGGTGGAAGCCATGTTTGCGGTGCAGTTACAGAAGCAGATGTTTTGGGTGCATTTGCTTCTAACGGTGTTTACGTTGCCAACCTTTGGCAGATGCATGATAACATCGACTATCAGCTTGCGGCAATTGAACTTTACACAAACTACGATGGCAAGGGTGCGGCTTTTGGCGACACTCTGGTTTTCTCTTCTACCTCTGATATAGAGAAGGCGACATGTTATGCATCTATAAATGGCGATAATGAGTCAGTTCTCACTTTGGTGCTCACCAATAAAAGTCTTACCGACACGCAGAATGCCCATATTACCCTTGATTCAGGGGCAGACTATAGTTCAGCCAAGGTTTACGGTATCACAGGCAGTACAAGCGATATTCAGCTTCTTGATACGGTGAACAGCATTGAAGGCAATGTTTTCGACGTAACAGTCCCTGCGCTGTCTGTTGTACAGATTGAAATAAGTGCGGATGACTATATACTTCTGGGCGATGTAAACGGTGACAACAGGGTCGATAGTCTCGATGCAAGAGTGCTAAGCGACTATATAGCAGTTGTTCCGGGCACAGTTCTTTCCATAGAAAATGCTGATCTTACAGCGGATGGACGGGTAAACATATTTGATCTTGTCATGCTGAAAAAGAGACTTGATACACCTGAACTACCAGAGGAGCAGGAGGAAATCGTTGCTCACTGGGCATCGGAAGGAAAAACAGGTCAGTGGCGGGTTAAGGACGGCGTGAACGGCAAGACAATTACTCTCACGTTTACTGCTGAGGCAGGCAATAAGCTTAACCTGGGCTATGGTTACTGGGACAGTGCCGCTTCTAAATGGATTCATAATGATACTACAAAACTCGGCAAGACTCAGTTTAATTCAGATGGCAAGGCTTTTGTTACATTTACTGTTCCGGAAAGTGCACAGAACGTTGAAATCATACTCTACAATTACACCAATGAAACCACAGGTACAATAGAACAGCTTGACGTTTCACTTGTAACACTTGACAAAGTTGTTGTAAACGGTTAAAATAAGAAGTGGTATTATGAATAAGCACATTATATCAGTGCTTACGGCGTTGGAATCAGTACCGGGACTCGCAGCTTATGCAGATACAGCCCGTGCTGAAACCAATAAGGTGAAGGTTTCGCACACAGAAGAGCTTATTGAGGCTCTTGAAAATGTAGTGGCATAGGATGAGGTTATCCTTGAAAGTATTATGTATTATAATTGAAAACTAAACGGAGGAAGCAGTGAAAATGATAATCACAAAGGATATTAAATACATTGGAGTAAACGATAAAGAGCTTGATCTTTTTGAAGGTCAGTACGACGTACCCAATGGTATGGCGTATAATTCCTACATCATACTTGATGAGAAAATTGCGGTTATGGATACTGTTGACGCAGCCTTTAAGGAAGAGTGGCTTGCAAATGTTTCGGCTGCCCTTGATGGCAGAAAGCCCGACTACCTTATTGTACAGCACATGGAGCCTGACCATTCAGCCAATATAGTAAGTTTTATGGAGAACTATCCCGAGGTTGTAGTTGTAGCATCAATGATGGCTTTTCGTATGATGAAGAATTTCTTCAATACCGATTTTCCTGAAAGACGCATTATCGTAAAGGACGGAGATACACTTTCTTTGGGCAGTCATACTCTCACATTCTACACCGCACCTATGGTACACTGGCCTGAAGTTATGGTAACTTATGACAGCACGGACAAGGTTCTCTTCTCCGCTGACGGTTTTGGTAAGTTCGGTACAACCGATACTGACGAGGAATGGGCTTGCGAGGCAAGACGCTATTACTTTGGTATCGTAGGTAAGTACGGAGACAATGTTCAGATGCTTCTTAAAAAGATTGCAGGTCTTGATATAAGTACTATCTGTCCTCTTCATGGTCCTGTATTGAGTGAAAATCTCAGCTACTACTTAGGACTCTATGATACATGGTCAGGCTATCGTGCAGAGGAGGATGGCGTTGTAATTGCCTATACCTCTGTTTATGGCAATACAAAGAAGGCTGCACTTCTTCTTGCAGAGAAGCTTACGGAAGCGGGCTGTCCCAAGGTAGCGGTGAACGACCTTGCTCGCTGTGATATGGCTGAGGCTGTAGAGGACGCTTTCAGATACAGCAAGCTTATCCTTGCAACAACAACCTATAATGCGGAGATTTTCCCATTTATGCGTGAGTTTATCACTCATCTTACAGAACGCGGCTACAAGAACCGTACCGTTGGCATGATTGAAAACGGAAGCTGGGCACCTATGGCTGCAAAGGTAATGAAGAGTATGTTGGAGGGTTCCGAGAATATTGTTTACGCTGAAAACACCGTAAAAATCTTATCCGCACTTACTGATGAAAATATAGCACAGATTGACGCTCTTGCAAAGGAGTTGGCATAACAAAAAGGGCGACCATTGGTCGCCCTTACTTGTATACTGACATGCATGCAACGATTAATTGTTAATTGTTTTTTCCACGATTGCTCCTGCCGTCTTATAGATGCTGTCAGCAGGTACAACTCCGCGGACACTGCTGAGAGGATAGATGTTCGAGCCTTTACCGATAACGGTACCGGGATTGAGAACGCTGTTGCAACCTACTTCAACGTAGTCACCAAGCATTGCCCCCATCTTCTTGAGACCCGTTTCGATGGCTTTATCTCCTGTGCGTACTATAACCTTTGTCTTGTCAGACTTAACGTTGGAGGTGATAGAGCCTGCACCCATGTGTGACATATAACCTAGGATGCTGTCGCCTACATAGTTATAGTGAGGTACTTGAACACCGTCAAAAAGGATAACGTTTTTAAGTTCTACAGAGTTGCCTACAACACAGCCATCGCCTACAAGTGCACTGCCACGAATAAATGCGCCGTGACGTATTTGAGTATATGCGCCGATAATACAGGGCGCACCAATATATGCAGTGGGGAATACAGCGGCAGTCTTGTGAATCCATACGTTTTCGGAAGGATTTGTGTATTCTTCGGGAGAAAGAGTTTTACCGATTTCGATAATCATATCGCTGATGCCTGAAAGTACTTCCCAGGGGTAAGTGAGCTTTTCAAGGTAGCTTTTGGCGAGGGTGTGTTCCAGTGAGTAGAGGGCAGAAATTTTAGTCTGTTCCATATTATTGCTCCTTAGTTTTTATTTTTTAACTTATATTATAATAGCACATTTTTTGAAAACAGTCAAGTGATAATATTATGCAAAAAGGAGAGAACTGTGGTTCTCTCCTTTTTATTCTTATTCAGCGAGCTTCCAGATATCTCTGTTGTATTCAGCGATAGTTCTGTCAGAGGAGAAGTAGCCTGCCTGGGATATATTTATAAGCATTTTCTTAGCCCATTCGGTTCTGTTCTCGTATTCCTTGAAGGCAAGCTCCTTTGTCTTTACATATTCCTTGAAATCGGGGAATGTCATAAACCAATCCTTGCCGATAAGCTCATTCTGGAGTCTGATAAGGTGTTCCTTGCTACCGACAGCCAGCAGAGTTTCGCTAGTGATGAAGTCAACGGCAGCTTTGATGTCCTTATCCTTCTTATAGTAAGCTGAAGCGTCATAGCTCTTATCAGCGTAACGTTTAACTACAGTTTCACTGGAGTCACCGAAGATATAGATATTGTCATCGCCTACTAGCTCATGAATCTCCACGTTTGCACCGTCCTCGGTGCCCAGAGTTACAGCACCGTTAAGCATGAACTTCATGTTGCCTGTACCTGAAGCTTCCTTGGAAGCCAGAGAAATTTGTTCGGAGATGTCACAGGCAGGAATTAGATGCTCTGCGTTTGTTACGTTATAATTCTCAACCATGATAACCTTCAGATAAGGTGAAACTTCAGGGTCATTATTTATCACCTGCTGCAGGCAAAGAATCAGATGGATAATGTCCTGTGCAATTATATACGCAGGAGCAGCCTTTGCACCGAAGATACAAGTGATGGGAGTAGAGGGCTTCTTGCCAGATTTGATTTCCAGGTACTTGTGAATGATATAGAGAGCATTGAGTTGCTGCCTCTTGTATTCGTGGAGACGCTTGATCTGGATGTCAAAAATAGAATTGGGGGAAATCTCAAGGTTCTGTGTACGTCTGAGATATGCACACAGGTCATCCTTTCTGTTCTGCTTTATCCGAAGAAGTTGGGAAAGAACCTTTTCATCCTCAGTGAAGGCTAAAAGCCCGGTAAGTTTGGATGCGTCCTTTTTGTAGCCGTCACCGATAAGGGAGGAGATAAAGGCGGACAGCTCGGGGTTGGAGTGGAGAAGCCAGCGGCGGAATGTAATACCGTTGGTTTTGTTGTTGAACTTCTCCGGATAGAGTGCGTAAAAATGAGCAAGCTCATTTTCCTTCAGAATATCGGTGTGAAGTGATGCAACACCGTTTACACTGTAGGAGTAGTGGATACAGATATGAGCCATGTGAACACGGTCATTTTTGTCGATGATTGCAACTCTTTCATCGTCAAACTTTCTTCTGATTCTGTCGTCCAGAATCTCAATGATGGGTACTAGCTGAGGAACAGCTTCTTTCAGATAGTCAAGAGGCCACTTTTCAAGAGCTTCAGCCAGTATGGTGTGGTTGGTGTAAGCGCAGGTCTTGCTTACGATTTCAACAGCCTCGTCAAACTCAATTCCACGGTAGCATAGAAGTCTGATAAGTTCAGGGATTACCATGGTAGGATGGGTGTCATTAATCTGGATTGCAGCGTAGTCATAGAGGTCATGGAGATTGCTTCCACGCTCAATGCACTCATCCAAAATCAGTTGTGCACCGCTGCTTACCATGAAGTACTGCTGATATACACGCAGCAGTCTGCCGGCGTTGTCGCTGTCGTCCGGGTAGAGGAATAGGGTGAGGTTTTTCTCAATGTCGGTTTTGTCAAAGTTGATTCCGTCCACTACGATAGATTCATCTACTGTTTCAATATCAAAGAGATGGAGCTTGTTGGTAGTACTGTCATAGCCTGTAACGTCAATGTCATATAGACGTGCCTTTACTTCAAGACCCGGAAAGTATACGCTGTAGCTCTTATCGGTTTTGGTAAGCCAACTCTGATCTTCAATCCACGGGTTAGGCTCTTCTGTCTGGAGATTATTCTCAAACTTCTGCTTGAATAGACCATAGTGGTAGTTAAGACCGATACCATCACCATTAAGACCTAGTGTTGCAATGGAATCAAGGAAGCAGGCTGCCAGTCTGCCCAGACCGCCATTACCAAGTGAAGGCTCCGGTTCAACCTCTTCAATTTCGCAAATGTCCTTGCCGTGTGCTGCAAGAACCGCTTTAATCTCATCAAAGATGCCGAGGTTAATCAGGTTATTGGAGAGCAGTTTTCCTATAAGAAACTCAGCAGAAATGTAGTATACCTTTTTCTTGCCCTTTGGTGCGCCTTTTGACTTTGACAGCTCTTTTACTGTTTCCAGGAGGGCATAATAAAGCTCTTCGTTTGTACAGTCTGCAATGGATTTTCCATATTTTGCATTTACTCTATTCTCAAAATTCATTTTAAAAAACCTTTCTCATAAGTTAGTGAGACTTTTTTGTGATAATATTATTATACTATCTCTTATGTAGAAATTCTTGCATAATATAGCTTAAAACTGATACTATGCTATCATTTTTATAAAAAGTTGTATCTCAGTACACAGAATGTCGCAGAAATGCGTATGCAAAGTGGTATAATATATACAGATAACATATTCAGATGAGGTGAAAGAATGTACAGCCGATATGAGAACTATCATGAAAACAAAGCTCATACAACCCCCGACTTTCCCTATAACACTTACCTTTGCTCCATACCTCTTGATTTTCCCGAGGTTGACCTGCACTGGCACAGCGAGGTTGAAATAATAGTAATAAAAAAGGGCAGTGGAATAGTAGAGGTGGACCTTACATCCTATGAAGCGGAAGAGGGCAGTATGCTTTTTATTCTGCCCGGACAGCTTCACGCTATACGTCAGAAAGACGGCTGTTCCATGGAATACGAGAATATTCTCTTTGAAACATCTTTTGTTGGAGCAGACCGTACAGACAGTTGTGGTAGACTTCTTTCCGACCTTTTTGAGGGACGGATTTTATGCCATACTATGATTAACGAAAACTGTTCCTATTATACACAGGCTATGGAGTTCATAAACCGTATCGATGCTCTTTGCAGTACACAGATACATGGTTATCGTCTGGGAGTAAAGGGTAATCTTATCATGCTACTGCATATCATAATAAGCAATTGTCGGGGTATTGCAGACAGAGAGGGTAAACGCTCTGTTGAGCGAGTTAAGCTCATACTGTCATATATAAGTGAAAATTATTCCCATGACATTACAATGGGAGATGCAGCAGAGGTGTGCTGTTACAGTAAGTCGCATTTTATGAGGTTTTTCAGAAGTGCTATGGGGGAGAGTTTCACCTCATATCTCAGTAGCTACAGGCTTAAAATTGCCTCTCAGCTTCTGCTTTCCACGGGAGATACGGTTCTTGAAATCGCAGGAAAAACGGGCTTCGGAAACCTATCCTACTTCAATCGACTCTTTAAAGAAAAGTTCGGCGTAACGCCCACTCAGTATCGTAAACGTTTGGTTTTAGATTAAAAGAAAACATTAGACCGACCTGTCGTGGTATAGTAACAGCGGCAGAGTCGGTCTTTGTGCTATATATTGTAGCGTTTGCGTAGGGTGGTAAGAGCCCGCTTTTCAAGGCGGGAAACTTAGAATAGGAATTATTATAAATAGTTGGCTATTTTAAGTTCAGGAAACTTGAAATGAATATCAAGCTCCTTGTTTTCGGATAATTCAATCCTTTCAATAAGGCTTACGAACAGCTCACGAGTATAATTCTCAGATTCTGTAAACCTCTTTGCAAGCTCTCTGATTTTATCTTCGCTAATTGACGGATTGTCTTTTTTGTTGTTTTCAAGTTCCGTCAGTTTAGTTCGGGCTGCCGCTTCTTCATCTCTGAGCTTTGCATAAATTCGCTGAAAAGTCTGATTGTCAATGTTGCCTGAGAGTTTATCATCATAAGCACTGTCAATTTTCATGCGAATAGATTCAATCTTTGTTTTCAGAGCCGTTATATCTCTGCCTTGCTTACGAAGTTCAGCTTGAATCTGCTTCTGAGCCTTTTCAGTAAGCTTTTCAGTGTCAAGGTAATTGAGATAATTCTGACATACTTTGCGAACCTCATCGATTACTGCATTAGATACATCTTCAACCCTTACGCAATGGCAAGTGCACTCGTGCAACTGAGTAAAGCGCTGATAAGTTCTGCACACAAAGTACATCACCGATTTATCGCCTGCTAACTTTCGTTTAATAGTAGCAAGTGAATAACCACATTCCTTGCAGAAGACAATACCTTTTAATGGGAAGTCATAAGTTCTGTGCCTTGTATGTGTTCTGCTTTTAATGAGCTCACCTACCTTTTGGAAAGTTTCCTTATCAATGATAGCTTCGTGAGTATTTTCTACGACAATCCATTTTTCACGTGGTAATTTTATGAGCTTCTTGGATTTATAGCTCGCTTTCCTCACTCGCCCTTGCACCATATTCCCTATGTAGACTTCGTTCTGAAGCATTTCGCTTATGCGTTCAGAACTCCATTTACCGGAGAACGGAGCTTTTTTCTTGAGCTGTATCTTTGCATATTGAGCTGGCGTAGGAATGTTTTCATCTGTCAGTGTCATTGCTATCTGATGACAGGATATTCCGTCGGTTGCAAGCTTGAAAATATGTCTTACTATTTCGGCAGCATACTTATCAATGATAATTGCGTTTTTATTAGTCGGTGATTTTTTATAACCATAAGGAGCTTTTCCGCCGATGAAAAGACCCTGCTTTTGCTTGTTGCGTTTTACACTTGTGATTTTTTTAGAGATGTCTTTAGCATACATATCGTTTAATACACCTTTAAATGGCGTAATATCGTCATTGTAGCTTTCTGAGCCTGTATCGATACCATCAAGTAATGAAATGTATCGAACATTATATTCTGGGAAAAGCACTTCGAGAAATCGACCGGTATCAATATAGTTTCGGCTTAATCTTGAAAGGTCTTTTGTAATGACCATATTTATTTTCTTTTCGCTGATATCATTTATCATTCGTTCAAGATTAGGTCTTTCCGATGTAGTGCCGGAAATACCATCGTCAATATACGTTTCACATATATTGATACCCTGCTTTTCTGCATACTCTGTAATAAGCGTTATCTGATTCTTGATACTTTCTGAATCATCTCCTGTCTTATTATCGTCTTCTTTTGAGAGACGGGCATAAATTGCGGCTTTGTATTTCTGTGGGTTGTCAATTACAGGATACATAACAATTCCTCCTTCATCAGCAACCATTCATTTTTTATATTATAAGCTCTTTTGGGCGATGAAGTCAACTGTTTGTTAAACATAACTTCTCAACCTCCTTTTTGATAAAAATCCAAAGTGATTTGTTCAGAATTTCATAAGCATTCTGACCCTCTTTGTTGTAGTGAACATTAACTGTAATAGGATTTTCTGTGTCTTTCATAATAAAAGCACTCCTTTTAAATTGTATTACTAATGTTTATGCCAATAAACAAAGTTCATTGCCTGTCTGCATTAGTTTATTTAGTGCCTTTAGTTTTGTTTTTTACGCAAGGAGAAAGACAGCTTGAAATGTCCTTTTTAGCAATTACCGGTATGCTATATTGTCTCGAAAGGAATTAGCTTGTTCCCTCTTGACATTTTTATTATAGCATGGTACAATGTAAATTGCAACAACACATTTTACTACTATAAAATCGATTTTTAGAAAATATGTAGTGGAGGTAACAACATGAAATATGATAAAAAAGCAATTGGCAAAAGAATCAAGGAAGAGCGCATAAAGGTGGGCTTTAAAAGTCAAGGTGCCTTTGCCAACTGTATGGGATATGCATATGAATCACGGCAGACTGTTGCAAACTGGGAAAAAGGAAAGACAATGCCTTGTTTTGAAGATATACTGACAATGTGTGATATATTTAAATGTGAACTCGGATACTTGTTGTGTGAATATGATTGTAAAAAGAGAGACACAGCAGACATACAGAAAATCACCGGGCTATCGGAAGATGCTATTGAAAAACTAAGTGTTATAAATAAAACTGAAATTCGAGATATTATTATTACACTTAGCAAGATAATAGAGTATAAGGATTTTATCGACTTTCTGCAAGCAATTCATAATCATATATGGAACTTCAATAGAAATCAAATTCGATTAAATGACATTAATAATGAAAACATAGCTAAAGCCATGAATTGCAAGACTGCTGATGTTAAGAAATATGTGGAAGCTTCCTCAAAATCCCTCATAGAATACGATATAATGAAAATCATTGAAGATATAAAGTGACAGATATACTTGCTCTTACAAACAAAAAATCCGAAAAGCTGTAATGCCTTTCGGATTTTAACTTTATTTCGTATTCTTGTATTTTTCAAGTGCGTCTAACACCGCATAATATACCATTTCGTCAGGGTGGTATCTATCATCACTGAATATTGAATCGCCCTCTTGGTTAAAATGTTCTAAAATCGCAGCGGCACAGCCTGCACTCCGATTCTGCCCCGATTCACATTGACAGAAGATTTGCAGTTCTTTCGACTTTGCAGAATATACAAATTCTGCTATTTTTCCGGCTTTGGGAAGTTCTGTTTGAAAATCGTCAAGCGGAATGTAGAGTACACTATCTGCTTTTCCGCTGTAATCAACAAGTGTATAGCTTTTGTCGGTATTGTATCTATCTGGGTCATAAAAGCTGATGACAGCGGTGTTCAAAGGGAAATCACAGCGTAAAAGATTTCCGATTGATTTTCGTGAGTAAATTGATATTTTCATATATTTACATATCTTCCCAAATATCGTTGTAGGGGTCGCAGTTTAATATATCTGAAATAGTTATTACTTTGTAATCATGTGGATTGAAAATGATATTTGCTATGCTGTTATTTACTGTAAGTTTACACTTTTCCATTAGTTCATTTCCCAAAAAGTTATGATTTGCAAACACATAACAACGAGCATAATGTGAACATTTGACTGGAATGAGATTTGAAGAAATTATACTTTTTATCGTATCGTTCAAAAGCCTTGTAATTAAAAAGGCATCATCTTCACAACAATTTTCAGCATTATCTATACACCATTGATTGATTCCTTCCCACGATGCGTTTATAACATCTATATCCTCAAGATAGTGATTATTTTCGGAAAAGGTATGATGTCCGTCTATTACAAATAATTTTTCATTGGCTTGGTACTTTTCCCAATCAATAAAACTTGAGCAGACATTTTCATTTAAATATTCATAAAGTTTCATAATAGTTACCTCCAAAGTTCTGATTGTTACTTTATCATTTAAGGTTGCTATCCACAATCCTCAAATATTTATAAATCGTCGGATAGGACAAATCACAAAGCCTTGAAAACTCCTTTTTATTTATTTCACCCT
>CAZQMA010000034.1:0-3767 GCA_964594275.1 uncultured Ruminococcus sp. | reverse complement strand
GTCGGATAGGACAAATCACAAAGCCTTGAAAACTCCTTTTTATTTATTTCACCCTTTTTATATTTCGGATAATGCTTATAAAAGATACTCGGAATATCCTCTGCTGTTGTAGGCGGTCTGCCTATGGTTTTGCCTTTGGCTTTCGCATTCTCCATACCGCTTTTTACTCTCTGACTGATGATGTTCCGTTCCAGTTCACTGAATACGCCCATCATTTTCAGCATACCCTCGGTCATAGGGTCAAGTTCCTTACTGCAATCAACAACGAAAGTACCAAGCACTAATTTTATATGCTTATTTTTAGCAAGCTCAATAATATCACAAAGCTGTTTTGTACTTCGGGTGATTCTGCTGACCTCTGTTGCAAGAATGGTATCACCCGACCGTACAATATCAAGTAGTTTTTTCAGCTCTGCTCGGTCGGCTTTCATACCGCTTTCGTATTCGAGATAGATTGTAGTATCAGTTGCCCCTTGCTGTTTCAGCTCCCGGACTTGTCTGTTTATGTCCTGCGTTTTTTCATTGGTGGAACATCTTGCATATCCGTAAATCATAGTGGACACCTCAATAATATTTAATGTGTAAATATTATAAGATATAAACGAAAAGAAGTCAACTGTTTCTTTTATAATTTTAGCCGTAATTTTTAACGATTACGGCTGCTTTTATAGTATCAAAAATTATAAGCGGAAAGAGATGTTTATTTTTATATTATGTAATTCTTGGATTGTCGAAATCGGTATAACCGAAGTAGTTCTTAATGGCTGTAGTTTCTTCATTTTCACCAAAGCGAGATATCATAAATTTGTGATATTCTGCCTTGTATGGGTTGGTTTTAAGAATATTCAGGAATACATCAAGTAACTTATCCTGTGGGAAATTCGGATTCGACATATTCTGAAATATGTTGCTTGCTTGTTGAGTTGTTGTATTTGTGGGGTACCAGATGGTTTTTCCATTCTTATTTAATAAGCATACAAGTGATAAGAAAACTCGCCAATAATCCGTGAATACGCATTTAAACAAATAGTCAGGTTTAATGCGCCCGTATAATTCTGCCTGCTGAGCCTGATTGATGTTTGATACGCTATTTATAAGTCCTGCTTCTGCTCCGTCACGAACAATATTGAATGCTGTAGCTGTTGCAATGCCTTTCGCTGCTCCTTTTAAGCCAAAGCCACCACCGCTCAGATTAGGAATTAAGCTGGTAATGTTTGATATTCTTCTGCGGTTTGCCTGTAATGTCAATTCAATGCTTTCAAGCGTTGTGGTATAGTCATTCATTCCAAGATGGAAATCAGCAAGGTGCTGTTGTTCAAATGAATCTTCTGTAACTGTCCATATACCCTCAGAAATCAATATGTTCATCGACTGCTTGATTAAAATGCTGAGATAGGATTGATATATTTTAGGATAAAAGCCAAGAAAGGTAGAGAGGTTCTGAACTTTCTTGTCATATTCTTTTCTTGCATTATCAGCACAGGCAGAAGCAAGCTTGCGGAATTTCAGTCTGTATGAATTGAAAATATCCATACTCTCGGATATTTCAAGCTCTTTTCCGCATATAGGAAACTTTTTGACTGAACCAACTATCGGTTCCCAATTATCTGGCACTGTTTCCTGTGGTTCGTCCTGTTCACTGTTTTTCATTTCCTCAATATAGGAAATAACGGCTTTTGCAGTATCTACATCCTGCGGATTTAAAGGCATAGAAATAGTAGATGTACCGTTATTGCTCAATATATCAATTTGCAGAGCAGATAAATTTTCTACAGTACTTACTAACTGCAATGCTAAATCGGAGAAATAAACAATACTTCCGCTTGAGCCTCCTTTCATAGAATTACTCAAAATACTGCTATATCCGGATTTTAGATAATACAGAATTGCATAATCTTCATAGACCTCAAGCTTTGTACCATTGGGTGACTGTAAAATATATTTATAGTTTTGATTAATTCCGTTTGCAGAAGCAATTTTCTCATTTGCGTATGTTAAAGCACTGGCAAATCGTTCTTTTTGACTATATTCAAAAGCCAGAGTAAGACATTTTCCGTTTGCTCTTGTTTGAGCTACACCATTTGACATTGGTCTGGGAGGGTTAACGATATTAATCTGTGTCAATTCAGCATAACGATATTCTGCACTTCCATAAATCAAAGAATTTTCGGTGAAAATAAATTTCTTTCCTAAACCGAGTGCAGGAGTAAATACTTCATACATAGTATGCGATGTATTATTTGAAGCAGTATTAGCTGATTGGCTTTCTGAAAGGTCACTAACTACTTGTTGTGCGCCGTTCACAGCCTTTTGAACGGTACTGTTCAGCTTGTTAAAAAAGCCGTTATTTGTCGATTGCGACTGTGGCGTGTCAGTACATACTTTAGCACCGCACTGACCGCAAAAAACTGCATTATCATTTAATTCACTTCCACATTGTGTACAAAAAGCCATTGTAAATTACTCCTTTATTTCCTGTATTCCGCAACTTCAATCCAAGCCTTGTTTTCCCATTCAATAGGAGAATGATAATTACTCTCAGAAATTTCACTTCTTACCGCATTTTGAAAAGCAATATATTCCTCATAGTTCCACTTGCTCCAAGGCTTTGAAGTGCTTTCGCTGTACTTACCAACAGTACCGTCCTTTTTAGGGACACATTCCAATTTCAAGCAATATTTCAGTTTAGGATTATCCGAACCTACAGTCTGCATAATATAACTGTCAACGGGAATATGCAGATAACTTTTCAGAGCAGAATCTCCCTCAATTAAGAGGACATATTTCAGCATCATATTCAGCCACTTCTGCGCCTGACCGTATGTAAACTCGCTGATTTCAGCATAAGTTTTACAGATTTCCTTGCAGATTCGGCTATGCTCCTCGTCAAAAACTATCTGCTTGTCATCAGCGGACTTCACAGCATTTATCAAAACATCATATTCATTGACAAGCATATCACATATTTTAGTTTTGTACTCTGCTTTGATATTTCCGTCATCTGTTTTGAATTTGATTGTTCTGCATAAGTCCATATACGCTTTGTTTGCACATTTGCTTAAAATATCGTTCATACTATCACCCTTTGTAATGTTGAAGTACGCACACTTCAAAAACTCCAGTACCATAATTTTCACCTTTCGCTCTTGTCTTATTTAATAGTCTACATAAACTTTTCGGGTCTAACGTTCAGCGCATAGCAAATTGCCCTCAAGTCTTCGGGATACAGAATTTGTTTTCCTTTCAGAATTGCATCAAAATTCTTAGCGGAAATTCCTGCTTTCTTTGCAACGCTGGACTGATTCAATCCATTTTTCTTAATGTACATACGAACATTTTCATAAACTCTCATAAGACAAACTCCTTTTCCAGAATTTCTGGATTCAACTTCATTTTACCACAGAAAATCTGTTTAGTCAAGCGAATTATACAGAAATTCTTGACTTTTTTGTTGACATACCAGAATCCTTGGGTTATAATTGACGTAGAGGTGATTTGATGAAATATGAAATTGGTGCAAGAATCCGTAAATATCGGGAAATGTGTGGTTTTAGCCAAAAGGAACTAGCAGAGAAAATCGGTGTCAGTAACAGCAGAATTTCAAACTGGGAGCAGGGCATTAACCGTCCCGATGCGGATATACTTGCGGATATTTGCAAGGCATTGAATGTATCTCCCAGTGAATTGCTTGATGTCAGATTATCACCGGAGGATTTAAGCAATCAAGAGCGAAAGGTAATTATGGCTTATCGCACCAAACCAGACCT
>CAZQMA010000033.1:0-20074 GCA_964594275.1 uncultured Ruminococcus sp. | reverse complement strand
ATGGAATATGAGCATGAGGGTATCAAGTTCTACTTTATTGACAACGAATACTATTTCAAGTGTGATACACCCTATACTAGTTCTACAATGTGGGATATTGAGAGATATATCTTCTTCTGTAAGGCTGTATTGGCAGCTATGCCTGTTGTTGGTTTCCGTCCTGATATCATCCACTGCCACGACTGGCAGGCAGGTATGATTCCCGTATTCCTGAAGAGCACTTTTGCTTCCCACAGCTTCTACTGGGGAACTAAAACTATCATGACCATACATAACCTGAAATTCCAGGGTGTATGGGACATCCGTCATTTTCTCTACAACACTGCTCTGCCGGACTATATGTTCACACCTGACAAGCTGGAGTTTAAGAAAGATGCAAATATGCTCAAGGGTGGTCTGGTTTACGCTGACTATATCACAACGGTAAGTGAAACCTATGCCGAGGAAATCAAGACGCCTTTCTATGGCGAACAGCTTGATGGTCTTTTATGTGCAAGAGAACGTTCGCTCCGTGGCATTTTAAACGGTATCGACTACGATGTATACAACCCTGAAACCGACAAGAAGATTGCTGTAAACTACAGTGTTGAAAACGTAATTGAGAAGAAGAAACTTGCCAAGAAGGCACTCCAGAAAGAGCTTGGATTGCCTGTTGACGAAAACAAGTTTATGATTGCTATTATCTCACGTCTGACAGACCAGAAGGGTCTTGATTTGGTTGACTGGATTGCTGACAGAATTACTGACGAGTTTACACAGTTTGTTGTTATCGGTACAGGCGAAGAGAAGTATGAGAACATGTTCCGCTACTATCAGGGCAAGTATCCCGACAGATTTTCAGCTAATATCTTCTACAGTGATGCACTGGCACATAAGCTCTACGCTGCTGCTGACGCTATGTTGGTACCCTCACGTTTTGAACCCTGCGGTCTGACACAGCTTATTTCTCTGAGATATGGTACTGTTCCGATTGTGCGTGAAACAGGTGGTTTGAAGGATACTGTCGAGCCATACAACGAATATGAAAAGCAGGGTACAGGCTTTACTTTCCGCCATTACAACGCTGATGACCTGCTCTACACAATCAACTATGCAAAGAAGATTTACTTTGAATATAGAAGCGACTGGGATGACATTGTGTGCCGTGGCATGGAGAAGGACTTCTCATGGGGAAGTTCTGCACTACAGTATCAAGGCATGTATGACTGGATTCTCCGTGGTATGCATGATTAAGAAAAAAGGCTGCTTTGGCAGCCTTTTTTGTTGATGTAAAGCTTACAGCCTTTCCTGTGTATTTCACCTCCCAGGATTATGACGGTTATCATCACTGCTTCTACCCATGCAACGCAAATTCGCCGAAAATGAATATGCTATATCATGCTCCGATTTCTACATATCAGTAATTCTCTCAGCAATTTCCTTGAAAATGGGTGCAGCCGCAATATTGCCGTAGCCTCCGTCCTCGGCGAGGACAGTTACAATATATTTCGGATTGTTTGCAGGAAAGAAGCCGGTCACCCAACCGTGGCAATATTCGACTCCATCCTCATCAAAACGTCCTGTTTGGGCAGTTGAGGTTTTTACACCTGCGGATGTGCTGTCAGGCTTGCCGTTAAAGTTGCTACCATAGACTACACCTATCATCATTCGCCTAAGGCTTTCTGCCGTTTCCGCAGTGAGAACCTGTTTCCCTGATTTAGAAGCGGAAATGTCAGGCAGTGTACCGTCTGTGGTTTCACCTATGATAAGTCTTGCCTCAGGCAGAATACCGCCGTTTGCTATGGCACAGGTCATTCGTGCAACTTGAATGGGAGTTGCTGTGAGCTTTCCCTGACCGAAACAGAAGTTTGCCCTTTCAGCGGGAAGTGACAGCTCGGTGACACTAGGCAGATAGCCAGCTGCTCCGGTGATTCCGGGGCTGAGTATAGTTTTGTGTCCGAAGCCCAGTCTGCCTGCCTTTTCAAAAAGTACCAGAGGCGAAAGACTCTTGCTCATGGCGATAAAATAAGGGTTGCAGGAATTTATCATGGCAGATGTGAGAGTTTCGTTTCCGTGTCCCGAATGGTCGTGACAACCAAACACTTGCGCCCTGATTTCTATGGAGCCGGTGCAGTCATAGGTGAAGTCCTCCATGCCCTCGTCAATGGCTGTTGCTGCGGTTACAAGCTTGAAGATTGAGCCTACAGGATAAGCGTAAAGAGCACGGTTGATAAGGGGACTGTCTTCAGATTCAAGGGCTGTTTCCATATCAGACAGAGAATAGCACGGAGTGCTTACCATGGCGAGAATATCTCCTGTTTGTGCGCCCATTACAACTATACAGCCCTTCGGAAGATTCTCTGCCGCTTCTTCACAGATAAGCTGAATGTCAAGGTCGAGAGTTGTTACAACACCCTGAACAGACGCCGGAGCGAAGCGTACAAGGGCGTTTTCGCCTTTAAGCGCACTTCCTGTACCGTCAACCTTAAATTTAACGGTAGTTCTGCCACTGTCTTGTCTGAGAATGGTGTTATAATCTTGCTCCAGACCACAGATTCCCTCGCCGTCCTGTGTGTAGCCGATAATGTGTTGTGCAGGCTGAGGTTCACTGTAACGTACGGGAACGTCAAAGACGTAGAGTGCATCGGAAGCCTCTGCGTCATCCTCTACTTCGCAGAGAAAGGGTGAACCTAGCTCCAGCATATCAAAGAAACTTTCCTTGTCCGTAACATATGGCAGAGCTGCTTTTGCTGACTCGGGACTTCCGCTTACAACGGCGTAACGCTTTGTGGTACGGTTGACTATAGGCTTGCCGTGGCGGTCGTAGATGGTGCCGTAGGATACGGGTAGCTTAACGGAGAAACTGCCTTGGTTTGTGGCTGCTTCTTTGTATTCGGGTGAAGCGGCATTGTCGGCAAGCTTCACAACAACTGCACAGCTTATAAGTGCCATTATGAGCTTTAGTGCAGAGAGTCTGGGTTTGTTTTCAGTGTGGTTTTCAGTCATTATAATCGCCTCCGTCAAGGAGTATGGTCAGAAAGATAGACTTATATTCCTGCGTTACTTGCAAAAATCTGAAAACTGTGCTATAATAAGTAAAAATCAAAAAGGAGCATCACCATGAAAGCGTGGCAGCATTTCAGGACAATTACAAAGCACCGTCACAAGGTTATAGCACACTGTGCCAAATGCGGTATTTTGTGGCAGGGTCTTTGTCATGACCTTTCTAAATATTCTCCCACAGAGTTTATACCGGGAGCGAAGTATTACATTGGAACACGAAGCCCTAACGAGGGCGAACGTAAAGACAAGGGCTATTCTCTTGCATGGATGCACCATAAGGGCAGAAATCGCCATCACTTTGAGTATTGGCAGGACTATAACCCTGTTACGAAGAAGATGTCTCCGGTGAAGATGCCTGCAAGATACGTTGCGGAGATGTTCTGCGACCGTGTTGCGGCAAGTAAAATCTATCTGGGCAAGGACTACAAGCCTGAAAGCTCTCTCATTTATTTGCAGAATTCCAACGCTCGTAAAAACTGTATGTTTCATCCCGATACAGAGGCAAAGCTTATGGAGCTTTTGGAAATTTTGGCGTATAAGGGGGAAAAGGAAGCGTTCAGGACAGTTCGTGAACTTGTAAAAAACGGATATTAAGGAGCGGAAAAAATGAGACTTGTAATTCAGCGTGTTTCAAACGCTAAGGTAACGGTAGACGGAAATGTAACAGGCGAAATCGGCAAGGGTTTCCTGGTGCTTCTGGGCGCAGGTATGGATGATACAAAGGAAATCGCCGAAAAAATGGCTGATAAGCTTCTGCGTCTGAGAATTTTCGCCGATGAGAACGACAAGATTAACCTATCTATTCAAGACGTAGGCGGCGAACTTCTGGTGGTGTCACAGTTCACTCTTTATGCGGACTGCCGCAAGGGTAATCGCCCAAGTTTCGTGAAAGCCGGAAAGCCTGACGAGGCAAATGCCCTCTATGAGTACTTTATGGAGTACTGCCGTAAAACAGTACCGTCAGTTCAGGCCGGTGTTTTCGGTGCGGATATGAAGGTGGAACTTCTCAACGACGGTCCATTTACTATTGTACTTGACTCTGAGGATATTGTGAAGTAACTTTCTGATTTACAGCATAATAAAAGGCGGTATTTGACCGCCTTTATTGTTTTTGTGCAGTAGATGAAAATTCATACCATTAACATTTAAACCCTTGCATCAACGGGCATAATGTGCTATAATAAAGTTTAATAAAAAAATAAACCCTTAAACGAATTAGAAAGAAGTGTGCTATATGACAAAGATTCATATTTTTTCCGGCTTTCTGGGTGCCGGCAAGACTACTCTTATCAAGAAGTTAATTGCTGAGGCTTATGCCGGCGAAAAGCTTGTTCTTATTGAAAATGAATTCGGTGAAATTGGCATTGATGGCGGGTTTCTCCAGGATGCAGGTGTTGCTGTAACTGAAATGAACAGCGGCTGTATCTGTTGCAGTCTGGTCGGTGATTTCGGCAAGGCACTTGCGCAGGTTCTTGAAACCTACCACCCTGATCGTATCATTATCGAGCCTTCAGGTGTAGGCAAGCTTAGCGACGTTATACGTGCAGTTGAAAATATAAAGTCTGAGGATATTAAGATTGAAGGAAGCGTAACAGTTGTAGATGCTAAGAAGTGCAAGATGTACCAGAAGAACTTCGGCGAATTCTGGGGCAACCAGATTGAACATGCAAATTGCATTATCATGAGCCATACAAAGGGTCTGTCTCCTGAAAAGCTTCAGGATGCCGTTGAACGCGTACGTTCCATGAATGGGGATAGTACTCTTATCACAACCGATTGGGACGCACTGACAGGCGCACAGATTCTTGCAGCTATTAACCGTGCTGATACTCTCGGCAAGGAACTTGCAGAGCTTGAGGAAGAGGCTCACCACCACCATGAGGACGGCGAAGAGTGCTGTTGTGGACATCATCACGACCATGAGCATGAACATCACCACCACCACGAGGACGGCGAAGAGTGTTGTTGTGGACATCATCACGACCATGAGCATGAACATCACCATCATCACGAGGACGGCGAAGAGTGCTGTTGTGGACATCATCACGACCATGAGCATGAACATCACCATCACCACGATGACGACGAAGAGTGCTGTTGTGGTCATCACCACGATCACGACCACCATCATCACCATCATGCAGACGATGTGTTCACTAGCTGGGGCAGAGAGACCACTCGTTCTTATAGCGAAGAGGAAATCACAAATGCTCTCACATCCCTTGATGATAGTGAAAAGTACGGCATGATTCTCCGTGCAAAGGGTATTGTACCCTGTACCGATGGCACCTGGATTCACTACGATTATGTTCCCGGTTCACCTGACGTAAGACGTGGATGTGCAGCTACAATCGGCAGACTCTGTGTTATCGGTTCAAAAATTAACGAAGCCGCAATTGCGGAGCTTTTCGGCGTAAACTAAGGAGACTTCACTATGGCAAGAAATCAGGAGCCTCTGGAAATTCCCGTATTTCTTTGTACGGGCTTTCTGGAATCAGGTAAGACTAAGTTTATTCAGGGCACATTGGAGGATAAACGCTTCAACAGCGGAGAAAAGACTCTCGTTCTTCTCTTTGAAGAGGGTGAGGAGGAACTTGAAATCGACATGATGCCCTATAAGAACATCTACATACGCACAGTTGATTCACCGGAAGAGATAACTCCCGAAAACATGGAGACTATGCGCCTTGAGTGTGGTGCAGAGCGTGTTATGGCTGAGTATAACGGTATGTGGCAGATGAAGGACTTCTTCAATCGTATCCCTGACCACTGGACAATTGTGCAGGAGATGATGTTTGTTGACAGTTCCACATTCCTTAATTACAATGCAAATATGAGAAGTCTTGTTGTAGATAAGCTGAATACCTGTGATCTGGTAATATTCAACCGCTTTACCTCTGCAATGGACAAGATGGATTTCCACAAAATTGTACGCGGTACAAGCAGACGTGCTGATATTGCATACGAATACACCGATGGCCATGTCGAATACGATGATATAGAGGATCCTCTGCCTTTTGACGTAAACGCTGACAAAATTGTTTTAAAGGACGAAGATTACGCTCTCTGGTACCGTGACATCATGGAAGATCCTCAAAAGTATCACGGTAAGACCATGCAGTTCAGAGCTTTGGTTGCTGTTGATCCTAAATTCCCGAAGGGCATGTTTGCAGCCGGCAGACACGTTATGACTTGTTGTGCAGACGACATAACCTATTGTTGCATCGTTGCTGAATGGGGAAATGCGGTGCAGCTTCAGAGCCGTCAGTGGGTTAATGTAACAGGTGTAATTCAGGTAGAAAGACACAAGATGTACAAAGGCAAGGGACCTGTGCTCAAGGTTCAGGAAGTTGTACTCACCTCTGCACCACAGCAGGAGGTTGCCACATTTTTCTAAAAACATCGAGACAGAAAACGAGGTGATAAACTTTGCTTATCCGTCTTAATGACGTAAATAAAATATACAACGGAAATCCCATCTTGCAAAATATTGACCTTACTATTGAGGACAGAGACAGGATTGGTCTTATAGGTATAAACGGTTGCGGTAAGTCTACACTTCTTAAACTTATTACAGGTCAGATTCTTCCCGACCATATAAAAGAGGGCGACGGCGAAATTGCCCATTCAGGCAAGACAACCATTGGCTATCTGGAACAGATGAGCGGTCTTGACAGGGAAAGTACAGTCTGGGATGAGATGCGAAGTGTATTCAGTGAGCTTATCGCTGCTCAGGAGAGGATGCGCCAGCTTGAAGAAGAGATGCAGTCGGGCAGTGATGCTCACGCTGAGGAATACCACCGATTGCAAGCGTGGTTTGAAAGCAACGATGGTTACCGCATTGATGTTAAAATAAAGACGATTCTTAGTGGTATGGGCTTTGACGAAAGTACTCACCATCGTATTATATCAGGTTTCAGTGGTGGTGAGAAAACTCGTCTTGCTATTGCACGGCTTTTGCTTGAAGAGCCAAATCTTCTGATACTTGATGAGCCTACCAACCATCTTGATTTTAAAACGGTTATGTGGTTGGAGGATTATCTCAAAGACTATAAGGGTGCGCTTCTTATAGTATCTCATGACAGATATTTTCTCGACAGACTGTGTACCTCAATTTGTGAGATTGAGCGTACACATCTTACTCGCTACAAAGGAAACTACACTGCCTATACTATGCTGAAAGAAGCAGCAGTTGCAAGGCAAATGAAGGAGTACGAGCTTCAACAGAAAGAAATAGCTAAACTTGAGGACTACGTTGCACGAAACCAGACACGTGCTTCCACTGCAAAATCCGCTCAGAGCCGTATGAAGCAGCTTGAAAAGATAGATCGAATAGAGAAGCCGCTTACTTACCACAAGCAGGCAAGAGTCCGCTTTGAATATGACATTGATCCGCCACAGCAGCTTTTGCAGGTGACTGATATTGATATTGCCGTAGGTGAGGGTGCATCCCGTAAAACTCTGGTTCCCGAGCTTTCCTTTGAGGTAAGAAGGGGCGAGAAATGGGGCATTATTGGTGACAACGGCATCGGTAAATCTACTCTTCTTAAAGAAATTCAGGGACTTCTTCCACATAAGGGCAGAGTACGCTTTGCCAGCAATGTAAAGCGTTCCTATTTTGAGCAGGAGAGCGCAAATCTTCACCCGGAGAAAACCATCATGCAGGAGATTCACGATCGCGTTCCCACATGGACTGATTTACAGGTGAGAAGTCTCCTGGGTCAGGTGAGAATCACGGGGGAGGATGTCTATAAGCCTGTAGGTGTAATAAGCGGTGGTGAGCGAGCTAAGGTCTGCTTTGCAGTTATGATGCTTGAACGTGGAAATGTTCTCATCCTTGATGAGCCAACCAACCACCTTGACATTTCTATGAAAGAGGTTATCGAGGAAGCACTTGTGGACTTCGGCGGTACACTTTTATTTGTGTCTCATGATCGTTATCTTCTTGATAGGGTTGCAGACAAAATCCTTGAAATTACCGCTGACGGCATACGTATCTACCAGGGCGGTTTTGAAAGCTGGCTTACAGCGGAGCAGCAGCGGATTAAAGATGCTCGTGTAGCTCAGGTCGAGAAAAAAATGCAGACTGCTGATAAAACCGAAAAGCCTGCCTATCGTTCAAAGCAGCAAAGAGCGTTGGAAGCCAGACAAAGAGCACGTAAGCGTGAACTTGAAAAAATTAGCGATGATTTGCAGGCAGAGCTTGATGTGCTAAGTGCTGAGATTGCCTCAGAAGAGGTTTATTCGGATTTCACGTTGATGCAGGAGAAATGTAACCGCATGGACGAAATACGCATTATGATGGACGAAAACCTGGAAGAGCTGATTCTTCTTGAAGAAGAACTGGGTGAATAGTTTTTCACCGCTAAAAATGCACAAAATATGGCTTGTTGTGAAGTTTAAGTTCGTATAAAATGCGACTTGCACTTCGGACAAAAATCGTGTATGATATAAAAGGTGCATTATATTTCAATGCATAAACATACTAAACTCTATATTAAAGTGAGGAAATTAATTATGAAGACAAAAAGAATTCTTGCTTGTCTGTTGGCATCTATGATGGTTTGCGGCGCTCTGACAGCTTGCGGCGAAAATGCTGACGATAAGGCTACAGAGGCAGTAACAGAAGCTACCACAGAAGCCGCAACAGAAGAAGCTACCGAGACTGCTACAGAAGAAGCAACAGATGCAGCAGAAAATGACGGTCAGGTAGTAGCAGGCGGTTTTGAAGAAGCAGTTGAGGCTCAGTCCGGTGATGCTTATCTGGCAATGGTTGACGGTCAGTGGTATGTTCAGTACTGGGGTTCTTCCGCAGACCTGCTGACATATGACGCAGGTGTTGTTCCGATTACAGGTGACGGTGATTACACTGTAAGCGTAAACGGCGCATCCGCTGGTATGCTGTTCGACATCACAGGCGATGCTAACGGCGAATACGTTCCTGCTGGTTGCTCATTCATGGCTGTAATGGTTAAGGATGGTACAACTCTGTATCCTAATATGGCTATCGAAATCACAGAAATCCGTGTAAACGGTGAAGCGATAGAAATGACTGCTAAGAACTACACATCTTCTGACGATGCTGTTGAAATGCGCGCTAACATCTACAATGAGTGGGTAACAGCAGTTCCCGAAGATGCTCACGATGCTAACGGTGCTGTAACAGATAACGACACATACAAGGCTCAGATCATTGACAAGAATCAGATCAATGAGTGGACAAGCATTGAGGTTGACTTTACTGTAACAGGTATCGACGGCTAAGCTTTTCTTAATTTATAAAAATAAGCGTATCTGACTTTTATGCCGGATACGCTTTTTTATTGCAATTTTCTCCAGTATATGGTATAATAAAAAGAAAAGGAGTGAGATTAATGCTTTATGAATACACACTGAAAACGCTTTCAGAGGATCTTGTTGCCATAACTTCACAGGTTAAGGGTGCAATTGCGGAAAGCAGAGTGAAAAGTGGAATCTGCGTGGTATACTGTCCTCATACAACTGCCGGTATAACCATAAATGAAAACGCTGACCCTGATGTTGTGACAGATTTGCTTCTTGCTTTTGACAAGGCATTTCCCGATAGACGGGAATTCAGACATTGCGAGGGTAACTCTGCCGCTCATGCCAAGGCCTCTGCCATGGGTTCAAGTGCAACCTTGATAATAGAAAATGGCAGCCCCATTTTAGGTACATGGCAGAATGTCTACTTTTGCGAATTTGATGGTCCACGTACAAGAAAATTCTATGTAAAGGTTATTGGTGAATGAAATGGATAAAATTATAAGACTCCAAGAGATGGTTGATGAGTCGGAGAAAATAGTATTCTTCGGTGGTGCGGGTGTAAGCACGGAGTCAGGCATCTGTGATTTCCGAAGCAGTGACGGACTCTACAAACAGAAGTACCCTTATCCGCCTGAAACAATCCTCAGTCATACTTTCTATGAAAAGGAGCCTGAATGGTTTTATAAATTTTACCGTGAAAAGATGATTTGCAAGGACGCAAAGCCAAATGCCGCCCACAAAAAGCTTGCGGAAATGGAACAGAAGGGCAAGCTTGTAGCGGTTATTACACAGAATATAGATGGTCTCCATACAGCGGCAGGAAGCAGATGTGTTTTAGAGCTTCACGGAAGTGTTCATCGCAATTATTGTCAGAAGTGTCATAGACTCTACGACGCTGATTGGATTACCGATTTTGACAATATCCCTGAGTGTGAGTGCGGCGGGAGAGTGAAGCCTGATGTGGTGCTTTATGAGGAAGCACTTGACAATGAAATTCTGGATCGAGCTGTGAGAGCTATTGAGATGGCTGATATGATGATAATTGGCGGTACTTCACTGGCGGTATATCCTGCGGCAGGACTTGTACGTTACTTTATGGGCAAGTATCTGGTGGTGTTGAATCGTGATGCCACTAGTGCGGACAGCAGTGCAAGTCTTTGTATCCGTGAACCTATAGGAGAGGTTCTCTCTCAGATAAGGGTGTAGTATATGAAGCAGAAGAATTACTATCCGTCATACTTTGAAAAGTTTCGCTGTATAGCTGATAAATGCGAGGACAGTTGCTGTGCTATGTGGCAGATTGTGGTTGATGATGAATCCGCTATGAAATACGAGACCCTAGATGGCACTTTAGGTCAAAAGCTTCGTTCAGTCCAGGAAATTGACGAGGATGGAGACCGTGTGTTTACCTTGCAGGAAGAGCGATGTCCTTTTTGGGAGAAAACAGGACTCTGTGAAATTCACCGTCTCATAGGGGAAAATTATCTTTGCCATACCTGCAAGGAATACCCGAGAGCTGTGCAGGATTTTGGTGATTTTGCAGAGCATGATTTGTCCCTTTCCTGTCCGGAAGCGGCAAGAATAATACTTACAGAAGATTTTCACCCCTTACAAAAAGAAGTTATCCGTGAAATACCAGACGAGGAAATTTGCTATAATTCTTCTTTAATAGACATGCTCATTGAAGCACGGATACAAATCTGTGAACTTATAAATAACAGAACATTTACTATTGAGGAAATCCTCTCTATCTGCGTGGAGTATGCGATTGCGATAGAAGATAATATTTTTGCAGGTGAGTATGTATGCCCGGAGCTTACGACAAATTCCGGCAGATATGACTTTGATGAAAGGACATACATAGAAGAGCTTCTTAGTGGTGAGATTTTAACCCGTGAATGGCGTGAAATGCTACTTGACGCAAAGAAATATGAAGCCGATACTTGCTACTCTCTCCCTGACTTTGACAGCGAAAATCGTCGTATGCTCATTCACTATATGTACCGCTATTGGCTGAGATCCGCCTTTGACATGGAAGTCACGGAAAAAATAGAACGCATGGCACTTGCCTATTATACTATAAAGGCTGTGCGTACTGCGCATTTTGTAAAAAAGAAAGAGCTGTCCCAATCCGTTTCACTTCGGATAGTACAGCTATATTCAAAGGAAGTTGAACATAATTGCTGTTAGCGTGATTCTGAATTAGCGGCTCATGCCTATGTCAAATGTTATCTTGAGACTATAATTTTCATTGTACTTGTAAAGCTCTGCGGCTATCATGCTGCGGAGCTGTTCATTTTTGTATTTGCAGCCGTGGTGAACCTCTAAGTCAAAGCTTACATTGCCTTTTTCGCAGTGCTCATCAAGGGAAAAATCGTGGATGCTGAGGCAAGGGTCGATTTTGCTTACTACTGTGAGTATGAAATTTTTGCACTCTACAGTCTTTTCAGTATCAGCGTTTGCCGGATCCATGTGGATAGTCATTGTGATGCCTGTTTCTTCCATGATGCGTTTTTCTATGTGATCAACCAGAGCATGAACGGTATAGAAACTTTCTTTGCTATCAACCTCAACATGACAACTGCCCATCATATGGGACGGACCGTAGTTGTGTATCACAAGGTCGTGAACGTCAAGAACTTTTTTATGTGCAAGAATAAGTTCACGTATTTTAGCGGTAGTTTCCTCGTCGGCAGATTTTCCTAAGAGGTCGTCTACTGTTTCACGGATGATGTCAAAGCCACACTTTAGTATGAAAATTGAAACCAGTATGCCTGCAATTCCGTCAACAGGAACAGAAGTGTAGGGTGCGGCAATCAGTGCAATAGCTGCCGCTGAGGTTGCAATTATGTCGTTACGGCTGTCCTTTGCTGCGGCAAGGATAATTGAGGAGTTAAACATTTTCCCCAGCTTCGTGTTGAAAAAGGACATCCACAGCTTCACACCTATGGAACAGAACAGAATTGAAATAGCAGGTATACTGAACTCCATATCGGCAGGAGAGAGTATTTTACCTACAGAATCGGAGAAAAGCTCTGTTCCTACCAGCATAATCAGTGCAGCGATAATCATTGCGGCAAGGTATTCGATGCGGCCGTGACCAAAGGGGTGGTCTTTGTCAGCAGGTTTAGAAGCAAGCATGCCACCTAGCAGAGCTACTATACAGTTTGCACAGTCGGAGAGATTGTTGAAAGCATCGGACACAATGGAAACCGATCCGGTCATAGTACCGGCGGCAAATTTTATAATAAAGAGCAGTATGTTGCAGATTATGCCTGTTATACTGCTGAGAGCAGCGCCCTTTGCACGAGCAGAGGGCGCATTTGTGTTATCTGGGATAAAGTGTTTAATTAGAAGCTTAATGAGCATAAAAACCTCTTACTTTGTTTTAACAAGCCTTATGTTGGAGAGAGTTACGTTGTAATAGTCGGTGCCGCCTACCTGGAATACAATCTGAGCGTTAGAGTCGTCGATGTCCATATTGAATGTGTCTGTGAAGTGAGACTTTTCACTAGTGGATTTGATAACACCGGAATAATACTGGGATGTACCACGTACAATTACAGGTATATTTACCTCGGCCCCTGTTGTAATATCAAATTCAAGGCGATACTCGCCGTCTTTCTTAAGACTGATTCCGGAGACTGTACCCTCAATATTGTCAGAAGAGTCACCGCCTATTACCATATTAATCCAGAATGATTTGTCGTAGTCTGATACAAAGTAGGCAGCGTTTGCGCCGCTAGTTGAATCAATGGACAGCTTATACACTGCGTCGGCCGCAACATCCAGACCAATCTGAGAGGACTCTATACCAAGAGCTTGACAGATTTTGTCAGCCATAATATAGCCGTTGTTCTGCTGGGTTATAGCAGATGGATGCCAGTCAGAGCCGTAACCGTCAGCGTTACCGTTCTGGACGGTGGACTCGTAGCAGTAGATGTTGTCGTCAACTTCGCTCTTAAACATCTCCACAGCCTCTTCAATGTAGGGATAAAGCTCTGTGCATCCCATGATACCCAAAGTGCAGATAATAGTTGCATCGGGATTCTTTTCACGGACGGTTTTCAGAAAAGCAAGGTAGCCATCTCTGAATTCGGCGGAGCGTGTTTCAAACTCTGCGTTTACGTAGTGGCTGTCGTTGGTGCCCAGATTGATTACAACGGCGTCCTTTTTACTTTTGGAGAAGTCCCAGGCTTCATTATAGTCGCCGAACTTGCTTACAATGCCATAGCAGTCGGGAATAAGCCTGTCAGTGTTTTTATCGCCGGATGAGTAGCCTGAAATTACGTCATGACCGCTGTAGCTTACGGTGCTATAGTCTGCACCTAGCTGCTGTGCGGCAAGGTATGCGTATGATTTGGAGAAATTTTCAGTGGTGGTTTTGAATGATTCACTACTTCCCGCACCTTCAACGCCGTATGCGCAGGTGATGGAGTCACCGATGAACTCAATGCACAAATCATTTTTTGGAACAGGCGTTACGGGTGCTATAGAAGAAGAGACGACTGTAACATCTTTTATACCGATGCCGCCATACACGGCTTCTGAGAGAAGCATAACCTTTATGGTGGCTGTACGCATGGAGTTGCCTTCAAATATAGTGATAGTTTCGGATTCAGTTGACATTGTGCTTTCGGCAACCATTTCACCGTTAACAAAAACTCCGTATCTGGGACGATAATCTTCGCCGTTGTAGATGCCATCGTCTCCTGCAAGCGTAACAGAAGCTTTAGTACCCTGAACGATGAATTCAGCCGCACTGCCGCTTTGGAGAAGCCATGCGGTATGGTTTCTGATAAGGTAGCGGCTCTGGAACTTGGCAGTTGTTTCGGTGATGGGATAAGTACTTTCGGTAAGTTCACCTGAATCGGCGAGAGCGTTCTTCTTCATAGTACAAAGATCGAATACGTTTACGCTAGAGTCACCGTTTGCGTCTATTTCAGCAGTAACTGCGCATTTACTTGAAATAGCATCACGTAATTCTTTTATTTCGCTTATGGAATACTGCCTTGAAGCCACCGCTGTAACAGCAGAAGCGGATACTGCCACAGCTACAGCGATGGTAACTGCCATTATCTTGTTTTTCTTCATTGGTGATTCCTTTCTCAAAATGGACTAACACATATTAATATAACTTAATTATACATTTTTTATTCCTTTGTGTCAATAAAAACATTGGAGAGTATCTCAAAAATAAGTTGAAACGATTGTCTTTTTGTGTTATAATGAAAAAGATAAACGAATAAAACTAAAGGAGATGTCATATGGATAATATATACAGAGTAGAGACTATAAAGGATTTGCCTGTCGGCGCAAAGGCAGAGGTAACAGTCCCCGGTTCAAAGTCAATTACCAACAGAGCACTTCTCATTGCTGCTATGGCTGAGGGCAGAAGTATGCTTCAGGGTTGTCTTACAAGTGATGACGCAAGACACTTTCTACTCTGTCTCAGAAAATTGGGCTTTCCCATTACAGAAACCTCTGACGGCGCTCTTGGGAACAACATTGAGATAACAGGCTTCGGCGGATGTGTGCCAAACAAAAAGGCTGAAATCTATGTTGGAAGTGCGGGTACAGCGGCTCGCTTTTTGGTGGCAATGCTGGCATTTTCTGACGGTGAATATGTGGTTAATTCATCTGAACAGATGAAGAAACGCCCTATGGAACCTCTTATTACTGCGCTGAGAAACGCAGGAGCAGAGGTCGTATGTACAGAAGATGAAGGTCACTTTCCACTTAAAGTCAAAGGCTCAGGCATTACAGGAAAAAAAACCTCATCCTTTGAAGTGAACATTGATAAAAGTTCACAATTTTTGAGTGCACTTCTCATAGCAGCTGGAACTCTGGGTAGGAAAACAGAAATCCGCGTTACAGGTTCTCATGGTTTAAGTTATGTTGACTTGACCACGGCTATGATGGCTGATTTCGGTGTGGATACAAAGAAGAGCGTTTGCGGGGATGCTATTGTTTATACTGTAGACTGCGAAACGGGTTATTCTGCCCGTGACTACAATATAGAGCCGGATATGTCGGCAGCATCGTACTTTTACGCTATGGCAGCGGTGCTTGGAGTACATGTAACTGTTAAGGGCGTAGGTACGGATATGCTCCAGGGTGATACAGAGTTTATCGCACTTCTTGGAAGAATGGGCTGCATAGTTGATTGTACTGATAGAGAAACTGTCACTGTAACGGGACCCGCAGGCGGCAAGCTTAAAGGCGGATTCAGTCTTGATATGTCCTCTTTTTCCGACCAGGCACTGACTCTTGCGGCAATTGCACCATTTGCGGACGCGCCCATCACTATTACAGGTATCGGACATATACGTCTCCAGGAGTGTGACCGTATTCACGCAATTGTACAGAATCTTACAGCACTTGGCATCAAAACAGAGGAGACAGAAAGCTCTGTTACTATTTATCCCGGCAGTATGACGGGGGCAGACATTGAAACCTTTGATGACCACAGAGTTGCAATGTCATTTGCACTCACAGGACTGAGAACAGAGGGCGTTCGTATACTGAATCCGAGCTGTTGCTCTAAAACCTTTGCACAGTACTTTGAAGTACTGGAAAAGGCGGCTAACAGTTTGAAATAAATACGAGGTGATTTTATGCAGATGGTATTGCTTACAGCTCTTGGCGTAGGCGGAGCGTCGGTTGCAGGCGCAGTGATAGGTTTTATTTTCAAGAAGTTCTCTCATAAGTTTATTGATGTGGTATTGGCTTTTGCAGCCGGTGTTATGCTGGCGGCGGCAGTACTGGGACTTATAATACCGTCTCTTGAATACGGCGGAAAGTTTTCACTGTTGATTACGATTGCCGGAGTATTTGCAGGGGCGTTGTGTGTAAACGTTCTTGATAAGGTTGTACCTCATCTTCACAAGCTCACAGGCACTGACCCTGAAGCTCATCCCGAGAATACAGAGAAGCTTGACAAGGTGCTTCTCTTTGTTACAGCTATCGCCATACACAATCTTCCTGAGGGTATAGCAGCAGGCGTTGGCTTTGGTACGGGAAATATATCTGAGGCTCTTACAATTGCAGGCGGTATTGCACTTCAGAATATCCCTGAGGGTATGGTCATCATTGCGCCTATGTTAGGTGCAGGCATGAGTCGTGGAAGAACCTTTCTGGTGGCACTTGTAACAGGACTTATAGAGGTTGTAGGAACGCTTCTTGGGTACTTTGCGGTAAGCATATCCATGGCTGTACTGCCCTTTGGTTTGGCATTTGCAGGCGGTACGATGCTTTATGTAATAAGCGATGAAATGATTCCCGAAACCCACGCCCATGGCAGTGAGCGCAGTGCAACCTATGCACTATTAGCAGGCTTCTGTCTTATGTTGGCGTTTGACTTTCTGCTTTGATAAAACTAAAGGGCGACCCCTGGTCGCCCTGTTTTTTATGATTTTTTCCACTTTCTCGATGCAAGTCTCAGCCCGTAGAAAGAAAGGCAGAAAAGGAACATTGAGGCAGGCAGAATCTTTATACTTATACCATAACCTGCAAATTCTGTAAACTTTCCGAAAAAAGCATAAAAAGCTATATCGAAAATTGTTGCCATAGATGTTATAAAGCCTACAGCTACTCCTGATGTATCAGGAGTGAAGTAGCTTGCTATCATAAGCACTGTTGTTGGCCATATAATAGAAAAGGCAAGACCTGACAGACAAAGAAGCCAGATACCCTTCTGCTCCAGAAGTATGCCTGTAATGTACATTATGCCTGACAGGGTTACAAAGACGGTCATGCTTTTCATGATACCGGCTTTTTGGACTATAGGGGCAAAGAGCAGTCGTCCGACAGTTATGCCACCAAAGAAGAGAGACAGAAACAACGCCGATTTTTCAACGGTATATCCCAGGTACTCACTTCCATAGGTTGTAAGCACGTTTTGTATGCCATGCTCAGCCATATAGTAAAAGCCACAGATGAACACGAGAAAGATGGTTGCGGGATTTTTGAAAACGACCTTATAGCCACATGCCTTTGAACTTTTGTCAAAAGGCTTCTCCTCGGGAAATTTTGCAAGAAGCAGAAGAATGATTCCCACTGCCGCACATACAAGAAGAATTAGGTTGAAGATGTGCCAGTTTACAAGAGAAGCTTCTCTTTCGGCTGTACTGAGTCCGCTATCAGCTGCCTTGCCGCCAAGATTCTGTACCCCGGAAATGCCTATTCCTTGAATGAAGTTAAAGAAGTTAGTGAAGAATACAGGGGTGAGAAAGAGCATGGGTGTGATGAGGTTTATTGATGTTGAAAGGACAGAGGATGTGCCCATGCTGAAAACCATTGCAATAAGAAGCACAATATAGTTTTCAGTAAATACGTAGCAAAGCAGTGCGCTCATCCATATGAGCATTACTATCAAAAGAAAATGTTTCTTCTTCATTCTATCAAGGAAGTATCCGCCTGTGAATAGAAAAATCAGATTGCCTACGTAGCTCATCACAATAATGAGGGTTGCCTTTGACTCAGAAAGGCTGAACGCATCGGTAAACAGTGGAAGAAACACCCCTCTTGAACCATCGCTTGCGCCTGTAAGAATCATCATCAGTATACAGAATGCAGTTATAAGGATGCGGCTGAGTTGTGAACGGTTTTCACTTTGATTCATGTAAATCACTCCATAGAAATGCCCTGCCTAATAAGACAGGGCATTAGTTTTACTATATTTTATGCAAGATACTTGCTGAATGCTACATCCAGAGAATCCTTCATGGCAGATGCTTCTTCCATTGTAGGAGCTGCTGTTGTGTAGTAAGCCTTTATTTTTGGCTCTGTGCCTGAGGGGCGTATGATGACTTTTTCGCCGTTTTCAAGAGTGAAAGCAAGAACGTTTGACTTAGGCAGATTGATAAGGGTTTTAGAACCATTCACGCAGTCAAGAGATTCGCTAGCTTGGTAATCCTCAAATTTAACAACCTTGAGTCCATCAATAGCCTCGGGACGGTTGGTACGGAGATTATTCATGATTTCGCTCATTTTAATCATACCGCTTTCTCCCTCAAAGGTGAAGCTATGCTGAGCGTGAACATAAACGCCGTACTTTTTATACATATTTTCACGAGCCTGTATCATGGAAATACCTTTTGTGCGGTAGTAAGCAGCCATTTCGCAGATAAGCATGGAAGCAACAACTGCATCCTTGTCACGTACATAAGAACCGGCAAGGTAGCCGTAGCTTTCCTCAAAACCGAATACATAGCGGCTTTCTTCGCCCTTTTCTTCAAGGAAACCAATCTGTTCACCAATAAACTTGAAGCCTGTGAGCACGTCAATAACCTCAACGCCGTATTCCTTTGCAATGGCGTTTACAATATCAGTTGTAACGATTGTCTTGATAGCAATTGGGTTTTCGGGCATTGTGCCTTTCTGAGTTCTCTGTTCGCAGATATACTCCAGAAGCATTGCACCAACTTCATTGCCACTGAAGAGAGCATAATCATCGCCATCAGGAACAGCGATGCCAACACGGTCAGCGTCAGGGTCTGTTGCAAGAAGCAGATCGGGCTTTACTTCATCACAGTACTTAAGACCTAAGTTCAGAGCTTCTCTGATTTCAGGGTTGGGATACGGACAGGTTGTAAAGTTTCCATCGGGCATTTCCTGTTCTTTTACAACAGTAACATCAGTGATACCGATTCTGGAAAGGACATCGCGTACGGGCTTGTTGCCTGTGCCATTAAGAGGAGTATAAACAATTTTCAAACCACTCTGAGCACACAAATCAGTGTTGATACCCTGAGCAAGAACATTGTTGTAATAGGACTCAATGATGTCATCGCCAACATAGGAAATCATTCCCGCAGCCATAGCGTCATCAAAAGCCATAAATTTAACCCCATCAAACATATCAAGAGCGTTAATCTTAGCCAGAACAGCATCGGCGTCCTCGATAGTCATCTGACAACCGTCTGCACCGTAAGCCTTGTAGCCGTTGTACTTAGCGGGATTATGGCTTGCTGTAACCATGATACCTGCGTTACACTTCAGCGCACGTACTGCATAGGATAGCATAGGTGTAGGGGCAAGGTTTGAATAGATGTGTACGTGGATGCCATTAGCGGCAAGGACTTCAGCAGCAGCTTTTGCAAAAACATCGGACTTGATTCTGCTGTCGTAGGAAATAGCAACACTGGGTTCAGTAAAAGATTCCTTTACGAAATCAGCCAAACCCTGAGTGGCACGTCTAATAGTATAGATGTTCATTCTGTTAGTGCCGGCACCCAGTACACCGCGGAGACCACCAGTACCGAATTCCAGATCGCGATAGAATCGGTCGTTAATTGCCTCATCATCATTTTCGATAGATTTAAGTTCTTCCTGTAAGTCAGCGTCATCGGTTGCGTGGGCAATCCAAAGACGATAAAGTTCAGATTCTTTTTGATTCAACATAAGAAAACCTCCGTTTGACAAAAATCTTGTAGACATATTTTATTATACCACAAATAGGACAGGTTTGGAAAGAGTTTTTTGCGATGTTTCATAGAATATTCAGAAACAACAATAGAGCAGAGACATATACATTATAATTTATGCTTAATGTTAGTGTTCGTTTACATATAAATAGTATACACAATATGTTTGAAAATTGGTATTTCAACGTCTCGGTGATTTTCGATAGTTTTGCAGTTAAAAAGTTTAATATGTTTTACATAAATAAGCCTTGACAAAAGTTTGAATACATGGTATAATAATAAAGCTGTCGCAGGAGAGAGCTAGTCGAGAAAAGTAAAAC
>CAZQMA010000032.1:0-20402 GCA_964594275.1 uncultured Ruminococcus sp. | reverse complement strand
GTCATCGTCCATTGAGGACACACCTGCATTTACCCAGTATACGCCTGCTTCCCATGTGTAGGTCTTATAGTCTGCCTTAGTGGTTGTAGTTTCAGCCGCCTTGGTTGTTGTTACTGTGGTTGTGGTTGTGGTTACGGTGTCGGAAGCCTTTGTGGTGGTTGTGCCCTCAGAAGAACCGTCACCGTCAGTGTAGATAACTACAGAGTTAACCTTGAATGTATCACAGTCAATCCACCACACGCCGAACTTAACATTAGCGTCAGCATTTGTGGGGTCAATGATTTCAGATGTTTCAGCGTCCAGAATCCAGGTAATAGTACCCTTCTTACCGTCGATAGCCTGTTCCATATCCTCAGTCATTGTCCAGTAATCAGGTTCAAGAGTAGTAGAAGAACCGAATGCACCCTGCCATGTACCAACAGAAGAGCCCATAGCGGAGATAGTTACGTCAACAGCCAGAACCTTTTCACCCTCGGGAATACCGAAATCAGTATAAGCCCAACCAATCATACGCTCGTCAGAGTCCATCTGACTGTAAGTGTATCTCTCGCCTACTTCCAGAGTATAAGCCTTACCCTCAGGCTTAACAGACTCACCGCTGTCGGTTGTTGTAGTTGTAACTACCGGCTTGTCCTCGGTTGTTGTAGTGGTTGTTACAGCTGTTGTTGTGGTTTCGGAAGGTGTAGCCTCGATAGTAGGCTCACCCAGACCAACAACCTTAGTAATTGTAACTTCACCGGAAGTAACCTTTGCACAGAAGCTTGCAATCTCGGAAGCACCCTTGCCCCATGAAGCCAGTACAGTATCGCTCTTATAGTAAGCAATGCCGTTAACCTCGTCAACGTCATAAGGATTGATTTCAGTCCAGTTACCCCAAGAGCTGTCCATGAGAGCCAGAGTAGGCGCAGTGCCTGTGAACTGAATAGCAACTTCGCCCAGAGCAAAGTCAGCACCGTTCACCTTTTCGCCGGTAGTAGAACCGGTAGTAGTCTTGCTGCCTTCCCAGATAACTACACCGGAGCTGAGATCCTGGTGCTTATAGGAGGGCTTATGTTCTTCGGAATCCCATACAATAGTGCTGTCGTTCATAACCTTCATCATGGAGTCAACAACAGCGCCGCCAGCTTCATACCACTCATTTGTATCTCTATTGAGATATGTGTGGCACTCGCTCTTATCGGAGTTGCCTACAGCATCGTTATCCCACAGAACGCAAGGAATACCAAGCTTCTTAGTCCATGTGAGGTAGTACTCAGCCCACTCGCATCTTGCCTCGGTGTAGCCATAGTCAGAAGCACTGAATTCGCCGATAACAACAGGGATATCCTTATCAGTCAGAACAGACTGAATGTTTGTGAAGATTGTATCCAGAGAAGCCTTGTAAGCGTCTGTGAATTCAGAGTGGTCGCCTGTACCCATTGTAAATTCGTAAGGTGAGTAAGCGTGAACAGAAGCTGCCACGTAGTCATCATCCGGGAAATCAATCGCACTGATGATGTCCAGCTCGTGAGAAGCACAGTAGCCGGGAATCATAAGGAGACGGGTATCCTTATAAGGTGAATCAACGGAACGTACTGTATCAACAAAGTCATTAGCCAGCTTGTTTACAACATCAATACATTCCTGAGTAGGACCCCACCATTCATATGTAGTGCCCTTTGCACGGGGTTCGTTCATACCCTCGAAAATCAGGTGCTGATCATAGTCCTTGAAATAAGTGGCAATCTGTTCCCAGATCTGAGTAAGCTTAGGTGAAATTTCATCATAAGCTGTGCCGAGGTCTGCACGGTTGATCCAGTCCTCGTGGTGTACGTTCAGGATAACGTACATATCTTGATTGTAGGCATAGTCTACAACTTCCTTAACTCTTGCAAGCCATGCGGGGTCGATGGTGTAAGTACCATTTGACTCAGTTACATGGGGATACCAGGTTGTAGGAACACGGACTGTGTTGAAGCCCTTTGCCTTTACAGCGTTAATAAGCTCCTGAGTTACCACAGGGTTGCCCCATGTAGTCTCATGGCTTTCAACGTTTGATGATGACGGCGTAGCGTCAAGTGAGTTACCGATGTTCCAGCCGATCTTCATCTCTTCGGTAATCTGGTCAGCGGTGAGACCAGCAGCGGACGCTGTACCGAGAGAGGGAGTTCCGAATGCTGAAACAGCCAGTGCGCCTGCTAAAAAGAATGATGCTATTCTTTTAGCCAGCTTGTTTGTCTTGTGCATGAAAAATCCTCCAAATCTTTTCATAATGTATAATATACTGTAAAACCACAACATATTACCATTTTAATTATATAATAATTTATAGAAAATGTCAATCACATTCCCGTCACAAAAAGAAAAATAGTGCACAATTTTTTCTTCACTTGTTTGGTTCTATTCACGAAAGCTCTGTCATTTCCTTTATCTTTTCACGGAATAGCCTTATTTTTTTTGAAAATAATGAAAATTAGATATTGTAATTTTATTTTATATATGGTATAATATAAAGAATTGCAGTCAAAGAACAGCTGCATAAAACATAAAACAGAAAGGAAAAGAGTTATTATGCCGATTACCGATATTCTGGAAAAGAACTCTTCACTCTACGGTGACGATGTAAGTCTTGTAGAAATAAATCCCCCCGACACAAAAAGTCGATTCACCTGGAAAGAATATTCCCTTATTCAATCCGGCTCGGGACATGATTTTCGCCGCACCATCACATGGCGAGAGTTCAACCGCCAGGCTAACCGCTTTGCAAACTTTCTCCTGTCCCGTGGCATAAAACGCGGTGACAAGGTTGCCATTCTCCTGATGAACTGTCTGGAGTGGCTTCCCATTTATTTCGGTATCCTGAAAGCGGGTGCTATTGCAGTACCGCTCAACTACCGCTACACCGCAGACGAAATCAAGTACTGTCTGGGTCTTTCCGATTCAAGCGTACTGGTATTCGGACCTGAATTTACAGGCAGAATGGAAGAAATCTGCGACAGAATCCCCGATATAAAGAACCTTCTCTACGTTGGTAAGGACTGTCCCACTTTTGCCGAAAGCTACAACGACCTTGTTGTATACGCTTCATCCAAGACACCTTCCATCGAAATCACAGATACAGATGACGCAGCTATCTACTTCTCCTCAGGCACAACAGGCTTCCCCAAGGCTATTCTACATAACCACGAAAGCCTTATGCACTCCGCTAAGGTTGAACAGAATCACCACAAGCAGACCAAGGACGATGTTTTCCTGTGCATACCGCCTCTTTACCACACAGGTGCTAAAATGCACTGGTTCGGTTCACTTCTGGTTGGCGGCAAGGCAGTTCTTCTCAAGGGGGTAAAGCCCGAGTGGATTCTGAAAGCCGTTTCCGAGGAGGCTTGCAGTATTGTATGGCTTCTGGTGCCATGGGCTCAGGACATCCTGGACGCAATCGACAGAGGCGACATCAGTCTCTCCGACTACCGTCTTGACCAGTGGAGACTTATGCACATCGGCGCACAGCCCGTACCGCCCAGTCTCATTGAACGCTGGCTGAATATCTTCCCCAATCACGACTACGATACCAACTACGGTCTCAGCGAATCCATCGGACCGGGCTGCGTACACCTTGGCATGGGCAACATCCACAAGGTAGGCGCAATCGGTAAGGCAGGCTACGGCTGGGAAGTAAAGATTGTAAGACCCGACCACTCAACTGTTGAACGTGGCGAAGTGGGTGAACTTGCAGTCAAAGGTCCCGGCGTTATGACTTGCTACTACCATGACGAAAAAGCAACCGCTGAGGTACTTGAGGACGGTTGGCTCTTCACAGGCGATATGGCTCAGGAGGACGAGGATGGCTTCATCTACCTGGTTGACCGTAAAAAAGACGTTATCATTTCAGGCGGCGAAAATATATACCCGGTACAGATTGAGGACTTTCTCCGTGCTCACAAGGCAATCAAGGACGTTGCCTGCATCGGTCTGCCTGATACACGTCTGGGTGAAATCACTGCGGCTATTATCGAGTTCAAGGAGGGCATGAGTGCCACCGAGGAAGAGATAAACGACTTCTGCGCTACTATGCCCAGATACAAGCGTCCAAGAAAGATTATCTTTGCCGAGATTCCTCGTAACGCTACAGGTAAAATTGAAAAGCCTAAGCTTCGCAAAATGTACAGCGTTGACAATCTGGTGGCTAAAGCTACAGGCGTACAGTAAAAAAACAATTTCCGACAAAACATCGGATTTAATAAGAAAAACAAGTTAAAAGGAGAAATTCCACATGAAGAAGCTCATGCTTGGCAACGCAGCTGTTGCCAGAGGTGCATATGAAGCAGGCGTAAGAGTCGTATCCTCTTACCCCGGTACACCTAGCACCGAAATTACCGAAAATATCGTACAGTACAATGAAATCTACGCTGAATGGGCACCTAACGAAAAGGTTGCGGCTGAGGTTGCAATCGGTGCTTCCATCGGCGGTGCAAGAGCTATGTCCTGTATGAAGCACGTTGGTCTCAACGTAATGGCTGACCCCGTATTTACCGCTAGCTACACAGGCGTTAACGGCGGTCTGGTTTTCTGCGTTGCTGACGACCAGGGTATGCATTCCTCTCAGAACGAACAGGATTCCCGTCACTACGCTATGGCGTCCAAAATCCCTATGCTTGAACCCTCCGATTCCTCAGAATGCAAGGAGTTTACAAAACTCGCATACGACCTGAGCGAAGAGTTTGACTGTCCCATGTTCCTCCGCCTTTCCACAAGAGTTTCCCACTCCCAGAGCCTTGTTGAGCTTTGCGACCGTGAAAAGGACGAGCTTAAAGACTATAACAAGGATCCCGCAAAATACGTTATGATGCCCGGAAACGCTATCAAACGTCATGTTGTCGTTGAAGAGCGTCTTTCACGCATGAAGGAGTACGCTGAAACCGCTCCCATCAACACAATCGAAGAGAACGGAAGTAAAATCGGTGTTATTTCCGCAGGTATTGCCTACCTCTACGCTAAGGAAGCCCTGGGTGACAAGGCTGACTACTTAAAACTTGGTATGGTTTATCCCCTGCCTGAAAAGCTTATCACTGATTTTGCCGCTAAGTACGACAAGGTATACGTTATCGAAGAGCTTGACCCGGTACTGGAAACTCACTGCAAGAGCTTGGGTATTGATGTTATCGGCAAGGAAGCGTTCACACTTCTGGGCGAGTACACTCCCCGCATGATCGCTAAGGCTGTTCTCGGCGAAGAGGGCGGCGAAGTTACAGAGCTTTCCGAGCAGATTCCCGTAAGACCTCCTGTAATGTGTGCAGGATGTCCTCACAGAGGTACATTCTATGTACTTAAAAAGCTGGGACTGAACGTTTGCGGCGACATCGGCTGTTACACTCTGGGCGCAGTTGCACCTCTCTCCAGCATTGACACTACCATCTGCATGGGTGCGTCTGTAAGCTCTGCACTTGGTATGGCTAAGGCAAGAGGCGAAGAGTTTGCAAAGAAAACCGTTTCCGTTATCGGCGACTCAACATTCATCCATTCCGGCATTACAGGTCTTATCGACATTGTTTATAACAAGGGTATCAATACCGTTATTATCCTGGACAACTCAATCACAGGTATGACAGGTCATCAGGACAACCCCACTACTGGCTATACAATTCGAGGCGAAGAGACAAAGCAGGTAAACCTTATTACACTTTGTAAGGCTGTAGGCGTTGACCATGTAGTTGTAGCTGACCCATTTGACCTGAAGGGCTTTGAAGCAGTTGTAAAGGAAGAAACAAGCCGCAACGAGCCTTCCGTTATCATCGCACAGAGACCCTGCGCACTGCTCAAGAGCGTAAAGTACACAGGTCACTGTACCATCAGTGAAAATTGCAAAAACTGCAAGCTCTGCATGAAACTGGGATGTCCCGCAATCTCCATAAAGGACGGCAAGCCCTTTATCGATGAGTCTCAGTGCAACGGCTGTGGACTGTGCGTAAACGTTTGTCCCTTCGGATGCATTGAAAAAAATGCAAATTGAGAAAGGAAAGATTTCAATGAAGAACATCATGATAGTCGGCGTAGGCGGTCAGGGTACACTGCTTGCAAGCCGAATTCTGGGCAATGCCATTATTGATGCAGGTCTGGACGTAAAGGTATCCGAGGTACACGGTATGAGCCAGAGAGGCGGCTCTGTTGTTACATATGTAAAATACGGCGAAAAGGTTCAGTCACCCATTGTTGACAAGGGTAGTGCTGATATTATCCTTGCCTTTGAAGAGCTTGAGGCTTACCGTGCTCTCCCCTATCTGAAAAAAGGCGGCAGAATGATTGTGAACACTCAGCAGATTAACCCCATGCCTGTCATCACAGGCGCAGCTGAGTATCCGACAGAAATCTGTGAAAAACTGGAAGCAAAGTGCGACCTCACCGCAGTTGACGCAGCATCTCTGGCTTCACAGGCGGGCAGCATCAAGGCTGTAAACGTTGTACTCATCGGCGTTATGGCAACCTCCACCGATATCCCCTACGAGGCTTGGATTGAGACTATCAAGTCCACCGTTCCTCCGAAATTCGTGGAAATGAACATCAAGGCATTCGACCTTGGCTACAACCTTAACAAATAATCAGAATGGCTGACGCAGTTTACTTACGTCAGCCATTTTTGTATCTGTCTTTCGTTTCTTCAAAATAATTCACAGGACTTGCTTTTTTATTAAATTTAGTGTATAATTATAATAGTGTTCAAACACACTTTTTTCTTCTTTTTGACGACAGACCTCCGTCATCTCCCAACGCCCCGAACCGTAATCTCGGCGTTGGGACTTTTTTTGCAAAAATAAAAGCCACGCATTCTCAGCGTGGCTTTATATTTGATATTAATCTTAGAAGAATGCAATATCCTGTGCAATCTTGTGGAGCTTTTCATCGTAGGGCTTCTTCATGGAAAGTGCTTCCTGGATGTCGAAGTCAACGATTTCGCTATTCTGCATACCAACAACACGGTTGCCTACGCCCTGAGACAGCAGCTCTACCGCATGATATGCCATTTCACTTGCAACTACACGGTCACGAACTGTAGGTGAACCGCCTCTCTGTACGTGACCCAGAATTGTAGCACGTGCTTCAATGCCTGTCTTTTCCTGGATAGATGTTGCAATCTCCTGGGAGTGACCAACGTTTTCGGAAACTACAATGATAAAGTTCTGCTTGCCGTTCTTCTTGCACTCCAGCATATTCTTGGCAAGCTGGTCAAGGTCGTAAGGAACTTCCTTGGTGATGATTTCAATAGCACCACATGCTACAGCTGTATTAACTGCAATAAAGCCTGCACCTCTGCCCATTACTTCTACTACAGAGCAACGGTCATGAGACTGAGATGTATCCTGAAGCTTGTCCACCATCTCCATTGCGGTGTTCATCGCTGTATCAAAGCCGATTGTGTACTCTGTGCAAGCGATGTCGTTGTCGATTGTACAGGGAATGCCAACTGTAAGGATGCCTCTTGCAGCCAGGTCAGCCGCACCACGGAAAGAACCGTCGCCGCCCAGTACTACGATACCCTCAAGACCGTACTTTTCACAGTTAGCCTTGGCAATCTGCATACCCTCTTCTGTGCGGAATTCAACGCTTCTTGCTGTATAGAGCATTGTACCGCCCTTGTGTGTGATATTGGATACGCTCATTTCATCCATCTCGAAGATATCGCCATCAATGAGACCGCAATAACCACGACGAATACCGTATACCTTGATGCCCTTCTTCAGTGCTGAACGTACTACCGCACGGATAGCAGCATTCATACCCGGAGCGTCGCCGCCGCTTGTCAGAATACCAATAGTCTTAATCATTTTAGTTTCCTCCTATATAGGTATAATTCCAGGCTGTAAACCCAAACACATAACTTTACATTATAATAATATTATACATCATATATTTTATTTGTCAATAACAATCCGCAAAATTTAACATTTTATTGGCAATTAAATTCCTTTGAGCTTACTGAATGAGACCAATATTTCCCTCTCCTACTATTTCGGCAAGGGCTTTAACCGTTTCATCATTAAGTAAAACTCCGCCTGCATTTTTCGGCGCAACGGTTTTTCTCAAATCCGTAAAGTAGAAGCACAGCCCCGTATTTCCGGGACAGCTTTCGGGAAGTGCAAGAACACGTGCAGTTTTCTCACGCTCAGATGACATGAGCTTCACACAGATGCGGCTTCTTTCCAGCTTCCGTCTCAGTTCAGCATCGCTCAGAATCACATCACAGATAATGCTCACACTATCATCCCTGGTGCTAAGTTTTCCGCTCATAAAGAGAATCCGCTCGGGAAGAAGCTTCTGCTGAGACGCAGCAAAAAGTTCCGGAAATACAATGCATTCAAGCTCTCCCGTCATGTCCTCCACAGTCATAAAGCCCATCTTCTGAAGCCGCTTGGTAGTATGCTGTTTAAGCTCCCGCATAATGCATACACAGGAAATCTTGTCCCCGTCATGATAAAGCCCCGACTCCTCTTTTAAATCGCCGAGAGCCGTACACCGCATCAGCCCTGCCGCTGTCCTAAACTCGTCCAGAGGGTTGCCCGAAAGGTACATACCTATGGATGTTTTCTCCATACGGAGCAAATCCTCACGGTCATATTCAGGTTCAAAGGGTACAATAGTGTCGATGGTATCGTTGTTTTCACTGCTGAAAAAGCCCATCTGACCCTCAATCTGCACATAACGGTCACTTCTGTGGGAAGCAAGCACCGATTCATAGTTGTGCATCATCTGCCTGCGTGTAAGACCCAGCCCGTCAAGTGCACCGCAGGATATAAGCTCCTCCAGAGCACGCTTATTAAGGTCGCAGTCTTTAAGGCGGCGGCAAAGGTCGTGGAGGCTCTTATACGCTCCATGCTGTTCACGTTCAAGCACAAGAGCGTCAAGGAGCGTTTTACCTGTATTTTTCACAGCCAATAGACCGAAACTTATATCATCTCCATCACGCTCAAAGTACACTCCGCTCCTGTTTACATGGGGCGGCAGGATTTTAACACCGTAATCACGGCAGAGACAGATATAAGTCATAAGTTTTGACACGTCACCGATAACACTGGTCATCAGCGCCGCCATATAGTCGGGGAAGCAGTGTATTTTAAGGTAAGCTGTCTGATAAGCAACGTAGGAATACGCCGCCGCATGAGACTTATTGAAGGCATAGGACGCAAAACCCGAAATCTCGTCAAAGATACGATTAGCGGTTTCAGCGGGAACACCCTTTGAAACGGCTCCCGGTATGGTTTCACCATCACCATAGATGAAAACCTTTCTCTCACGTTCCATTATATCATGCTTTTTCTTGCTCATGGCACGGCGCACAAGGTCTGCCCTGCCGTAGGAGTAGCCCGCAAGGCTGCGACAGATTTCCATAACCTGTTCCTGATAGACCATACAGCCGTTGGTAACGCTTAAAATCGGCTCTAAGAGCGGGTGTGCATATGTTACCTTTGAACTGTCATGGCGGCACTCTATATACCTTGGAATAGAGCCCATAGGCCCGGGGCGGTAGAGGGACAGCACAGCGGTTAAGTCCTCAAGACTCTCAGGTTTAAGCTGAGTAAGCACACGTCTCATGCCCGCACTTTCAAACTGAAAAACACCTGTTGTCTCACCTAAACCGAACATCTTATAAACCTCTTTGTCGCCGTCGGGGATATAGTCGATGTTAAAGTCCGGCTCACGCTTCTGCACAGCCCGCACACAATCACGTATAACAGTGAGGTTGCGAAGTCCCAGAAAGTCAAATTTCAGCAGTCCCAATGCTTCAAGGTCATCTTTCGGATACTGAGTAACGATGGTGTCGTCGTTATACTGCATAGGCACCATCTCCTCTATGGGAAAGGCTGAAATAATAACACCTGCCGCATGGGTGGTTGTATGTCTGGGCATACCCTCAATCTTCATTGCCATGTCAATAAGCTTTTTGGCGGTGATGTCTGTTTTATAGAGAACGGACAGCTCCTCACTTGAATCCGAGTCAAGGGCTTCCCTGATGGTAACTCTCTGGTCAATAAGCTTTGCAATCCTGTCGCACAGTGAATAGGAAATACCCATAGCACGTCCCGTATCACGAATTGCACCTCTCGCCTTCATAAGGTCAAAGCTTATGATTTCCGATACACGCTCTCTGCCGTATCGCTCCGTTACATAGTCTTTTACTTTCTGTCTGCCCTCCACACAGAAATCTATATCAAAATCGGGCATACTAACTCGCTCCGGATTCAGAAATCTCTCAAAGAGCAGGCTGTATTTTATAGGGTCGATACGAGTTATATCAAGGCAGTATGCGCAGATGCTTCCTGCACCCGAGCCTCTTCCGGGACCCACGGGGATATCGTTCCTGCGGGCATAGCCAACATAGTCCCAGACTATGAGAAAGTAGTCCACAAATCCCATTCGGCTTATAACGCTCATTTCGTACTTCATACGGTTTATAACTTCCTGAGGGGGATTTGTTCCATAACGCTCTATAAGTCCATCTCTGCAAAGCCTTGCAAAGAGCTTCTTGGAATCAGTACCATCATCGGATTCATAGGCAGGAAGATGCGCTTTACCCGTCTCAAACTTGACGTTACACCTTGCGGCTATTTTCGCCGTATTCGTCACAGCGTCGGGAATATTTGCAAAAAGCTCTGCCATCTCCTCTGTTGATTTAAGGTAGAATTCGTCCTTTTCAAAGGTCATTCTGTCCTTGTCATCAAGAGTTTTACCTGTCTGTATGCAAAGAAGTACATCCTGCATGGAGGCGTCCTCCTTGCGGATATAGTGGGCGTCATTGGTAGCGGCAAGCGGTATACCCGTTTCACGGGATAGCCGCAGGAGCTTGGGAAGCACCATAAGCTCTTCCCTTATGCCGTGATTTTGCACCTCGATGAAGTAATTCCCCTCGCCGAAGATTTTCTGATAGAAGAGAGCCGTTGCCTTTGCTCTTTCGTATTCACCTGCAAGCAGAAGTCTTGAAACCTTACCCGCAATACACCCCGAAAGGCAGATTAAGCCCTCGCTGTACTCACGAAGCAGCTCTTCGTCCACTCTTGGTCGATGGTAGAAGCCCTCAAGGCTTGCCTTGGTTACAAGCTTTACAAGATTACGATAGCCCGTTTCATTTTCACAGAGAAGAATCAGGTGGTCACTTTTACGGTCGAGAACATGTTCCTTGTCAAAACGTGATCTTGCCGCAACATAGACCTCACAGCCTATGACAGGATGTATGCCCGCCGCTTCTGCCGCCTGTGAAAACTGAATGGCGGCGTAGAGATTGCCGTGGTCAGTAACAGCAACAGAGGTCTGCCCCTGAGCCTTTACCTGTGCAAGCAACTCATCTATTCTGCACGCACCGTCCAAGAGACTGTACACGCTGTGAACGTGAAGATGAACAAAGTCCTCACTCCTCACGGGATTTTGATTCATTCTCTCTCAGCTCCTTTGCGATGTCGGCAATCTTACGGAAGCGATGGTTTACGCCTGAGCGTCCGATGGGAGTTTCCAGCCTTTCGCCTATTTCACGGAGACTAAGCTCGGGACTTTCCAGTCTCAGCTCAGCCATTTCACGTATCTCAGGAGAAAGACTGTCAAATTCACCGTGTTTTTTGAGGTAGAGTATATCCTCAATCTGGCGCATTGCCGTATCAACCACTTTGTTTATGTTGGCTTCGTCGCAGTTTCTCAGTCGGTTAGCCTTATTGCGCATATCCTTGCGGATTTTGATGTTCATTATATCCATGGTACACTGCTGAGCACCCATAAAGGTGAGAGTATCCTCAATGCACTCGCTGTCTTTAAGATAGAGTACAAAGGATTTCTTCCGCTTAATCATTCTGCCCGAAACGCCAAATGAACCCAATATTGCGTTCAAATCATCGCAAAGCACCTCTGAGGGCGTTACAAACTCCAGGTGATACTCTTTATTCGGGTCGATAACGCTTCCGCATATAAAAAACGCACCCGCCAAAAAAGCTCCCGTGCTGTTGTTTACAATATTTCTCAGGTTTATTTCACGGCGCATAGGGTCGATTTTATATGTATCGCTTATTCGGGCAATAAACTCCCTGTCGGTTATCGCATAGGAGATAAGCCCGCCATCGCTGTTTTCATGCTCAAGAGTTATTCCGAAAACGGAGTGGAACAGCTCAGGCACAAGCGAACCTACCTCCCCGCTTTCACTCTGAATAAGGATTCTATCCTCTGTAAAAACACGGCAGTACATGAGTATGCCGTAAAGACAGGCAAAACGCTTGTCACGGTCGTTAATGGTGCGGCGTATCTCCGCACGTACATCATCGGAGAATGACATATTATACCTCCTGAAAAAAACAGCCGTCCTATCCTTTTAAGAGAAGAACGGCTATATTATATTATCTGTCCTTGTCAATATCACGGTGCTGCTTGATTACATTGATTCCCTTCCGAGAGAGGTAATCACCGATAAGCTCCGCAAAGGTGATTGAGCGATGCTTTCCGCCTGTACAGCCGAAGGATATTACAAGTCTGCTCTTGCCCTCGTGTACATACAGCGGAATGAGAAAGTCAAGCATATCTTCAAGCTTTTCCATAAGCTCCTTTGACTGGTCAAAGGACATAACGTAATCACGGACGCAGCTGTCAAGACCTGTATGAGATCTTAGCTCCTTGATATAGTACGGATTTGGCAGACAGCGTACGTCAAATACAAGGTCTGACTCTGTGGAAACGCCGTACTTAAAGCCAAAGGATGTAACCTTGACCGACATGGAATCGGACATATTCCCCAGAAAAAGCTCTCTTGTCTGCGCCTTCAGCTGAGCCGCTGACAGATATGATGTTTCAATATAGAAGTCAGCAATGCCCTTTACTCTAAGGAGCTGTTCACGCTCAAAGCTTAGTGCCTCATGCAGATTTCCGCCGAACTTTTCGTCAAGCGGATGCTTACGGCGAGTTTCCTTGTAACGCTTTACAAGCACCTCGTCCTCAGCGTCAATATACACAATTTTTACGTCCAGATCCTCCTGTTCGCAAAGACCACGCATACATCTGAATGCATCGGCAAACATATCACCTGAACGCAGGTCAGCCGCAATGGCGATTTTTTCAAGGCGGTTTTCCGACTCTCTGCAAATCTCAATAAAACGGCTCATAAGCTGTGGAGGTAGGTTGTCGATACAGTAGTAGCCAATATCCTCCATTACATCCATAACACAGGATTTGCCTGAGCCTGACATTCCTGTTACAATGACAACTTTCAAAGGCTCACCCGCTCTCTTATTTCAGTACAACAGGCTCAAGTTCCAGTACATAGCCCGTCTTTTCCTTAACGGTTTCGATAACATAATCGCACAGCTCCAATACATCCCTGCAAGCCGCCTTGCCGGTATTTACCACAAAGCCCGCATGCTTTGTGCTTACCTGTGCGTCCCCTACGCTTGCGCCTTTCAGTCCGCATTCATCAATGAGAAGAGAAGCATAGCTGCCAACAGGTCTTTTAAATGTACTGCCGGCACTGGGAAGCTCCAAGGGCTGTTTTGCACGGCGCTGTTTAAGATAGCCCTCGGTTTCACTTCTGATGTCGCCGTAGACGCCTTCACGGAGCTGCAAAGTAACCCTTGTAACAATACGCTTCGTACCGCTGAACATACTGTGACGGTAGGATAAATCCATCTCGTCACGAAAAACAGTTTTCACCTGTCCGTCCTCGTCGATATACTCAGCAGATACTACAACATCAGCCATTTCACCGCCATATGCGCCTGCATTCATATAAAGTGCACCGCCGATAGTCCCGGGAATACCTGCAAGACATTCCATGCCCGACAGGGAGTTCTCCTGAGCGGCTTTTGCGGTAGTCATAAGCAAAGCACCCGACTCACAGCTTACCTTACAGCCATCAATGAATTCTATCTTAGAATAATTCTTGCCTACAATAAATACAACGCCGTCATAGCCATCGTCGGAAACAAGCACATTACTGCCGTTTCCCAGAACCGTCCATCTCACGTTCTTCTCATTGCAGAACACTATAAGCTCACGGAGAAGCTCCGAGCTGTTTATATCAACAAGAGCACGGCATGGACCGCCGATACGGAAGGTGGTGTGGCGTTTAAGAGGCTCCTCCCGAAGCACGGGACAGTCATATCTTCTGCATATTGTCTCCAACTGTTCTATATATTCCATCTGTTTTCTCCTATATCTATTTTGCGGATTTTATCCGGAATTGTCAGAATTATCAAAATGCATCGTAGTCCTTTATAACTTCCTTGCTTTCCATGTCAAGTCCCAGGTGGCACAGAAGGTCGTTGGCTGCGTTGTAACCCATCTTCTTTTGACGGTTGTTCATAGCTGCAACCTCAAGAATTACAGCAAGGTTTCTGCCGGGTCTTACGGGAATGGTCAGTGAAGGTACCTTAACGCCCAGCAGGGATACAAACTGTGTATCAACGCCCATTCTGTCGTAAATCTTCTCAGGATTCCACTGTTCCATCTCAACGATAAGCTCGATGTTCTCTCTGTTTTTTATCGCACCGATACCAAAGAGCTTTCTTGCATTGATGATACCGATACCACGAAGTTCCAGGAAGTGACGGATATTGTCGGGAGAAGAGCCGACCAGAGTGTCGTTTGATACCTTGCGTATTTCAACTGCATCATCGGCAACCAGTCTGTGTCCACGCTTCACAAGCTCAATAGCAGTCTCACTCTTACCAACGCCGCTTTCACCGGTGATGAACACACCCTCGCCGTAAATCTCAATGAGTACGCCGTGGCGTGTAATTCTGGGGGCAAGGTTTACATTCAGGAAAGAAATCAGACCCGAAATAAAGTTAGATGTACTCTCCTTGCTTCTGAGAAGAGGAACTTCGTATTTCTGTGCAAGCTCCAACATTTCCTCAAAATACGGCAGCTCTCGTGAGATTACCAAAGCAGGCATTCTCTGTGCAAAGAGAGCTTCAAGGCGCTGCATTCTTGTTGGTTCATCAATGGTAGAGAGATAAGCAAACTCCATCTTGCCTATAATCTGAATACGCTCCGGATTGAAGTACTCATAGAAGCCCATGAGCTGGAGACCGGGACGTGTAACATCGGTTTCGTCAATCTGAATCTCTGACGCATCCTTGGGAAGGTGAATTGTTTCAAGCTTGAATTCGTCAATTATCTTGTCAAGACCTACTGTAAATTTACTTGCCATAATACTTCCTCTTTTCTATGTTATCCTATATCGTTTAATTAATATGTAACCACATGATGACCGCTACCTGAACCATCTGTATAGCCGATTGAAACGGACATATCGCCGCTGTTAGCCTTAGCCCATGAGCTTGCCGATGAAGCGTTTGAAGAGCTTGTGTTGAGAAGCACATAGGAAACGTCTAGCTCAGACGGCTCATAAACAAGCTCATAGCCATTCATTGTATTATATGCGCTTAGATCCAGTACAATGTCTGTTGTAGAGGGTGCAGAAGCTGCAAGGGTGTTTGCAAGGTCGATAAGGGCATCGGGGTTTTTAGCGTAAACATCGGGATTCAGGAACTTTTCATCAGCCTGTACAAAATCAGGATATGTAAAGCCTGAGCAGAGTACAGCTGAGAATCCGCCGTCGGACAGCTCCTTCACAAGGCTCTTCAGATAGGAAACGGTAGAGCTGCTGTTGGGGTCAAGCCAGGGCTTACCACCCTGGTCGGGGTAATAGTCATACCACTGGTCGCCTGTGAGAACACCGTTCTTTTCAATCTTATAGCCTGCGTCACGGATAACCGTGGAATAAACATTGTCATCAAGGAGACTGCATGACGCATAGGCGTAAAGACCTTCCTCCCATACAATCTCAGTAATCCTTGAAGCGGTCATTGTACCGCTGCACACAGCATAAGCCGCATTGCCTGCCGCTGTGGAGGAAAAGTTGAGCTTGCCGCCTGAAAGTTTCATGGGAATTATTACTGCTCCTGCATTGGGATACTTAGACTTTACATTTTTAAGCATAGTGCGGAGAGCGTCCTCGCTTGCAACAGAGCTTTCAGGGAGACGTACAGAGCACTGCACCTCCTTGTATACGCCGGTCTTTGCCGCAGGAATATTTGAAGAGCCATTGCCGCTTCCGCCATTGCTTGTACCTGAGCCATTGCTTGTACCTGTACCTGAGCCATTGCCTGAGCCTGAGCCGTTTCCATTTGAAGCAGAGCCACTGCCGCCTGTGCTATCAGAGTCAGAACCACCTGGCAGAAAAACGTCAACTCCGCCGTCCTCGCCGTCATTTGTAAGGCGTGTAGTGGTAACAGTGGTTGAAGTAGCTGTTGTAGTAGTGGTGGTTTCACCAAGCATCACCATATTAGTTGTGACTGCGGTGGTTGTACCCTCGGCTGAGAGGTTGTCCGTTGCCTGAACATCAGGTGCGTCACCGCTATTTGAAATAGGCTTTGCAATGGAATAACCCAGTGCACAGATAAGTCCCGCTGCCGCAATCGTTACAACAGTAGGCAGAACTGCGCCTGTCTTACTCGAAGAAAAGCCTGCCTTTTTCTTTCCCTTTGCTCTGTAAACAGTTGGCTTTCTTTTATTATTCATCTTTAAACTCCATTCTATTCAGTTGACTGAAAAACTCACTTACCGTAAACAGCGTCTTTAAGTGCCTTTACCCCGTGAGCAACACTCTCCTGCTTGAAGAGATAGCTGCCTACAACAAGCATATCTGCGCCCGCCTGAACTGCCTTCGCAGCGGTTTTGTCATTGATGCCGCCGTCAACCTGCAATTTAACGTCCAGATTATGCTCTTTGACATAGCTTTTCAGTACACGGATTTTCTCCAACATATCCTCCATGAAAGACTGCCCTCCGAAGCCGGGTTCAACAGTCATAACCAGTACCACATCTATAAGCTCCATAAAAGGCAGTACAGCCTCTACAGATGTACCGGGCTTTATGACAATGCCCGCCTGTACGCCGCCGTCCTTTATAGCACGGATTGTTTCATAGGGGTCGCTTTCACTTTCAATGTGGAATGTGATGAGGTCTGCACCCGCCTTGATAGTTTCTGGAATATATTTCAAGGGGTTGATTATCATTAGATGAACATCCAGAAACATATCCGTATTCCTGTCAACTGCCTCAAGCACAGGAAAACCAAAGGATATATTAGGGACAAATACACCATCCATAACATCAAAGTGCAGTACATCCGCACCGCTCTTTTCAAGTTCCTTTGAAACTTTCTCAAGATTACCCATGTCAGCATTAAGCACTGATGCGCAGGTCAGAAATTCTTTCACATTAACTCCTCCATCCTTATATCTTAGGGTACGGTTTCGTATGAGTTCAGAAACCTATATATTTTTATTATATAATAATTTTGTCGATACGTCAATAACCTTTTCCGCAAAAAACAACATTTTTTACGAAAATCAAGGCAGACAGCTGTAATTTTATCGTTAAGAGATAAGTTTTAGTAAAAAATATTTCTAAATCACTGGACAAACTGCACAAAAAATAGTATAATAAAAGGAAGAGCTTTACTGCTCTAACGAGGAAAAACCAAGGAGGAAAAAACAAGTGACTGAAAATGAAATCAAAGACCAGATATGCGACATATGCCATAAGATGTGGCAGCTGGGCTGGGTTGCCGCTAACGATGGCAACGTATCCGTAAAGCTTCCCGACGGCAATTTTCTTGCAACGCCAACAGGCATGAGCAAGTGCTTTATCACACCCGAGAAGCTGGTTAAAATCAATGCAAAAGGCGAGGTGCTTGAAGGTGCACCGGGACTGAGACCCTCATCTGAAATTAAGATGCACCTATGCTGCTACGCTGAACGTGACGATGTAGGGGCTGTACTCCACGCTCACCCGCCGACAGCCACAGGCTTTGCCGTTGCAAACAAGGCTCTGGACGAGTATACCATGATTGAGTCTGTTATCGCTATCGGCTCTGTGCCTGTTACACCCTATGGCACTCCCTCGACAGAGGAAGTACCCGATGCAATCCGTCCCTATCTCCCCTACCATGACGTTATGCTGCTCCAGAACCACGGTGCATTGACCGTTGGTGCTGACCTTATCACAGCATACTACCGCATGGAAACCCTGGAAATGTTTGCTAAAATCACACTGACAGCTCATCTTTTAGGCGGCTCACAGGAGATTCCTCGTGACCAGATTGAGCGTCTCTGCGGTATGCGTCCCAAGTACGGCGTTACAGGCAAGCATCCCGGCTATAAGAAGTACAACAAATAATCATCACTATACATAAAGGAGGCACCAGGCTATGCTTAAAGGAATCCCCTCTATTCTCTCTCCTGAGCTGCTTAAAATTCTCATGGAAATGGGACACGGCGATGAAATCGTCATTGCCGACGGAAATTTCCCCGGTGCTGCCATTGCACAGCGTCTTGTAAGACTTGACGGTCACGGCGCACCTGAAATTCTCAAAGCAATAATGAAATTCTTCCCCCTCGATTCCTACACGGAAAAGCCCGTAGCTCTTATGAGCGTTGTACCGGGCGACCCTGTAGAACCTACCATATGGGAGGACTACAAGGAAATCATCTCGGAATATGAGCCGGAAAGATGTAAGGTCGAATTTGTAGAACGCTTCGACTTCTACGAGCGTGCCAAAAAGGCTTACGCTGTCATTGCCACCGGAGAAACTGCCATCTATGCCAACATCATCCTGAAAAAGGGCGTTGTTATCGAGGAGGCTTAAAATGAAGCAAAATGTACTTGCATTTGACTTCGGCGGCGGCTCAGGAAGAGCTGTCATTGCCCACTTTGACGGCACTAAGATAGAGCTTGAAGAGATTCACCGCTTTGAAAATAACCCCGTCATGATTAACGGCAGACTTTACTGGGATGTTTTAAGGCTCTTTCATGAGCTTAAAGTCGGTCTTACAAGAGCAGTGAACCTTTGCAGAATCGACTGTATCGGCATTGACACCTGGGGCGTTGACTTCGGGCTTCTTGACAAGACCGGCGCACTTATGGCGAATCCCTGCCACTACCGTGACACAAAAAACAACGGCTACGCAAAACGTGCCAAACAAAAAATGAGCCACAGCGCACTCTACATGGAGACAGGCACTCAAATCATGGACATAAACACTCTCTTTCAGCTTATGTCCCTACGTGATATTCAGCCTGAGCTTTTAGAGCGTGCTGAGCTTATGCTTCCCCTGCCTGACCTTTTCGCCTACTTTCTCACAGGAGTAAAGACCTGTGAACGTTCCATTGCAAGCACTGCTTCCATGATGGATATTTCTTCCGGCAAGTGGTCAGAAGAGGTACTGAAACGCTTTGACATCAGGCGTTCACTTATGCCCGAAATCGTAGAGAGCGGCACTATAAAAGGTATGCTTTCACAGGACATCTGCGAAGAGCTGGGAATAGAGCCTATTCCCGTGGCGGCAGTCTGCGGACACGATACCCAGTGCGCTGCCTTTGCCGCACCTGTTAAAAAGGACAGAGAATCCGTCTTTATCAGCTGCGGTACATGGTCACTGTTCGGCACGGAGCTGTCTCAGCCTGTTCTCACAGAGAAATCAGCGTCTCTGGAACTGTCAAACGAATCGGGCTTTGGCGGCAGCATCACCTATCTTAAAAATATAATCGGTCTCTGGCTTATTCAGGAGACAAAGCGTTATCTTCACAGTGGCGGCGAGGTTTATTCCTACGCTGACCTTGAAGCCCTTGCACTGGAATCCGAGCCTCTCAAATATTTCATCGACCCTGACGACCCTGTTTTTGTGCCACCGGGCAATATCCCCGAACGCATCTGTCAGTACTGTGAGAAAACAGGTCAGGGCAGACCGGGGACTTTAGGTGCAGTAGTTCGCTGTATCTATGAGAGCATTGCTCTCAAATATCGCTGTGCACTGGAAGAAATCCGCACCTGTACAGGAAAAAAAATCTCCGCAATTCATATGTTAGGCGGCGGTACCAAGGACAAGCTTCTCTGTCAGATGACAGCGGATGTCTGCGGCATCAATGTTTACGCAGGCCCAAAGGAAGCCACCGTCTATGGCAATGCGGCAATGCAGCTTATGGCAATCGGTGCTATAGTAAACCAAGAGTACGCCCGAGAGGTTATTTCAAAATCGGAGGCTGTCACCTGCTACATTCCCCGTGAGGACTGGTTTGACGCTTATACAAGATTTAAAAATATAACAGGAAAGTGAGTTTTATAATATGTATCCAAGAATCGGTATTCGTCCTGTAATTGACGGACGACAGTTTGGAATCCGTGAAAGTCTGGAAGAGCAGACTATGAATATGGCTAAAACAGCCAAGAAGCTTATTGAAGAGAATGTTTTCTACCCGGATGGTACTCCTGTAGAGTGCATCATCGCTCCATCCACCATCGGCGGCGGCGCTGAGGCTTATGCCGCAGAGGAGTACTTCAGCACAAAAAACGTATGCGCTACCCTTTCCGTTACACCCTGCTGGTGCTACGGCAGTGAAAC
>CAZQMA010000031.1:0-20512 GCA_964594275.1 uncultured Ruminococcus sp. | reverse complement strand
AGAGGAGTACTTCAGCACAAAAAACGTATGCGCTACCCTTTCCGTTACACCCTGTTGGTGCTACGGCAGTGAAACCATGGACCTTAACCCCACCACAATCAAGGCAGTATGGGGCTTCAACGGCACTGAGCGTCCCGGCGCAGTTTACCTGGCAGCCTGCATGGCAGCTCATGCTCAGAAGGGTCTGCCTGCATTCTCCATCTACGGTCACGATGTTCAGGACATGGGCGACACCTCCGTTCCTGAGGACGTAAAGGAAAAGATTATCCGCTTTGCTAAGTGTGCGGTGGCTGTAGGCGTTATGCGCAACAAGGCATATGTAAATCTGGGCGGCGTATCCATGGGTATTGCAGGCTCACAATGCAACGTGGACTTCTTCCAGAATTACCTTGGTATTCGTGCTGAGTTTGTTGACCTGGTTGAAATTCTCCGCCGTATGAAGCTTGAAATCTACGACAAGGACGAATATGCCAAGGCTCTCGCATGGGTAAAGGAAAACTGCAAGATGGGCTTCGATGTAAACGAGGAAACTCCCATCGACAAGGAAATCGACCCATTCGGCATCAAGATTCCCCGTACTCCCGAGGAAAAGGAGAAGGAATGGGAATTTATTGTAAAGTTCACACTTATCGTTCAGGATATATTCTTCGGCAATGAGAAGCTCCGTGAGATGGGCTGGAAGGAAGAGTCAAATGGCAGAAACGCTATCCTCGGCGGTTTCCAGGGTCAAAGACAGTGGACTGACTGGCTGCCTAACGGCGACTTCACTGAGGCAATACTCAACTCCAGCTTCGACTGGAACGGCAAGAAAGAGCCTACAATCCTTGCAACCGAAAACGACGGTCTCAACGGTACAGCAATGCTCTTCGGAAAGCTCTTGACAGGCGGTGCGTCGGTATTCGCAGATGTACGTACATACTGGAGTCCCGAGGCTGTAGAGCGTGTTACAGGATGCAGACCTGACGGTCTTGCTTCCGGCGGCTTTATCCACCTTATCAACAGCGGTGCGGCTGCTCTTGACGGAACAGGCGCATGTAAGGATGAAAACGGTAATGCATGTATGAAGAAATGGTGGGATGTTACTGACGAGGACATCAAGGCTATGATGGACGTTACCGACTGGTGTCCTGCAAACCTGGGCTACTTCCGTGGCGGCGGCTTCTCCTCACATTTCCGCACACGTGCTGAAATGCCCGTTACCATGATTCGTCTCAACATCTTAAACGGCAATCAGCCATTCCTCCAGATTGCAGAGGGCTACACCGTTGACCTGCCTGATGAAATCCACAACCCCCTGGATTTGAGAACCGACAAGGCATGGCCTACAACCTGGTTCGTACCCAACACCACAGGCGAGGGTGCGTTCAGAGATGTATACAGCGTAATGGCTAACTGGGGCGCAAATCACGGCTGTCTGGCATACGGTCACGTTGGTGCAGACCTTATCACTCTGGCAAGTATGCTCCGCATACCCGTTTCCATGCACAACGTTCCCGCCGACAAGATTTACCGTCCTCACACCTGGGCTGCTTTCGGCACAAAGGACACCGAATCCGCTGACTATCGTGCATGCGAAGCCTATGGACCGATGTATAAATAATTACTTGATGATATAATAAAAGGGCGAGCCATGCTCGCCCTTGCTTTTTTCTTTTGCTTTAGTCCATTTCATTGGTGTAGCACTCAAACACATCCTCAACCAGCTTACGGTCGGGCTTCTTTGTAAATGCGCTGACTACGGGAACAACAATTATAGAGAGAATCATAACACCTGCACCCAGGTTAAGAGGTGAAGCAAGGTTCAGAGGACACATTGCAACAACCTCAGCCTTTAGCTCAGGGAATAGTCCGAAGCCGAAGAGAATCATATGAGTTACTGTAAGACCGATTCCCAGTATAAAGCTTGTCCAGCAAGCCGCCTTTGTGACCTTCTTGCTGAAAAGACCCATCATATACGGGCCCAGGAATGCGCCTGCCAGTGCGCCCCAGGAGTAGGACATCAGAGTTGTGATGGAAGCATTCTTGTTGAATGCGATAAGTACGGAGATAACCAGGAACACTGCAATAAGTACACGCATAATTCTGATTTCCTGCTTGTCGGTACTGTTTTTGAGCTTTGGCTTTACAAAATCAATAGTCAAAGTAGAACTTGAGGTGAGAACCAGTGAGGAGAGCGTAGACATGGATGCGGAAAGCACCAGTACAACTACCAGACCGATAAGCAGTTCGGGAAGTGCGCTTTGAAGCATTGAGGGAACAAGAGCGTCATATTCAGGAGTTGTACCCTCAGGAATCGTGTTATAGAGTCTGCCGAAGCCACCCATAAAATAAGAACCGCCTGCAACTACCAGTGCAAAAATCGTGGAAATGATTGTGCCCTTCTTTACAGCGTCATTGTCCTTGATTGCATAGAACTTATGTACCATCTGAGGAAGTCCCCATGTGCCCAAAGATGTGAGAATTACAACGCCGATAAGGTTGATGGGGTCGGGTCCGAGGAGACTTGCCATTTCACCGTTCTGAACCTTATTAGTCTCAACCTCAGCCATCTTGGATACAGCCTCACTCCAACCGCCCTGACCGTTGACAACACAGATTACAACTGCTGCAATACCGATAAGCATGACTATACCCTGTACGAAGTCGTTGATTGCAGTTGCAGCATAGCCGCCGAGAATTACATATATAGCTGTTACAAGTGCCATTGCAATAATGATAATCTTATATGCATTTTCGGAATCAAGACCCAGCGCCATAGAGAAAAGCCTTGAAAGACCGTTATATACAGATGCTGTATAAGGAATCAGGAATATGAAAACAATAAGAGAAGCCGCAATTTTCAGGCTCTTTGAGCCGAAACGCCTTTCAAAGAATTCAGGCATTGTCTTGGCGTTCAGGTGTTTCGTCATCATACGTGTACGCTTACCCAGAACTATCCACGCCAGCGCACTGCCGATGAGTGCATTACCTATACCAATCCATGTTGCGGAAAGACCATACTCCCAACCGAACTGTCCTGCGTAGCCAATGAAAACTACCGCAGAAAAGTAGGATGTACCGTAAGCAAAGGCTGTAAGCCATGAGCCTACTCCTCGTCCGCCAAGTACAAAGTCGTTTACCGATTTGGTTTTTCTTGATGTGTAAACACCGATGCCGAGCATTACTACAATGTAGACTGCCAGCATACCAATTGTAATACCTATCATCACAATTGCTCCTCTCATTTTTATAATTCTTACGTTTTAGCAATTTAAAGATTTAAACAACTAAAGTGCTTATATTTTACCACATTATGTTCCATTTGTCAAGGGAAATAATTGTTAAAAAAGTGTTATTATTTTACCACATTATTTCCCACGTGTCAAGTAAATCTATGTTAAGATTGTTCGTTCACAGATAATTTAAAAATAAAGCGCACCTGCTTTTCTACAGATGCGCTCTCCTTTTAGCCTGCCGCAGTCTCTGTTGTGGTAACAACCAGTCGCTCAATAGTAGTTGTTGTGGTGGTAACGGCAACATCTCCGCTGAAATCTCTGAATTTCATACTGCCGCCCATATTGTTTACAAGAAATTCCTTTGGGCTTCCGTCACGATTAAGATAGAGTATGTAGGGTTCACCGTCAAGCTCCCCCTCAATCTCGGTCATGTCGTCCTTTCGGCTACAGGTTATCTCCTCTTCGTCCGCCAGCTTCTCAGCCGCATCCATAAATCTCATAAGCAAAGCTTTTGCGGGCATTGCCGCCTGGGGTACGGAAAATTCCAGACCCTTATAGGACGCTTTCACCTCGTCATCGTGGAAGTCCAATACAACCCCTGCAACCGTATCAGGAGAAGAAAAACTCACATTCCAGATGTCATCGGTGACACGTGTAATTGTACCCTCAGCGGAAAGCTCGCCTGTTTCCATGATAAAAGCCGTGGAAAAGGGTTTCTGCATAAGAGACGTGTCCGCCTTGCCTGTGCCTGTCTTTCCACAGGCAGAAGCTAAAACAAGCAAGCTGAGTGAAACGCCAATGGCTGAAAACCGTGCAAGTCGATTCATATGAAACCTCCGTTATCATTTCTCGATTTCAAGAAAAACCTCGCCTATACACTCTATAATATCCCGTGGGAGCATGGCTGCCTGACTGTACTTCTTTGCGGCAATATCACCTGCCCTACCGTGGATGTAGACTCCCGCAGCAGCAGCGTCAAAAGGGGTCATTCCCTGTGCGGCAAAGGCTGCAATCATGCCCGCAAGAACATCTCCGCTGCCTCCTCTGCTCATACCGGGGTTACCTGTTGAATTTTTGCAGCATTCTCTGTCTCGTCCCACAAGCGTACCCCTGCCTTTAAGTACAACGGTTACACCGGGATGAGCCATACACAGCTCCTCCAGTACAATCTCACGGTTCTGCTGGACATATGACACGCTCCTGTTCACAAGACGGCTCATTTCACCGGGATGGGGTGTAAGGATAGTAGGATTATTCCTCTTGTCTAATATATCTATGCAGGGTGCAAGGGCGTTTAGACCATCCGCATCAATAATAAGAGTTCCATTGGCATAACGACAGATAAATTTTAGCAGTGACTCCGACTGTTCATGAAGCCCTGCTCCGCATCCGAAAAGCACTGCGTCCGCCTTGGTTAGTTGGTCAAAGATTGCCTCCTCGTTTCCGCCCATAATAATACTTCCCGCATCGTTGGTAACAAGAGGAAGATACATAGCTTCGGGACAGTTTACGGAAAGGGCTGTGATATTCTCCGCCGCTGTTGCAACGGTTACAAGCCCTGCACCTGAACGCAGAGCCGCATAGGTTGAAAGTATAGATGCCCCGGGCATACGTCTGCTTCCCGTTATACAGAGAAGTCTGCCGAAATCGCCCTTATGGGAGTCGGGATTTCTCTTAGGGAAGAGAACATTTATCTGTGCCTGTGTAATATCCTGAATACGCATTTCTATGCCTCCTAAAAAGAAAGAACCGCCGCAGAAAACGGCAGTCCTAAGATGTCAATTTGCAGTTTAAAGTTTAGAGCTTATCTTGCGTCTACCATCCTGCCAAAGAGAATACATCTCATGCCGTCGTCTGCACCTGAATAGCACGTCTGAAGTGCAACCAGTGTGTCGCCGTACTCAGGGAGGTAGTCCTCGTCCTGATACCATATCTGAGCGGTATCTCTTACGTCCTTTACATAATCCTCAAAATCCTCCTCAGACAGGGTCAAATCCTGCTCTTGGGTGGGTATCCAGTACGGGAAGGATGCGCCTTTTTCACCGTAGAGAACGCTTACTGCCAGCACTTCATAAAGATAACGCTCTTCCTCAGTACCTATTTCAAAGTAAGGATGCTCCTTACCAAACTCCTCGTCAAGGTAGTATTTTACACCATGGAACATAGAGCCATCCCCCATGTTGTGACCATATATAATAGAGAGATTAGTTTCTGAGAGAACGCTTCTGTAATCCTCGTATATACAACCTGCAAAGCTGTTATTCCCTTTCCAGTCGCTGTGTATGTAGCGGTAGTTGTCGCCCGCTCTTACAATGGGGTAGTCAATGGGAGTATCCTCAATATATATCCAACCTACAACATCGTTATTCACCGACTTATAGTCCTTGACATAGGAGATGTCCATCTTCATGTCGTAGTCAATAGATTTGGTTGTAGTAACGGTAACGGTTGTTGTGGTTGTTGTAGTAGTAGTGACCGGAGTAGTTGATGTAGTTGTGATGACAGGAATCTCAAGTCCCGCCTGCTGTACCTCTACACTGCCGCCGCACTCCTTTGAAAAGATAATACCAATCAACAGAGCAGCTGCTGCCAGAATAAAGACTACTATGCAAATAACTCCTCCGAAGCCTTGCTTTTCCTTATTCTTTCCCATATCCATTTACACCTTAACCTTTCAAATCAAAGCCGTTAAGACCATTTCTTTTAATAATAGACGGATAGTCATAGTAGGAATAATTCAGGTCAACATCCGCATCTATTCCCGGAACCTCGCCTGTACAGGAGAACTGCCAAATACCGTAGTTCCGCTCATAAAGGGGCACTTGAACATTATAGTGGGCAATCCATGCGTCAAAGCAGTCAAAAACCTCATCAGGCACTCTGTTGGACAGAAAGTTTACATAGCTACACAGTGAAACATAGTAGCCGTAGCTTTCCATTCTCTGACAGAAGGCGTAAATGATTTCAGCGTTTTCCTCGGGGGTAAGCTGATACTGAGCGTTGGTTTCGTAGTCCATGAAAACAGGATACTCAAACTGATAATCCTTGATAACCTCATAGAAAACATCCGCCTCCACCAGTGCGGCTTCAACGGTTGTTGCATAGCAGAACCAATATGCACCCACTAAAAGACCCGCTTCCTTTGCGCCCTCCATGTTCTTGTCAAAGTTCTTGTCCTTCTGACTTATGTGCTTGCCATAGCCTGCACGGATAATGGCAAACTCTACTCCGCTGTCCGCAACAGCCTGCCAGTCAACCTCGCCCTGATATATAGAAGCGTCAATGCCATAGGAATAAGGCGTTCTTGTGATAACGGTTGTTGTGGTTACAGCAGTGGTCTCGGTAACGGTGGTTTCACCTGAAACGGCAGTTTGGGTTGTAGCATTGGTTGTCTTTACAGTAGCCGTAGTGGTGGGTGTTGTGGGACCTGCTGTACTTGCTGTTGTGGTTGTAGTAGTTGCAAGAGTGGTAAGCTTCTCAGAGGCTGACCATATGTACGTTGAAGTCGTTGTAACGCCTGTAGTTGTAGTCTTTCCGGTTGTTTTTGCAGTGGTTGTGGTTTTCTTGGTAGTTGTAGTGGTGGATTTAGGGGTGGATGTAGTTTCCTTGGTGGTTGTAGTGGTGAGCTTAGGGGTGGATGTAGTTGTTGTGGTTTCAGGGACTGTGGTAGTTGCGGTTGTAGTAGTTGTAGTGGTCGTAGCGATTGTAGTAGTTGTGGTGGTAATTGTCGTACCCGTCACAGGAGAGACAGAGTTGTCTCTCTTAGGGACATATCCCTCAAACTCCATTCCTGCCGCAAGGGTAGCATACATTCCCAGAAAGTAGAATGCATCTTGCAGGTCAACATTATCATCGGCTATGACATTGTAAAAACGTCTGTTGCGCTCGGAGATAAGAGGTTCAAGTCCCGCTGAATTCTCGGAGTAATATTTAAGTACCTCGCACGTAACGGCAATCCAGCTTTCCTCGGCTTCCTCTTCCATGGTTTCCACTTCGGCTTCGGCAGCATAAATCTCTTCCTCAGCCTCCATGTTCTCCATAGCATAAACGTTCACCATAAAGGCACTATGGCAAATCATCGCCGCCATGAAAATGCTTAAAATTCGCATAAACTTATATTTCATATAAATTCTCCCATATATTAAAAATTCCCAGTTAAATTTTATTATAACAAAAAACACTGTAATTGTACAGCAAAAATTAAAAATTCCGTGATTCGGCACAATAGACCCCACCACCTTTTGGCTATTTTAAACAACATACCTCCCGTCGCTTGCAATTTGGGTTTGACTTTAAAGACCAATTCTGTTATAATAGTACTACCGAATACGAGAGGAGCACAGATATGAAAGAGCTTTTAAGCGGAATGCATGACGATGAACTCCGAAGCCGTGCCTGTGCTCTTAGAGAGAAGTACTACGGGGACAAAGTCTTTGTGCGTGGTCTTATTGAATTTACAAGCTACTGCCGCAACAACTGCTTTTACTGCGGTCTCCGCCGTGACAACCGCTCTCTCCCTCGTTACCGTCTAACCAAAGAGAAGATTCTCACCTGCTGTAAAATCGGCTACGCCTGCGGCTTCCGTACCTTTGTACTACAGGGCGGTGAGGATTTGTACTTCAAGGACAAAGACATCTGCGAAATTGTATATGACATAAAGACAGCCTATCCCCACTGTGCTGTTACCCTTTCTATCGGTGAAAAGAGCCGTGAGAGCTACAAGGCGTACTTTGATGCAGGAGCAGACAGGTATCTCCTCCGCCATGAAACCGCAGACTCTGCTCATTATTCAATGCTCCACCCCCCTGAACTTTCCCTTGAAAGCCGTCTCAGGTGTCTCACATGGCTCAAAGAAATCGGATATCAGACGGGCTGCGGCTTTATGGTGGGTTCACCTTATCAAACCGAGGAAAACATTATAAGCGACCTAAAGCTTCTGCGTAGAATCGAGCCTGATATGATAGGCATAGGACCGTTTCTGCCTCATAAGGACACTCCATTCAGAGACTTTCCAAAGGGAAATTTAGATTTGACCTTGAGACTTATTTCAATACTGAGAATAGAGCATCCAAAGGCTCTTATCCCATCAACCACCGCTCTCGCCACACTTCACCCCGAAGGCAGAATACTGGGACTTATGGCAGGTGCAAATGTTGTAATGCCTAATCTGTCCCCTGCCAATGTGCGTGAGGGCTACTCCCTCTACGACAACAAAGTCTCAACTGGCGCTGAATCCGCCGAGGGCATATATGAGCTTCACCGACTTGTTAAAAAGGCAGGGCTGAGGATTGTGGCAGAGAAGGGTGACAGAGCAGGCTATACAGAAACAGGAGGTATAAACCATGTCAATAATTCTTGCTTCCGGCTCACCCCGCAGACGTGAGCTTATGCATCTTATAACCGATGATTTCACTGTGAAAACAACAGACGCTGACGAAACACTTCCCGCTGGCATTAAAGCTGTAGACGCCCCGGAATACCTTGCCATGATAAAAGCAAAGGCGGGAGTCGCTATGCATCCACAAGACAGAGTTATAGGCTGTGATACCGTTGTTATCATAGACGGCGTAATTCTCGGCAAGCCCAAAGACCGCACTGATGCCGCACGTATGCTGAGACTTCTCTCAGGACGAACCCACAAGGTAATCACAGGGGTTGCTATAGCCGAGGGAGAAAGCGTACGCTCCTTTTCCGAGGTGACTGAGGTAACATTCTGTGAAATTTCCGATGCAGAGCTAAGTCGCTACCTTGACACAGACGAGCCATACGACAAGGCGGGGGCCTACGGTATTCAGGGCAAGGCAAGCGTTTTTATAAGCGGTATAAAGGGCGACTATTTCAATGTTGTCGGACTGCCTGTTTCAAGACTTTACAAAGAGCTTGGGCTAAGTAAATAATACAAGGAGATAACTGTAATGAACAAAAAAGAACTTTCGGAGCTTAAAAAGAATTTTTCCGACCAGAGCGACCTTTTCACATTAAACCACGTAGTTTCGGCATTTGTGGACGCCGAGAAGAATATCAGAAGCGTTAAATCCGCACCTTTCCGCAATATTCCCTCAGAGGAATGCGAGTGTTACATGGATACTCTTAAACGTGTTCTTTCAGGCACTATGGGCAAGGGACTCCTTGAATATGAGTTTCCCCTGGAAGCCTACGAGGAATCAGGCACTCAGAATATTCTCTACTCTGCTCTTTCCGCAAAGCTTGACGATGAAAGCGCAGTGAACGTTCTTCTCAGCCAGATTGTTGACCATATGGAGTACGTTTCCACCTACGCTATACTTATCGGACACTGCACCTACACCGTTTTCAATAAAACCCGTGACGGTGAGGAAAACCCTTATGATGCCATAGATTACTCCTTCCTGGTTGCGGCGATTTGCCCTGTTGAGCTGAGAGTTGACGGTCTTATCTATAATGAAGAGGCGGAAGCTATTGTCCGCAAGACCACATATGATCGCATTGTTTCCGATGTTCCCACTGACGGCTTCCTCTACCCCACCTTTACAGGCAGAGGTCCTGATGTAAACCACGTCCTCTACTACGCCCGCAAGCCAAAGGAAGTTAATATCTCCCTTGTTGAAGATGTACTGGGCTGTAAGTTTGTATGCACAGCGGCAAGAGAAAAAGAAAGCTTCCATACCATCATGGAGGAAGCAAGAGACGAACTTTCTTACAATGTCATCACTGAGGTAAACGAAAGACTTCTGGACTACGCCAAAGAATACCGCAATGACCCGGATCTGCCCTCTGTTGACGACATACAGATGCGTGATATTCTCCTTGATTCCGGTGTAAGCGAAGAGAAAGCATTAAAGATGCAGAATCTCTACCGTGAAATCACCCGTGAAAAGCCCCTGTCCCTCTGTAATCTCACTGAAAACAAGACCACTGTTTCCGCTGAGGGAATCACTCTCCATATATCCAAAGACATGGCAAACAAGGTTCGTACACGCTACGAAAACGGCAGATGCAGTCTGATAATCGACCTAGATGCTCCTGACATAAAGGTAAACGGTATGAACGTTAAGCTGGGTGACAATGCTCTTATCCCGGGCATAGAAACAGAAAACGCCAATGCTTCCGATGATATAGATATAGAAATGGACGAGAAATTCACCTCTGACACTCCTGTCGAAGAAGAAGCAAAGGTATCCTCCGCTCCTGTCTTTGATGACACGGACGATGAAATCATTGAGCTTCTCAACTCGGGTATTCTGTAAAATAGCGCAAAAAAGTAAGGCTATCGTATCTCTACGATAGCCTTAACAATTATAATGGTTTAAGGAGTGAAAAGAAATTCCAATTTAAAGCATTAGGTTTCAGGTTCAAGTACAGCGTACTTATCGTCTGCACGCTTGTAAACAACGTTGATATCGCCTGTTGTAGCATTGGTGAACATAAAGAAATTATGACCCAGGAGATTCATCTGGAGAATCGCTTCCTCGGTTGTCATAGGATGAAGCTTAAAGGTCTTTCTGCGGATAACTTCGTAATTAGACTCATCCACCTCATCAATAAAGGCAGTCTTGAAAGCTGTATCTTTCAGCTTCTTTTCAACACGAGTCTTATTCTTGCGAATCTGACGAATAATCTTATCAATAGATGCGTCAAGTGCGTCTTTCTTATCCTCAGCGGACTGCTCCGCACGATATATCATATTATTATAGAAAACTGTAAGTTCAAGGATAATAGTATTCTTATGCTCGGCAATTGTTATCTTAGCATCTGCTTCGCTACCGAAAAATTTGTCAAGCTTCTGGGAGATGCGTTCTTCTGCGTAGTCTGTAAAATTCTGCGGTATCTGCATTTTCTTTGCTGTTATAGTCATTTTCATAATTCGTTCCTCCTTGTGTAGCAACTTGAAGCATATGTAAAAGATATTTTTGAATTTAACTCCAAGCCTTTATGATGTTTTTATTATAGCATATATCCACTTAAATTTCAAGTATTTTCGCAAATTTTTATGGAATATATTCAAAAACTTTTTGTGAATAAATTCAATACCTCTAATCAAATAATGCGTTCTCGGGAAAATCGGACGAAAATCCCGGTAAAGACTTGCAATATTCCGCAAGATATATTATAATAAGAAATAAAAAACAAAAAGGAGAGGTTCCCATGAACGAACAAGCTCTTCGCGATATTCTGGAAAGCCTCAGAAGTTTTCCCGCATTTTCAGTAATATCGAGCGCACTTGTAATATTTATGGTATTCATCTGCGTATTCGCAATATTCCAGGCGGCAAAGGAAGAAAAACGCATTGAACAGCTTCGCTGGTCAAAGGTAAGCGACAATATGCTCCTGGTTGACATCCAGACTAACAAACCCATCGTTCTCGGCTCAGACGAGGTAATCATCGGACGACACGGTGCGGCGGATATACGGCTGCCCGACATGAGCGTTTCACGATACCACGCCGTACTCTCCGTTTCAAATGGTGTATGGCGTGTAATTGACCTTGATTCAAAGTCGGGCACTTATGTAAACGGTCAGAAGGTTCAGGAGCAGAAAGTCCTGAAACCCGGCGATGAAATTCGCTTTGGCACAAAGGCTATGCGTCTTATGCGGAGAGGACGGTGAAAAGATGTTTCATAACAAATTATCCTACGGCAGAATAACTATACTCGTACTCATGACCCATCTTATCATGCTCTGCGCAGCGGTTTTCCGCGGCAGATACGAGGATGTAACAGACATTTATCCCCTGGCTATAGCAGTTTTTGCCCTTGACATAGTGTATATGTTGGTTATACGTCTTTTCTACAAGCAGATGACCTACACTACTGACTATCTGCTCCTGCTTATTATGGGGTGCAGCGTTATCTTCCAGTCCTGCTTTGGCAGTGTGGGCTTTGCAATGAAACATTATGTCACCTGTATAGCGGCTCTTGTATGCTGTCAGATTATGTTTCTCCTCACACGAAATCATCTTCGAGTACTTGCTGTGAAGCAATACCTATACCTGGTACTGGGCGTACTGGTACTTATGACGATTTTCCTTACAGGCAGCAGAAGTATGTGGATTCAGATAGGACCACTGAGTCTCCAACCCTCTGAATTTATGAAGCCTGTTTTTGTACTGCTCTGTGCTACCTCAATCATGGAACAGCACCCAAAACAGAAGCTTCTTCTCTTCTATGTTTCCCGTGAAATGATAGCACTCACCATTGCTTTCTTTGTAATATTCGTACTCCAGTGGTGGTGCAGAGACTTAGGAAGTCTGCCCACCTTTGCTGCGGCATACGGCTGTGCAATCATATGCAGAATCTGCTACCCCAGAGCAAAATTCTCCAAGGGTACGCTTATCTTTCTCATAGCTCTGGGCGTACTGGCAGTGTCGGCTCTTGCGGCTATGGCACCGTCCTACGTTCAAGACCGCCTTTCCGTTGACATATGGGAGGACAGTTACGGCGACGGCTACCAGCAATGCCAGGCACTTATGGCAATCGCTGAGGGCGGACTCTTCGGTAAGGGGCCCGGCTACGGCAGTCTTATAAACGTTGCCGCTGCGGATACGGATATTGTATTCTCAACCATATGCGAGGAATGGGGTTTCCTGGTTGCACTGCTGATTATCTTCTTTGTAGTGTCCCTTCTCATCCTCCCCATGATAAATAAGCCACGAAGCTACTTCCACGCTACCCTTATCATGAGCGTTGCGGCAGTCTTTGTAGTGCAAATGGGACTGAACATTTTCGGTTCTTGTAACCTGATTCCATTCACAGGCGTTACTATTCCCTTTATTTCACAGGGCGGTAGTTCTATGGTTGTGTGCGGTATGCTTGCAGGTATGCTTAAAGCGGGACAGTCGCCTGTATTCAGGAGACCGGACAGAAACAATTGATAAAAAGGAGTGTATCCAATGAAAAGCATAAAACGCGGAGAGCGGCTTACCAAACTGCTTATCGGTGTATTCTTAGCGGGAATGTGTATACTCATATTCAAAATCGTAACGGAAGCTTCGTTCTACATGGAACATTCCGCCAACGTATCCTTAGGCTGTGTTTACGACCGTGAGGGAGACGTTCTCTTCGACCCTGAAGCAGATGCTGAAACCTACGGCTACGACCACTTCATCGACGTAGGCAACCTCATAGGCGATGACAGCGGTATGATGACCAATACCCTTGTATCGGAGAATATCGCTCTCCTCTCAAACTACGATCCGATTTTCGGTGTTATGGAAAATGGCAAAAGCTCCGTCTACACCTCTCTCAACCACGAGGCTAACCGCATCGTCTACGACGCTTTCGGCTCCTATGACGGTACAGCCATTGCCTATAACTACAAAACAGGTGAGATTCTGGTGTGCGTAAGCAAGCCCAACGTCAACATTCTCGACTATGGCGATGTGGATAGTCTGCCCTCAGGCAGTCTCATCTGCAAGGCGTTCTACGGTACAGCTCCCGGCTCTACCCAGAAAGTTTCAACCCTTGCCGCAGCCATCGACAACTATGGTTATAACTGGGTTCAGGAAAAGCGCTACTCCTGCGATGGCACTTACTACAACAACTACGGCAACCGTATCGCCTGCCACTACTCCTCAGGTCACGGCACCCAGGACATAACCACAGCATTCAGAAACAGCTGTAACCCCTACTTTGCACAGCTTGTACAGGATATGAAGCTTGACGACATTATACACACCTACAAAGATATGGGCTACTCTGTAAACGGCTCCAAAGCACCTGCTCTTGACATTGACGGCATCTCGGTTTTCCGTGGAAGCACGGAGCTTACAGATGTAAATGACTTTGATACACAGTGGGGATGTATGGGTCAGAGTAAGACCTTGGTAAGTCCCTGTCAGCTTATGATGTGGCAGAGTGCCATTGCAAACAGTTCAAATTGCGTAACAGAGCCTTATCTCATCACACACACACAAGATATGTTCGGTGACACCCGCAACCGTGCCAAAACCAAATATGACGAGGCAGGCTTCTCTGCGGAAACTTCTGCCTATATCCGTGAAATCATGCTTGATAACGGCAGACAACGCTACAACAGTGTTATAGGCTATACCATCGGTGCTAAGAGCGGTACAGCTCAGGTAAAGAACGGCGCATCCGAGGATTCACTCCTGGTAGGCTTCGTTGACGATGAATCACTACCCATTGCTTTCTGCGTAGTAATCGAAGACAACGCCGCCAAATACGTTTCCACCGAGTATATAACCGGTGTTATGCTCAGAGCGATAGATAATTAATCGATGCAGGACATTATTTAAACAATCCGATATAAAAGAAGGCTATCGTTTCAGAGCAACGATAGCCTTTTTGTTTTATTATAATCCATTAGCAAAACGCCTGCCGTAATTGTCAATCGCCCGTTGACAATTGTTCCTGCTTCTCCAATGCTTTCGACAGCGGAAGTGCGGGGAGATTTTCCAGAAGATAGAGCATGATTATTTGAGAGTCACTGGCGTTAATTCTGAGATTTTCGTCACAGTCAGCATTGGCAAGAGCACGTTCCTCAAGCATTATGTGGTCGGCAAGGTATAGATTTGCTGCAACAACATCCGCCATAGAAACCTTGCCGTCCAGGTTTACATCGCCAAAGAAAGTTTCATCCTGTGAAACGCCCGTATTTTCAGGCTTGCTTTCACATTCACCATCCCCGTCCATGTCAACCAGAACGCCGATTGTACCATCGGTTTCCTTGTAGATGTATATTGCGCTGTAGTCGCCGCCTGTAAGCTTACGGCTGAGAGATTCCTCCATATTTTCAGCTGTAATAGAAATGCTGCCTACATTATCCCCCTGTACAAGAACGCCGTCCTCATATGGAGCCGCAGAAACTACGTTTACTCCGCTGCCGCTTACTGCGATTCTATCCCATGGAAGTGTATCCTCTGTGGTAAGGCTGATTTCGTATGTACTGCCGCTGCCAATAATGCTTACAGTACCGTCAGTAAGCATGGTTATACTCTGCACATTGTCCGCCTTAGCATTCAATAGACAACGTTCATAGGACATCTGATAAGTTGAAACATCATCAGAATCAGGTATAATTTCGTATCCATCGGAGAGATAGTCAAGACCTGCACGCTTATTCATTACAATAGAAGCCGCTGTGCTGAACCATTTTAGCTCGTCCCCGGCTGTTGTCTTTCCATCATCATCGTTTATTGATTTAAGGGTAAAGTCTGTCTGTCCTACGGGAACCTCGATAACAGGTACAAAGGGATGGTCGGTTACATATGAATCTGTGCCCATAAAATAGCCCGCATAGTTCATCATAGAGAGAGAGTTACTTGCAAGTCCCAACATAGACTGACCGTCAAAGGAGCTCATATTCCAGTAGGGTGCACACCAGTCAAGAGTACTGCTCTTGAAGTAGATGCAGACTTCATTGGTGAAATGAGTCATATACGGGTCGGCAACGAGAATCCTGCCATCGTATTCTTCGCCCTCCAGACTCCACAAGCCATATTCAACATCATAGGCTATAGTACTGTGAGCGTACGCCTGACCAAAGAGACAGACAAGTGCCATATCCCCTCCACGGGCAGCCTTTGAGGAAATGTCAATGAGCTGAGTGAGAACAGCCTGATATGTCATATAGCTGCTTGTCCAGGCTATCTGCTGCTGTACAGCGTCGCTTTCCTGGAGAAGCTGATAGTAAGAAATAAGAGAAAGATTTCGTGGGTCGGTTATGTCAAGTTCGTAAACCGAAGAAGCATTGGGATCCCACATGGAAACGGAGAAGATACCGCTCTTACCCAGAATCTCCGTAACAGCCATACCGTACTCAGCACCAAGCCATCCTCCCTCCAGTACATCACGGATGCGGACACGTTCCATTGAACTAAGAGAGGCATTAAGACTGTCCTCATGCTCCTCCAGTAGACCGTAACCGTTTACCATATAATCAAGCATAAGCTCATCATGAGAGCCGTCCCAGTTATCCTTTGCCCATTCAAAAGCCTGCTTTGTAGTTGTAGTAGTCGTGGTGGTGGTTTCGGGAGTTGTGGTGGTAGTAGTGGTGGTGGTAGTTGTCGGCTTAGGTGTTGTGGTTGTAGTTGTAGTAGTCGTAGTAGTCGTCAGTTTTGGCGTTGTGGCAGTAGTTAATTCGGTCGTAGTAGCAGTAGTAGTAGTTAAAGTTGTCGAAGAAGTATTTCCTGTAGTCACAGTTGTACCCTTATGGGAAGTGGTTGTGGGTTTTGCTGTTGTGGTAGTGGTAGTAATGGTGGTAGTAGTAGTGGTGGTGGTCGTAGTTGTTGTAGTTGTAGTAGTTGTTGTTGTAGTAGTTTTCTTAGTGGTAGTCGTAGTGGTTGTGGTGGTAGTCTCCTGCTCATCCATGATGATGCAGATTTCACCATCCATAGTAAGAGGATACTCGCTCATCTCATAAATATCAGCATAATAACTGGTAAGGGGGGCTGTGTTGAAGTAAACGGGAAATGCATAGTAACTGCCGTATTCAGGGTCACTTTGAAGCTTCAGACCATATTTCTTTGCAGTGGCTTCAACAGTTTCACGGTCAGCCGCATCCATAAGAAAAGTAATGATAGGCTCATTGTCAGCGCATTTAAATCCGCTTAACGCCGACGCACTGACAACGCTTGTAATAATAAGTGCCGCATCGTTTACGTGGGTGGAACAGCGTACAGAAGGAAGCGCACTGCCCAAGTCATAGGAGTCAACACTGTAGCTGAGCTTCATAATCTCCTCTGCCGATTCACTGAGGTTTACGTCCATACTAAGACCCAGTACCTCAGGAACGCCTGACTGCATCAGCGTAAGCGGTACATCATAGTCACCCGGGTAGGCAAAAACCCTATCTATCATAAGTCTAGGAAGCTTTGCAGGGTCATACCCCATCCGGTTTATTACAGCAATATCACCTGTAATACCGCCAAATACCCCACCGCTGTCTGACGACATACCCGAAGCCGGATGAATCCAACTGCCGCTATCATTATAATAGACACAGTTCCGGGCGGAAAACTCCGCAACTGACGGGTCATAAGTAAGAAGCCGCTTTGTATAGGCTGTACCGGAATAGTTATATGAGCCGTTTTCACTGCCGTAAACGAGAAGTGTTTCAGCCGTTTCAGCTGTCGCACTCTCAAATATACGCATAAGCACAGGTTCAGCTGATTCAGCCGCCATAGCCAACGACTCCGAGGTGCTTCTCTGTTTTCCCTCTTCATCAAGGTCATAAATTGCGTCGGAGTACTGTAAAAGGTTATAGTAATTTATGATGGCGGTAAGGGCGTTTTTTCGCACAGGAGCAGGCGTTTCATAAAGAGTGGACGCTTCATTGGAAATATCCGATACCTCCCATACGCCTGCATTGCATAGCAGTGACAGTGCCGCAAAGCCATAGGACAAATCAGTTACAGGCTGATACATTACGCTATCAAGACGTGCAAGCTCGGTTTCTGTTCTGCCGGTGCGGATTTTTTCACTGAGAACACTAAGTAGATAAGGGTTTTCCCCATCTATAAGTTCCTGTTCCGAAAAGCCCCAGGCGTCCTCCCGGTAAACAAATTTATCAACCGCATCCGCCTTTACAAAAAACTGTACATCTTTCATATATCCCATAAGCCCTGTTATAAGACTAAGGGATAAAAACGCTGCAAATATTCTTTTTACCATATATTATCACCTCATATGGATTTTTATTCTTTCAACAAATACATTGTACCATTTTTTAATATTACTGTCAATTATTACAATGTAAACTTTATTCATATGAAAACAGCGTCTGTGAACAAATGTCACAGACGCTATTAATTCTTATTACTTTACCTTTTCTTCGGCGTTTATAATGCCCATCTTCACGGAAGCCAGCACCGATTTTACGGAAAGCACAGCATCTCCGTCCTTGCCTGCATGAAGCACAACGGGAATATCCTCAGATATAACGCTGCCGTTTTCATTTTCCGCTGAAACTGCGAGTATATACTCACCTGCTGTCAGCTTCACCTTATCGGCACAGCCTTTCACGCCGCTTTTGTATTTAACGGTTTTACCTGTGGATTTTTCTGTTATACGATAGGAGTATCTGTCAGCATCCTCGCACCGCTCCCACTCAAAACCAACAATTCCCGGTTCCTTGCTCAGGATAAGCTCAGGTTCAGGTCGTTCCGGGAGATTCCTGACTTCAAAGTCTACCTCGTCGCTGTCAACACTCTCCCCTGTAATTTCGCTTACAGCTGTAAGTCCTACCTTATATTTGCCGGCTTTCAGGGTAACATCAGCACTCACATCGTTTTCTTGTACCTTGACAGAAGCCACCATACAACCGTCCTCGTCCGTCACACTGAGAATGTAGCCTTCAGCACAATCTGCCTTGTCCCATGTGAAAAGAACAGGTTCCTTTTCACCGCCGTCAGCGATTACGGTTATTTCAGGTGTATTGAACTCATACTCATCAATATCAAACTGATGCACTGCCTCACCATTGAAGCCTTGCACCTTTATCCGTTCTTCCTCGGATACAGCAAGTGCACTGCGGCTGTCATCCTTGGGCTGGATGAAGTAGCCCGTCTCCTTGCTTCCGTAAATCATAAAACTGCTGTTTTCCTCGGCTTCCAAAAGTAGAGCGCAGCCATTCTGAACGGCAAGCGTGTCACCGTTTTCATAGGCAGTGATAGAGTAGCTGCCGTCGTCCTCTCGTGTAAAATTCCACAGCTGTTCCTTTTCATAGGACGTTGCCTTGTGCTGAACCGCTGAATCCTCAGCAGCAGTCAGCTGTCTCAAACCGTCGTTCCATGAAATTTTACCGATAAAGCTCTCCCCTAAATCTGCCGCCATCTGTTGGGTAACAGTAAAAGTCACAGCTTCGCTGACAGTCACACCATACTGATTCACACTGTCAACCACCGCTGAATATGTACCCGCAGGCAGACAAACCTTATACTCCGTACCTGTAAGCTTGTCCCCTGCCATAAATGGTGAACCGACAGCAGAGCTTCCTTTGAAAATTCTCAATCTGTAGGTATCAGCCTTTTCAGCCTTATTCCAGCGGAAAACCGTTACCGACGGAGCAGGCGAATACTCAGTGTGGAAGCCATCAGGTGCTTCGGGCAGAAGCTGACTGTCCGAGCCGTCAAGTATCGACAGGTCAACGGGTGCTGTACCCATAAACTCAGGATAATAAAAGTCCCTGGCAAGCTCCGCTCTCTGCTCAAAGTACTTACTGCTGCAAACCTCATACTGTGACGCCCAGAAATAGCCCGCTTCATATGCACCCTGCTCCGAGTCCTCAATGCCAAAAAGAAGATGGTCATAGTAGCCACGGTATGCGCCTGTAAGGTCGTATTCCAGGTATGCAAGCTGACCTTCCAGGGTGTCGTATACGTAGCCGTTCTCACTACAAAAAATTTTAAGCTGTTCAAACCTCGAACCGTTCCACTGCATGATGCCGTAGCTTGTTTTGCCGTTTGTGTCCGTGCAGGACACGGTGGGCAGAAAGCCGCTCTCCTTGTAGATATTGGACATAAGTCCGCTTGCCGCAGCGTGATTAAGACCCAGTCTTTCTGTGAGGAATGTGTAAACAATACGGTCATTTGCAGGTGCATCGGCGTATACGGCAAGAGGTGCAGTGTTTACTGCAAGAAAAGCCGCCATTGTCGCCGATATTATTGCTTTACGTAATTTTTTATTCATATCCGATAATCGCTCCTATGTATTTAATGAGTTGTCTGTCTCCATAATTTTACGTCTCACCTATCCATAGTGTTACCTAATTATAACTTATTTTATGAAAGCTGTCAACCGCCGTACAGAGATTTTCGATTATTTTTCACATAATACCTTTTTCCACCATATACATATCCCGTCATGTGGAAAACCTTTTTTAATTTTAAACTTTTTGTTACTTATTGAGAAAAAGTGTTGACAATGAACTTTAGGTATGCTATAATATAGCTGTAATCAAGAGATTACAGCTTAAACTGAAAAAAAATTAAATTTTTATTTTACGGAGGATTATCAATATGAGTAAGTATGTATGTTCAGTATGCGGTTATGTACACGAAGGCGACAGTGCACCTGAGAAGTGCCCTATCTGCGGTGTTCCGGCTGACAAGTTCAACAAGCAGGAAGAAGAGATGGGATGGGCTGACGAACACGTTGTAGGCGTAGCACAGGGCGTAGATGAAGAGATTGTGGCAGGTCTACGTGAGAACTTTGCAGGCGAGTGCACAGAGGTTGGTATGTATCTGGCTATGGCAAGAGTTGCACACAGGGAAGGCTATCCTGAAATAGGTCTATACTGGGAAAAGGCTGCATACGAAGAAGCAGAGCATGCCGCTAAGTTTGCTGAACTCCTGGGTGAGG
>CAZQMA010000030.1:0-20873 GCA_964594275.1 uncultured Ruminococcus sp. | reverse complement strand
AAAGCCTTGAAACATAAGGCTTTAACGGCATTTGAGAAATTATAAGAAGATAATCGATTTGTAGTAAATAACATAATTTTGCCATTCAAACATTATACTTTAATGTGAATAGCGAAGTTAGCTTTATTCTCGGGTTTTGTTAGAGTTAGCAGCGAAAATTTGATTAGTATTTATATTTGAGTAGTCAAGAGGATAATAATTTTATATAGCTGTCGTACTTTTACTTATTCCGCTTCATCATCAAAGAACGATGGCGTATCGTTTTCTTCCTCTTCTGCGCCCATAACATCCAATTCGATAGCTGCTACGGATTTTTTTACTTTTGGGTTGCTGTAAAGATTGCTCCACCTTAGCGGATATTTCATCTTTTTATTATACGCAATAAGCATTGCTTCGGCATAACCTATTGCACCTGCACGACGTTCTTTTGCTGTGCGGATAATATCCTTTGCAGAATACGCTCCGACCTTTTCCTTGAATATATCATCACGCATTTTCTCATCAAAAGCAACAATAAGCCGTGCGATACCTTTCAACATATTTGAGGAAAGCGAATTTGTCTCACCTTCCCATGTTCCTATACATAGCCGTAAGGCACGGTCAAGAACGTGAAATCCCCAAGTATCAAAAATATATTCCAATGATGATACAGCGCAAATAACTCCCTGTCCTTTTGTGGGTCCGATTGTCAATCCATATGACTCTACCAATGATTTTATCATAATTTGTTTATCGTTCCCTGCTTCAATATTCGCTTTGTATATTTCATAAGGCATATGTTCTTCAACAGGTAAACCGAATTGATTTTGCCAATCCTTCGGAAATATCGGAGAGCGTGAAGTTTTAGGCTTTTCGCCTTCCTTTAAAACACGCTGATAAACCTCGGTAGCGTTGAGGTCAAATAGTATCAGATAATCTGTTCCAGTCTTTATAACCTTTCCAAGCATTTTGTAACGGTGCTGTGGATTCCATTCCATAAGGCTGACAATTTTCGCAAAGAAAATTCTGCAAGTAATCTGACGCGGCTTGCGCTTTGCGTTGCACCAAAGAAATGAGTCTTTTTCATCTTCGGTGCAAGCTTTAACAACAAGCTTTTTCTTCTCGGCATTTACAAGAAACTGAATATAGCTTACATCAGGCAGTTTCTTCATACAAGCCGTATTCAGCGTAACTTTACAATTATTGAAGCTAATGGACGGCTCTGAAATATGTGCAAAAAACTCGCTTCGTACAACCTGATATCCATTAAAATCAAACGAGTCGTCCTCTGTTACATCAGCTTCGTTATTATCAGCATTATAACAAGGAAGCTGTGAGACTGCCGTTGTAATCGTAAGCTGTGAATTATCCATCATTGGTTTCCTCCATTTTCATATCATTGATAATTGTCTTTATGTTATCTTCCACTTCTTCTCTGCTTGTAACTTTAAGGTCAAGGTATTCGGAAAATGATGTTACTTCCTGTCGCATATTCCAATCTTTTTCCTTTTTCATTCGTTGCAGTTCCTCTGCCTGAGAATGATGATAATAATTGCTACCAAAATTATCTGCCCATGCTGATGGATATGCAATTACTGATTTACCAGTTTCGGATAGAGAAGTTACTTCCGATTCAGCTTCATCATTGGTACAGATTTCCTTGCCTTTCATCAAATATAATTCGGTTTCTTTAAGGCTGAAAATCAGCAGACTTTCATCACCGTTCTGTTTTCTTATTCCACGAACACGATATTTACAGTTTCCGTTCCAACCGAGCAGGTCATAAATGGTCTTTAAAAAAGCTGTACCACATACGGGACGCGAGATATAATCGCCTTTTCCGTTCAGAAACAGCCATTTCATAGCGTTTTTACTTTTACTGTCAGTAGCACGAACTATCAACAGCTTTTTCAATGGGTGAATAAGAAGTTCAATAAATTGTGTATCTGATAGCTTTTTTACGCAGTTATAACTGAACTTCATTGATTTCAATGAAAATGTTACAGACAGTTTATCAGAGTTATTGAAAAACTGTTCCCTTGCAATTTCAAAACCTCTGTAATCGAAATCGCCGCCTTGCGCTTCTATTTGTATAGTATCATCTTGGTTCTGTTCCTCGTTTTCACATACGGTTTTAGCTATGTAGATGTAATCATCAACCTTAAAGCCTGCCCAGCGTGGATTTATAGAAATAAATCCTTTTAATGCACCTTCGGGAATAATTTTCAGTTCAGGGAGAATACCTTTATTTCCGTATTTTGCGTTATTTATAAGGTGCTGAACGGCAATAAAATCGTCTTTTGAAATAATCGGTTCATGTTCGCCCTTCCAACGGTGCTGAGCACGTTCTCCACGATTTTTCTTTGATTTATGGTCTAAGTAGCTCGGAGTATAGGTTTTTCTGGTTAGAATTTCACCGCAATGGCGTTCGTTCCTCAATATCTACAGTACACTTCCTGCATTCCACGTGGTGTTGCCTTTTTTGGTCTGTCTACCGAGTTTCGTCAGGGATTTGGCTATTTCTTGACACGAATAGCCGTACAGATACATAAAGAATATGAGTCTTACCGTTTTTGCTTCACTCTCGTTAATAGTCAGCTTTCCATCTTCGTCGTGGTCATATCCAAGCAGAACAGGAGTAAGTACAATGCCACGTCCGAAACGCATTTCAATGGACGAGTTCATAATTGAACTTTTTATATGGGATTCCTCTTGAGCGATTGTTGCCGTAAAGCTGAGACTCATTTCGGTATTGTCGTTTAAGGTATAAATACCCTCTGTTTCAAACCGCACGCCTACAGGATTTTTTAAAGAGGAAAGCTGTCTGACAATACTTATGCAATCGACAATGTTTCGAGCGAAGCGAGATACGCTCTTTGTAATTATCATATCAATTTTTCCTGTCTTGCAATCCTCTATCATACGATTAAACGCTTCTCTATGTAATAAAGACGTTCCCGATATACCTTCATCAGCGTAAATTCCCACTAAAGTCCAGTTGGGATTTTTGCTGACTTTTTCTTCGTAATAGTTTTTCTGTAACTCGTATGAGCTGGTCTGTTGCAGATTATCTGTTGATACTCTTACATATACTGCTACACGTCTTTCAACATCATCGTAAAAATCAGCCGCTTTCTTTCCCGGAATTACTTCAAGCAATTCGGAGTTTGAGCCTTTATAGCGTTCACGGATTTTTTCGCGTCGAAGTTCTTTATTTGAAACATTTGCTTCACTTTCGAGCATAGCTATCACCTCATAATCGGATTGTATATTCAGTATAGCTCTTTTTCCGACAAAAGAAAATTAAGCATAAGTATAATCCTATCCTTATGGTTATAAAATGAAAGAATATTTTAAACACCTCCAACTCAGGTTGCGGATTGGAGGTGAGAACTATGGGATTGAACTACAAAAGAATAGGAAAAATAATCAAGGCTGTTCGGATGGAACAGGGATTATCGCAGGCAGATTTGGCTGAATACACTGATTTGTCAGTACCCTATATCAGCCACATTGAAACAGGCAGGAGCAAAGCGAGTCTTGAAACAATCGTGAATATAGCCGACACTCTGAATGTTACGGTTGACAGACTTTTGTGCGGCAATATGCAGAATGGCGGCGACTATACTCCTGAATTGCAAGAACTGTTTTCAGATTGCAGTACATACGAAAAGTCCGTTATATTAGATACGGCAAGTTCGGTAAAAAAGAGTCTGCGTATGAACAAAGAACTGCTTTTCAAGAAAAGATTCTGATTACAACCTATATCTCTCCGCATTTAGACAGTGCGGAGAGATTTTGCATAAACCCCATAATACGGAGATGTTGACAGCCGTGAGGAATACGAAGAATTATGGGCAAATCTGTATCCCGATGAAAAGTATTGGTATCATTTCATATCGGTATAACACGGAGATTTTCGTGCCGTATTTCTGAAAAATCGGTCTTTGATCGTGAATGTGCGGACTGTCTGGCACAGTATGCTACCGCAAAAGAAACTCCTATTGCCAAATGGGACGATGTTTCAAGCAAATTAAGCGAACTGTCGACATCAAGGCTCCATTATGTCAAAGTTCCGGAAAACCACATTGTTATCGACTTTGATATTCAGGATAAGTACGGCAAGAAAGTAATCGAAAATGCAACTTGGCAGGAGATAGAGAAACAACGGTTGTTGTAATTTGGCACACAATGTGTACCAAATTTATTTTTTCGGCCTCTTGAATATCCCGACAGAATATGATATAATATACTTAAAGAAGTGTATCTATCAGAAATCGTACAAAGGAGGATTTGAGTATGAGCAGAACAATAAAGTTAAACGGCAATCGTTCAGTTACGATTGTGTCGGCAGAAGGCTCAGAAGCAGCGATTACACCAAATGACGCCGAAATGGACATAAGAGCAAAAGAAGCTGTAAAATCCGCCATAAACAGAGCTAAAACTTGCAAGAAGCCTATTGCAAGATACGACAGAGAAAGCAGAAGGGCGTATATCGAAACTGCTAACGGAGAAAAAATATATGTCGGATAAGAAGCCAATGATACTTGTTCTTGCCGGTCCGAATGGTTCAGGCAAGAGTACGATTACACAGTTCTTTGATATTGTCGGAACATATACCAATGCAGATGATATGGTATTGGCAACAGGTATGAGCAACGAAGAAGCTGCTATTCGTGCAGATGAAATGCGATACAAGTCGATTGAAAAGAAAGAAGATTTCACATTTGAAACAGTTCTCTCATCCCGATATAAACTTGACATTCTCGAAAAAGCCAAGTCCGAGGGTTATTTCATCAAATGCGTTTTTGTTCTGACAGTAGACGCTTCTGTTAATGTCGCACGAGTTGCTGCAAGGGTGGCACTTGGCGGTCATAATGTCGATGAAGATAAAATCAGAAGCCGTTACGAGAAATCCATTGATAACATTAAAAGGTTACTGGAAATCTGTGATATTCTCCACGTTTATGACAATACAGATGAACCTGTCCGCATTATCAGAAAACACAAAGAGAATATATCAATTTTCCCAAACGACCTTTGGTCGGAAGAAAGAATATTGAGCCTGCTTTAATTTTAAACTGCACGAAAAAATCCCGATTTTAAAATCGGGAAGTTGTAGAAATATGTATCATATCGGATTTAAAATCTGCCACTTATTTGCCACTTATTAAGGCAAAAATCGACTCAAAATTGCGTTTAATTACAAAATTTGATTTTGAGAAAACCGCATAAAATCGGTCTTTGAGTGACATCGCCGTAAATTGAGAAAAGCAAGGATGTCATTTCGATTCCCATGCGGGTCACCAAACATGTAAAAGACGAACACTCTGATTGAGTGTTCGTCTTTTTTGTTGATAAACGCAGGACACTGCCAAGAGCCACATTCATCTGCGTGCAAAAGCCCATCCATTCACTATAAGTATAGGCTTATAACATTTCTGTCAACCTCATCATTTATACCGATCAGCAAACTGTGATAATTCAATGGACGTTTATCACAGAATTTTCCTCAAACTCTCCATATTTCTGCTTGCATTTCGTCACATACTATGATATAATATTAATGTATGCTGTTCTTTTTTGGGGAACAGTGATGTATATATTAAACATAAAACAATCACAGACAACAAGGAGGATTCTCTATGTGCGGAATCGTTGGATATGTCGGCCACAGAAACAGCACCGATGTACTTATAAACGGACTTTCCAAGCTGGAATACCGTGGTTATGATTCAGCAGGTATTGCGGTTTTTGATAATGACGGCCAAATTCAGGTGGCTAAATCCAAAGGCAGACTTCAGAATCTGATTGACCGTATGGACGCAGAAGGCAAGCCATTTGGAAACGCCGGCATCGGTCATACACGTTGGGCTACCCATGGTGAGCCTTCCGACGTAAACTCTCACCCGCACAGCGGTGGCAGAGTTACCATCGTACATAACGGTATTATCGAGAATTACAAGGAAATCAAGGATTTCCTCACAGATAAGGGCGTTGCTTTTACAAGCGATACCGATACTGAGGTCGCAGCTAAGCTCATCGACTACAACTACAATGGCAGTCCAATTGAAACCATTACGGACACAATACGTCAGCTTGAAGGCTCCTACGCTCTGGGCATCATCTTTGCAGATCACCCGAATTTTGTGTATGCTGTAAGAAAGGAAAGTCCCCTTGTCGTCGGCGTTGGCGAAAATGAAAGTTTTATCGCATCCGATGTTCCCGCTGTGCTTGACTACACAAGAAAATACTACCTCTTAGAGCATGAGGAAATTGCTGTTCTAAGTGAAAACGGCGTTGTGATTTACGACTCCTTCGGCAGAGAAACCGAAAAGGAACTGAAAACCGCTGACTGGGACGTTGAAGCTATTGGCAAGGGCGGTTACGAGCACTTCATGCTCAAGGAAATTCACGAACAGCCCACAGCTATCAGAAATACAATCCACCCCAGAATCAAGGATGGTCTGCCAAGTCTTGAGGAGTGTGGAATTACACTTGAATCCATAAGAAACTTCCGTCAAATATTTGTGGTTGCATGTGGTACAGCTATGCATGCAGGTATGGTTGGCAAGTACGTTATAGAAAAGTTGGCAAGAGTTCCAGTAATCGTGGACATTGCCTCTGAGTTCCGCTATAGAGAGCCTATCGTTGGTAAGGATGACCTTGTAATCATCATCTCTCAATCAGGCGAAACAGCTGACAGTAAGGCAGCTATGCACCTGGCAAAGAAAATGGGGGCTAAAACCCTTGCTATTGTAAACGCTATGGGAAGCTCTATCGCCCGTGAAGCGGATATGCTTATCTACACTCACGCTGGTCCTGAAATTGCCGTTGCATCCACTAAGGCTTATATGGTTCAGATTGCGGTTATGTATCTTTTTGCCTTTGAGCTTGCTCTGGCTGTCGGTACAATAGATGAAACAGAGTGCAGGAGACTGGTTTCACTCCTAGAGGAAACCCCTGAGCTTATCGAAAAAATCCTTGAAAACAAAGAGCCTGCTCAGTATATCTCCTCTTCCCTCATTACCGCAGACAGTCTCCTATACATAGGCAGAGGTCTTGACTATGCTCTCAGCATGGAGGGTTCTCTGAAGCTGAAAGAAATCAGCTACATTCATAGTGAAGCATATGCAGCAGGTGAACTGAAACACGGCACTATCTCTCTTATTTATGATGGTATGCCTGTTATCGCTGTTGCAACCCAGAAGGCACTTTTCGACAAAACTATAAGTAATATTCAGGAGGTTAAATCCAGAGGTGCAAAGGTTATCCTGGTTTGCCGTGACTCCTACCAACCCGAAAAAAGCACTGCTGACCTGAAATTCGGTCTGCCTGAATTCGATGATATGCTCATGCCTATGCTGGCAGTTGTACCGCTTCAGCTTATCGCTTACTACACCTCCGTAAACAGAGGCAATGATGTTGATAAGCCAAGAAACCTGGCAAAATCCGTTACTGTTGAATAAAAGAAATACGTCTATCTGCACGAAAGGGAAATGCAGTCAGACGCTTAAATAAGAAAGGACGTGACTCTATGAAAACATGGAGAAAGCTTGCCGCAGCTATAATGAGCGGCGTTATATGCATGTCTGCATCCGGCATTTCAGCCTTTGCTGACACAGAGGAAAACACAGAAGCACCTACCGAGGCTGAGACAGCCGCTCTCACTACCTCCGAGGAAAAAACCTCGGGTGCTTTTACATACCACATTAACGATGAATACGGCGGTGCGGTTATCACCGAATACACACCTGAAGAGGCTGACGTTACTTTCCCTGAAAAACTTGACGGTCACACCGTTGTGGGATTGGGCGACTTTCTTTTCAATGAACAGGAGCAGATTGAAACCGTAACCATCCCCGACAACATATGTCACATCGGTGCAAGTGCATTCTATGGCACAAGCATTACTGAATTTATCGTAAGCGACAGCCACCCCATGTACAAGACCGAGGACGGAGTTCTCTTCTCCAAGGACGGCATTGCCCTGGTTGCATATCCGCCAAAAAAGGAGGACAAATCCTACGTTATACCTGAAACGGTAGAGGAGCTTTACCACGGTTGCTTCGCAAGCAATACATATATCACTGAAGTTACACTCCCTGAGGGTCTTCTTTACGTTGACTCCTGGGCTTTTGCCTATACCACTATACAAGAACTTATCATTCCGGACGGCGTTGAAGGTATCGAGTCCTATGCATGTGCTTATATGACACGTCTTGAAAGCTTCAAGACTCCCGCAAATCTGGCATACATAGGTTCTGCGGCTTTTGCAGGCTGTGCAAATCTTACCGATATAACTCTCAATGAGGGTCTTATTGAAATCGGTCAGAGTGCATTTGCAGGTACAGGCATAAGAAATATCGTTATCCCCACAACAGTAACCGATATCGGCTACTGTGCTCTGGGCTACGACACCAATCTTACAACCTCCTACAGCACTCTCGTTATCTATGGTGTTTCAGGATCTGCTGCTCAGACTTACGCATCCGATACGGACGATGAGTATAACTACGAGAACAACTTTACCTTCATTGCCAAGACTGATGACGAAATCCAGGGTATGCTAGGAATCTCAGATGATACCGACGATTCATCTGAGGAAATCTCTGAGTCTACTGTAATCATTGAAGAAGAGAAGCAGACTGATACAAAGGGTGTACTGAAGGTAGTTTTCATCATTGCAGGCGCATTTGTGCTTATAGGCGGCGGTGTTGCAATCGTTCTCTCCTCAAAGAAGTCCGACTCCAAGGCTGACACCAAGAAGAAAGGCTAAGCTATGAGGATGAAATCACTTGCCTTTATCCTGACGGCAGTGCTCTGCGCACCACTTTGTTCCCTCACTGCTTTTGCTGAGGATGACACCCTCTCCTATGAAAACCTTGATTATACCGTAGAAGAGGACGGTCATATCACCATCACCAACTGCTTCCAAAATGAAATAGACTGTGTTATCCCATCAGAAATAGACGGGAAACCTGTTACTGAAATTGCGGACAGTGCCTTTGCTGAATGTTACTACCTGGAATCTGTAATAATTCCCGACAGCGTCAAGACTATTGGCAGACAGGCGTTTTCCGCATGCAGCGCACTGAAAACCGTGGATATGCCTCTTGAACTCGAAGCTATCGGTGCAGGTGTTTTCGACGCCTGTTCAGCCCTTACGGAAATTACCATACCTGCCGGTGTAAAAGAACTGCCTGAGGCGATGTTTTATGAGTGTAGCAGTCTTAAAACCGTAACTCTTTCCGAGGGCATTGAAGTTATTGACACAGAATTCTTCTATGGTTGTACCTCTCTTACTACTGTCAGCCTCCCTCAGTCTCTCACCTCAATCGGCGAATATGCTTTTGAGGACTGTACATCTCTCAAAGAGATTACCTTTCCAGAAAATCTTGTAAATCTGGGTGGATATGTGTTTCAAGATTGTCCCTCTCTTGAAAACATCTACGTTAAAGAGGGAAACCCGATGTTCTGCGACCTGGACGGCGTTCTTCTCACCTCTGACGGCGTAACTCTTGTTCGTTACCCCGAGGCAAAGACCGCAACCTCCTATACCGTTCCTGACGGCTGTACGCAGCTTGCAAACGGTTCTTTTCTGGATGCTGTAAACCTTACATCTATTGACCTGAACGGCGCCATAACCTACGGCATGGACGTTTTCTTCCGCTGTACAGGACTTAAGGAAATCACATTTCCAGAGGGCGTTACGGATATAGCCCCCTATATGCTGGCCTACTGTTCCTCCATTGAGACGGTAAACCTGCCATCCACCCTTAAAAACGTGGGTGCCTACTCATTCTATACCTGTGCCGCTCTGGAGACCCTCTCTCTTCCCGATGGTACGGAAACTATTGATGATTATGCCTTTTTCAACTGTATCGGACTTAAAGAGCTTACTCTACCCGATACAATAATCTCTCTAGGTGATGGTGCTATAGGATATTTCGCTGAGGCCGAGGACAAAGAACCTGATAAGGTTCCGGGCTTTAAGGTGAAATACGGCAACAACAAGACTATCTACGACTTCGTAAATAAATACGACTTGGATGGCGATGGCTTCTACAGCGGTGTTATCTGGCGATGGGTAGCTGTAGGTGGAGGTATACTCCTTGTTGCAGGCGTGATTACGCTTCTAATAATCCGCAGACGAAATGCCATGAAAATACGTGCTGTTCCAGGCGGACGCAAGGGCAGTGAAACAAAGAAAGGAAATAGAAAATGAAAAAAACTCTGCTGAGCCGTACACTTATGGGACTTGCTTCCCTCGCAGTTTTAAGTGCATCGGCTTCTTTCTCCGTTTTTGCGGACAATAGCACTCCCGAAGATACTTCAGACAGTTCCACCTTTACCGACGGTATCCTCACCTACAATATAATTGAGGACACCCGCTTTGTGGAAATTACAGCCTGTGACGCCTCTGCTACCAATGTAAACGTCATGGCTGAAATGGATGGCTATACCATTTCCTCCATTGCAGATGGTGCCTTTGCAGGATGTACTAAAATGCAGTCCATCACCTTACCACAGAACGGCGATCTTACTACTATCGGTGCTTACGCCTTTGCGGAATGTACAGCCCTGAAAAAGGTTACACTTCCAAACACCCTCACAGAGATTCCCGTGGGCATGTTTGCCTACTGCACATCACTGGAGGAGGTTACCTTCGGCGATAAGATTACAGCAATCGGTGACGAGGCTTTCCGCGAATGTACCGCTTTAAAGGAGATTACTCTCCCTGAATCCGTTACAACCATGGGCGGATATGTTTTCCGTATGTGTTCCGCTCTTGAAAATGTAACTCTCTCTGAAAGTCTTACATCCATGGGGGCCTACAGCTTTATGGGCTGTACAAGTCTTACCTCTTTTCACATACCCATGGCTCTTGAAGATGCCGGCGATGCTCCTTTTCTCGCTTGTATGAATCTCACCGACATCACCGTCGACGAGAACAACCCAAGCTATACCGTAAAAGACGGACTCCTTTTCAGCAAGGATGAAACTGTACTCTACTTCTATCCACCCTCACGCCCTGACACTTCCTTTACCGTTCCTGAAGGCGTTATCGACATCTACGATGGCGCATTTTTCCAGTGTACGAACCTTGAGAGCGTTACTCTGCCCTCAACTCTACTTGCTATCGGTTCAAGCGCATTTGACTACTGTGTTTCTCTGAAATCCGTTACAATTCCCCAAAGCGTTGTACATATCATGAATGCGGCTTTCGCAGACTGCTACTCTCTTGAATCCGTTATATTTGAAGGGGCAGAGAACGAGGACGGCGGCGAAGGTGAAGACCTGGCAATTGAAGCTCAAGCTTTCTACGTATGTGAGTCTCTAAGCGAGGTTGTACTTCCGAAGCGTGTAAGTGGTATCGGCGAGTATGCCTTTGGCGTAACAGAAATAACTGACGCATCCGGAAACCCTGTTTCCACTGCCATAGACGGCTTTGCGCTTTACGGCTACGATGCAGCAGAGAAGTACGCTAAGAGCTGTGACCTGAAGATTGGATTCAGCCCCAGAAGCTTCCCCTGGAAAACCGTTGTTTTCTGGGTTGTGAGTGCAGGCGTGCTTATTGCGATTGTGTTCTTTGCGGTAAGAATCGTTAAGAAGAACATGATGACTCCCGAAGAAAAGGAAGCCCTCAGACAGGCAAAAGCTGAGATGAAGGCTGAGTCTCCGGAAGATACTCCCGCTGATAACGACTATAAAAGCATTTTAGGCGATGACGACAGCGAAGAGGAGAAAAAGCCTCACGAGGAAACCGAAGAAGAAAAGGCTGAACGTGAAGCAGAAGAACTGAGACGTTTCCGCGGTACAAGTCAGGGACTAACCCATTTCAGAGGACATGATGAAAACTGACTCTGCCGATTTTCAGTTGATAGTTAATGTGTGGGCTTAACCCACGGATAATAAGTGCGAATCGCACAGTTTAGCGGCTCGCAGGTTGCCTATTGCAACGGGCAAATTCCCTGTGCCATGCCTTTGGCGTGCGAGAAAACAGGAAATTAAATACGATAATGTTGAAAGGGGACGGCGTTCAAGACTGCCTTCCCCTTTTTCATCTAATTAACACCAAAATCAGTATAATTATCTATTTCTGTATGATATAATGAAAAGATAATATTTAAAATGGAGGAATTATATGATACGCAAGCTGATGGAATCAATTAGGGAATATAAAAAGCCCACCATCTTAGCTCCTATTTTCATTACCCTTGAGGTTGTCATGGAGGTTATTATACCTCTCTTTATGGCAAAACTCATTGACGAGGGTATTGACGGTGGCGATTACCACGCACTGATAACCGTGGGATGTACACTCATTGTTTTTGTTCTTATGTCACTGCTCTTTGGCATTCTCGCAGGCAAGTATGCTGCGGTTGCGTCCTCGGGCTTTGCCAAAAACCTAAGACATGATATGTTCCACAAGGTTCAATCCTACTCTTTCCGAAATATCGACAAGTTCTCTACTTCGGGTATTGTCACCCGTATGACAACAGATGTTCAGAATCTCCAGAACTCCTACCAGATGATAGTCCGTATTGCTCTCAGAACACCTACCATGCTCATCTTTTCACTGACCATGGCACTTACCATAAACGCAAAGCTTGCAGTTATCTTCCTTTGCATTATGCCTGTTCTTGCTATCGGTATCATCCTTATCATGACTAAGGTTCATCCTATCTTCAAGAGAGTATTTAAAACTTATGATAAATTAAACGGCGTTGTTCAGGAGAATCTCCACGGAATAAGAGTTGTTAAATCCTTTGTAAGAGAAGAGCATGAAAAGAAGAAGTTTGCCGATATTTCAGGTCAGATTTACAACGACTTCGTTAAAGCCGAAAAGCGCATGACCCTTACAAATCCTCTCATGCAGACCTGTATGTATGCCAGCATTCTCCTTATAAGCTGGTTTGGTGCAAGGATGATTGTTACCTCAGGCGGAACAGAATTGTCCACAGGAGAGCTTATGAGCATGATGACCTACGCCATGCAGATTCTTGGAAGCCTTATGATGCTCTCAATGGTCTTTGTAATGATTGTTATGTCAAGAGCCTCGGCGGAGCGTGTTGTTGAAATCTTAAACGAAGATAGCGACGTAACTTCGCCTGCAAATGCTGTCACAACCGTAAAAGACGGCTCCGTCTCCTTTGAAAATGTATGTTTCAGCTACTCAGGCAAGGTTGACAAGTGTTGTCTGAAAAATATCACCATAAACATCCCCGCAGGCTCTACCGTTGGTATCCTGGGCGGTACAGGTAGCGGCAAAAGCTCTATGGTACAGCTTATACCTCGTCTCTACGATGTAACAAGCGGCTCAGTAAAAGTTGGCGGACTTGATGTACGAGAATACGACCTTGACGTACTCCGTGAAGAGGTTGCTATGGTACTCCAGAAGAACGTTCTCTTCTCAGGTACAATCAAGGATAATCTCCGTTGGGGTAATGAAAACGCCACTGATGAAGAGATAATTCACGCATGCCGTCTCGCATGTGCCCATGATTTTATTACTGCTTTTCCCAATGCTTACGATACATACATCGAACAGGGCGGTAAGAATGTTTCAGGCGGACAGAAGCAGCGTCTTTGTATTGCACGCGCACTGCTTAAAAAGCCTAAGATTCTCATTCTGGACGATTCGACAAGTGCGGTCGATACCCACACTGATGCTATGATACGTAAAGCATTTCTGGAAGAAATTCCCGATACAACAAAGTTTATCATCGCACAGCGTATAAGTTCAATTGAGGACACCGACTTCACCATCGTTCTTGATAACGGCGTTGTAACAGGTATCGGCACTCACGCTGAACTCATTGAAAATAACGAGATTTACCGAGAGGTATATGAAGCACAGCAGAAAGGAAGTGTACCGCAATGAGTAGACACATGCCTCCTGTAGGCACTCCGCCTAAAAACGCAGGCAAAACCTTCAAGCGTATGCTCAGCTACCTGGGCAAATATAAGCTCATGATGATACCTGCCATCATATGTATTCTTATAAGCTCTATTGCCGGTGTTGCCGGTTCTCTCTTCATGAAAACCCTCATCGACGACTACATCGCTCCCATGCTTCTGAACAAAAGTCAGGATTTCAGCGGACTTCTCTCCGTTATTTCCATGATGGCGTGCGTTTTCGTCGCAGGCATCCTTGCAAATTTCATTCAGTCAAGACTTATGATTCTGGTAGGTCAGGGCGTACTTAAAAAGGTGAGAGACGAGATGTTCTCCCACATGCAGTCACTGCCCATAAGCTACTTCGACCGTAATCCCGTGGGCGACACCATGAGCCTTTACACCAACGACACTGATACACTCCGTCAGATGATTACTCAGAGCGTGCCTCAGTTTATTTCCTCTGCCGCAACCATTATTGCGGTTTTCATCTCCATGGTTACAACAAGTATCTGGATGACAGCCTTTGTACTGGTATTTGTGGCGGGTATGTTCATCGTAACAAAGAACATTGGCAGTAAGAGCGGTAAATTCTTCGCTGAGCAGCAGGCAACTCTAGGCAATGTAAACGGTTACATCGAAGAGATGATTCACGGTCAGAAGGTTGTCAAGGTTTTCTGCCGTGAGGACAAAACTGCCGAAGAGTTTGACAAACGCAATGAGAAGCTGTTCAATCATTCTGCCAAAGCCCACACCTATGTAAACATTCTGGGTCCCGTAAACAACAACCTAGGTCATCTTCAGTACGTTTTGCTGGGCCTTTTTGGCGGAACTCTGGCGTTTATGGGTGTTGGCGGTGTTACCTTAGGTACAATTGCCGCATTTTTACAACTCAGTAAGAGCTTCACTCAGCCTATAGGGCAAGTTGCTCAGCAGGCAAGTTCCATTGTTATGGCGATGGCAGGTGCAGAGCGTATCTTCAAGCTTCTGGATGAGGAGTCTGAAACCGATGAAGGCTATGTCACCCTAGTAAACGCCCATGAGAACGAGGACGGCACTCTCACTGAATGTACAGAGCGTACAGGTATATGGGCGTGGAAGCACCCTCACGGCGATGGTACTATCACCTATACAAAGCTCACAGGCGATGTTCGTCTCAGCGAAGTAGACTTTGCCTATGTACCCGAAAAGACTGTACTCCACGATATAACCATCTTTGCAAAGCCCGGACAAAAGATAGCTTTTGTTGGTACAACCGGTGCAGGCAAGACCACCATCACCAACCTTATAAACCGTTTTTATGACATTGCTGATGGCAAGGTGCGCTACGACGGCATTAACATTAACAAAATCAAAAAGGCAGACCTCCGCCGTTCTCTTGGTGTTGTACTCCAGGATGTAAACCTATTCACAGGTACAGTCATGGATAATATTCGCTATGGCAGACTTGATGCAACCGATGAAGAATGTATAGCGGCGGCTAAACGTGCAGGTGCACATGATTTTATTGAGCTTCTTGCCGATGGCTATGACACGGTGCTTTCAGGTGACGGCTCCGGTCTTTCCCAGGGTCAGAGACAACTTCTCTCCATTGCAAGAGCGGCGGTAGCCGACCCGCCTGTTATGATTCTGGACGAGGCAACCTCCTCCATAGATACACGTACTGAGCGTATAGTTCAGGCAGGTATGGACGCTCTTATGCAAGGAAGAACGGTTTTTGTAATCGCTCACCGTCTCTCCACCATACAAAATTCCGATGTTATCATGGTACTTGACCATGGCAGAATCATTGAACGTGGATCTCACGAAGAACTGATGGCTCTCCACGGTAGATATCATCAGCTTTACACAGGTATGAGCCAGAGCTGATGGAAAATCACTGATATAAAATTAGTGTGCGTCTCACATGGGACGCACACTTTTCTATTATTTGAAAATATTGCTTATATCTTTTATGCCAAGCTGCACTGAAGAAAGAGCAGCCACATCTTATTCGTGACTACTCCTTTATAAATCCTTTTTAACTTCTCTCCCCAACTATTGACAAAGAGCCTATAAAAACAGCCGTGCAGTTAAGTACTGCACGGCTGTTTTATTTCACTTTGTTTCAGCTTACTTTCTCTTCTTGGAGAATGTCATAGCACCAACTGCCAGAGATGCTGCTGCTGCTGCGCCTACAACGATTGCTACAACACCTGCATCTGCTGTCTGTGTAACTGTAGATGTTGTGGAGGAAGAAGAATTGTTCTTGTTGCTGTTTGCAGAACTGCCGCTGTTCTTCTTGGTTGTAGTAGTAGTTGTTGTTGCGCTACCGTCGCCGGAAGTTGTTGTTGTAGTTGTATCACCAGTGGAATCGCCGCCGTTGCCGGAGTTACCCAGACCTGTGATAGTCCAATCAACTACCAACTTATCACCTTCCATTACGCCACCACCGGGAAGGTTTGCACCATCAATGTCAGAAATAGGATCGGGAGTCCATGTGTTAAGAACGTTTACACGCATACATGTACCGTCATCACCTGCACGGAATGCTGTTGCTGCGGGGCCATTGTAAGCAATAGCGTCTTCACCGCCGCCAACTCTGACAATCTTAATAGAATCAATTGTCATTCTTACAGAAGTATCAGCTGCAACATTGGATGTTTCCTCAGGTGCAAAAGAGTAGAGATTGATATTGGAATCGAAAATCAGGGCTTCCAGAGTACCTGTACCAACAGTAAAGGTAAAGGATGTGGAATAAGAACCGTCACCGGAAAGCTCTACAGAGTTATCAGCACCGGGTTCCCAAATACTGTCAGCGCCGCCCTGTACAGACATAAATACTGTATAAGGGGGTTCCTCAGCAGGTGTGAGAGCTGCGTCTGCGCTGATTGTTGCAAAGGACATAACGCTCATTGTAGCTGTTGCCGCTGCAACAGCAAAAATCTTCTTGAAATTGTTCATTATATGTATTCTCCTTCTCATGTATTTCCCTGTTTTTTTGCAACAGGGCGTAATTAACCTATTGTGGATATTATAGCATATTCCTTAAATTATGTCTACTGTTATTTTGCACAAAAAACACATTTCCCTTTTGGCATTTTTTCTGTTATAATCTGCGATGTTACTGCGCCGCCCTCTCCATAACCTCAATCGTCCGCTCCATCACTTCTTCGGGACGAAGCTTGCCTACAGTTACGCCGATATAGGGCTTTTTAAGGCTATTGAAAATTATCTTGCCACGGAACTCTGCAGACAGTGCCATAACCTGCTCCTGAGTGGGATGCTCAACATAAAAATAAAGCTTCTCACCACGCTGTGTAACCTCGGTGATACCCAACATTGCCGCACGGTTACGAAGCAATGAAATCTTGATAAGACCTGTTATCTCTGCGGGAGGGTCGCCATAGCGGTCAATAAGCTCATCAAGAAGATCAAGCTCCTCCTCAGGTGTTTCAACTGCCGCAATCTTGCGATAAATGGAGAGACGCTGACTAAGGCTTCCAATATACTCCTCGGGGATGTGGGCATTTATCTGTACGTCAACTACGCACTCAGCCGCCTTAGAGATAGGCTCGCCTCTCTCCTCAGCAACCGCTTCACCCAAAAGTTTAAGGTACATATCATAGCCGACTGCTTCCATGTGACCGTGCTGTCTGCCGCCTAAAATACTACCTGCACCTCTGATTTCAAGATCACGGAGAGCAATTCTGAAACCGCTACCGAACTGGGTAAACTCTCTCATTGCAGCCAGTCTTTTGGCTGAAACCTCGGTAATAGACTTGTTGCGTTTAAAGGTAAAGTAGGCGTAAGCTCTTCTACTGCCACGTCCTACTCTACCACGGAGCTGATAGAGCTGAGACAGACCAAAACAGTCCGCATTCTCTAAAATCAACGTATTTGCGTTTGATACGTCAACGCCCGTCTCTATTATAGTAGTACATACAAGGACATCTATCTCATGTTCCACAAGTTGACGCCATATCTCCGACATCTCAGCCTCGCCCATTTTACCGTGTGCAACGCCGATTCGTGCCTCCGGAATGGCTGAATGGATTTTAGCGGCTGTGTATTCAATGGTGTCCACACGATTGTGAAGGTAATAAACCTGACCACCACGTTTAAGTTCACGCTCAATAGCACCGATAATAACACCGAACTGGTACTCCATAACATAAGTCTGTACAGGGTGTCGATCCTGGGGGGCTTCCGCAATAACAGACATATCACGGATTCCGCTCATTGCCATATTAAGAGTACGTGGAATTGGAGTTGCAGACAGAGTGAGCATGTCAACACCGGAAAACATCTCCTTAAACTTCTCCTTATGTGCAACACCGAAGCGCTGCTCCTCATCCACTATGGCAAGACCCAAATTTTTGAATTTCACGTCCTTCTGAACAATTCTGTGAGTACCGATTATAATATCTGCCGTACCCTTTTTCATATTTTCGATGGTTTCTTTCTGCTGCTTGGGTGTGCGGAAGCGTGAGAGAAGCTCGATATTCACCGGGAACTGCTCAAAACGTCTTTGCGCTGTCTGGTAGTGCTGCATGGCAAGCACCGTTGTAGGAACAAGTATGGCACACTGCTTACCGCTGAGAACGCACTTCATAGCTGCACGAAGTGCAACCTCGGTTTTACCGAATCCCACGTCTCCGCAGAGAAGTCTGTCCATGGGACGGGGACGCTGCATATCCTGTTTGATTTCTTCTATAGCTGTGAGCTGGTCATCGGTTTCCACATAAGGAAAACGCTGCTCAAAGTCACGCTGTACATCGTCATCAGGGTCAAAAGCGATACCCTTTGCCTGTTCACGTTTTGCGTAGAGAGCAGTAAGCTCCTTTGCCATGTCCTTAACCGCTCGTTTAACATTGTTACGGGTTTTCTGCCACTCCTGGGAGGATAGACGATGAAGCTTTACACTGCTGTCGTCCTTGGGACCAATATATTTAGACACCAAATCCATCTGTGTAACAGGCACATAAAGGTTGTCGTTACCTGCATACTGAATCATGATGTAATCCTTGGTTATGTCCTCAAGCCGGAGCTTCTTTATACCGCAAAATTTACCTATGCCGTGGAGTGCATGTACCACAAGATCACCTGCTGCAATGTCGGCGAGAGAACGAATTTCCTTGCCCTCACGCACCTTGTGACGGCTTTTTTTGGACTGGAATGTCTTTGCCTGTGTGATAAGAGCAATCTTAATCTCAGGATAGGAAAAACCACCTGATAGACTTCCTGCTATAAGGTAAACGTGCCCCTTTTCAGGAACTGAATCCTCTTCCAAGAGACTGCATGAGAAACCACTTTTCTGCAAATCTGCCATAATTATAGGCAAGGTTTTGTCGCTTCCTGCTGCAAGAACGGTACAATACCCCAGATTTCCAAACTCCTGCAAATCCTCTTCCAGTCCACGCATTTCACCACCCCATGGTGCATTCTGGTAGGCGTCCAGAGAGAGAAGCTTCTTGAATGAGGTCTGCTCACCGCCCTGTAGAAAGTTTGAGGCATAAATGCAGAAGTGCTTCTCTGCTTCGTGCTGTATTTCAGACAACTCAGCGATATGATTTGTAATACCACGGCAGAGAGAGCCTTCCTCTAACATAATTTTCACGTCCTCACGGTAACGTGCAAGGACGCTCTCGGCGTGGTCGGCGCAAGAACCGATTTCACTGAAAATAACTCCGCCAAAGCCATATTCAAAAATAAGTGGAAGCTTCTCATGAATCAGAGGCAGATACTTGTCAAGATTTGTAATATTAACGCCGTCCCGCAACACTGCCGCATCTGCCTTGAGTACGGATGCCGCCTGTTCTGCGTGTTTTCCTCGGAGTGTCTTTGTAAGGGCTTCGATTTTTTGCGCAAGGTCAGCAGGGTCACATATAATTTCCTGTGCAGGTGGGATTGTGATTTCAAGGAGAGATGATACTCTTCTCTGGGTCTGAACGTCAAACTCAGATACCGTGTCAACCTCATCGCCCCACAGCTCGATTCTCACAGGACTTTTCGCCTGGGCAGGGAAAACGTCCGCTATAGAGCCACGTACCGCAAACTGACCCTGTCCCTCTACCGTATCAGCTCTGGAATAGCCCATGGAAACAAGGCGTCGTATTAAGTCCGACAGATCGATGTTACTTCCGGGACAGAGTGTAAATGTAAACTCGGTAAGCTGATTCTTTGGCATAACAGGCTGCATTACCGCTTCGATGGAAGCCGAAACCACCTTACAAGTACCCGCTGCAACAGCAGAAAGTGCGGACAGCCGTGCATGTACAAACTCGCCTGACGCCCCTTCAACAGGTGCAAGAATCAGCTCACGTGACGGGAAGAGCACCGCTGTGTCGGGCGCGGACATAGCATTAATGTCACCGCAGATTTTACGAGCATCATTCTCATCAGGGGAAATTATAAGTATGGGTTTGCCTGCTTTTGTGGCAAGGGTAAGTGCCATATGAGCTTTGTGCACCAGGGAAAGACCCGTCAGTGACACAGGGGACAGGTTATCTTTGTATGCGCTTTCAAGACTTTTAAAGACGGACAGGGACTCAAATGCCCGGGTGAAAAGATTCATGGGGTTCTCCTTTTCTCAGAAAATATCACTGCAAGCAGAAATAACCGTCCTAGAGCATAATCCGGACGGCTGATTTTAACTATTATAATTATAGTACTTTAAAGCTGTGTTGTCAAGGGATATACGATTGACAAATTTTGCTACCCACAAAGTCGTTGAAATCCTGACCCTAGAGCCTTATAACACAAAAAAACCTCTGCCCGGCTTGTCCGCCGATCCGCAGAGGTTTTCTTTTAACGTTTACAAAATAAAGTGTCGAGATTTATTTCGCTAAAGTAATATACTTAAATTGAGGAAGCACTGACAAGAAACCAATTCTTCCCGAATATTTTAAACTAAGGTTCAGTGCTATGCACTTGTCACGCTTACTTGTTGTTGATAGCAGCCTGTGCAGTATAGGAATAATAGATGATTTTTTCTCATTGATTTCATCTGT
>CAZQMA010000029.1:0-22107 GCA_964594275.1 uncultured Ruminococcus sp. | reverse complement strand
TTTATATAAAATAAACCTGCTCACATTTTTGTGAACAGGTTTGTCCAAATAACTGGTTGGGGTGGAAGGATTTGAACCCTCGAATAACGGAGTCAGAGTCCGCTGCCTTACCACTTGGCGACACCCCAGTTTATTTCGTTTTGCTGTCTCTCTCAGTCAGCTTTTATATTATATCACAGACAAGCTCTCTTGTCAAGCGTTTTTTCAAATTTTTTTGAGTTTTTTTCAAGTTTTCTGAAAAAGCCGGATTTTTCACGGAATTTAGGCACTTTTCAGATTGTGAATTTATTGTAAAGTAAAGGATGGGTGAGCAATGCTCACCCCCTTAAACCCTAGTCACCCATAAACACAAAAATCAGCAAATCCCAGAACATATGAAGTGTAATGGGTAGGATGAGGTTTTTTGTTCGGATAAAAGTAATGCTAAAAACCACACTGAGAATAAGTATGCTTAAGAAGCCCATATTTGTAAAGCTACTCACAAATTCACCCTTGGAAAACCAGATCGGAAAGTGAATACACAGAAAAAGAAGTGCGTTTATTCCGATTGCTATGTACTGCTTTTTAGGCGGGTCATTTTCTCTGACTGATGCGTTCAGAAGCCATCCACGGAATACAATTTCCTCGGTGACGCCTACGAAAAGTACTGTTATAACATCATCAATGCCAAAACTCTCCGCAATGGATATACCACCTGTACTGCGCCACGCACCTACAAGCAGATAGATGGTAAAAAACAGGAAGATAACCAGATAGCCCTGCCAGCCCGTTTCAGCCTTTGTAAACATATCACGAAGAGAGACCATGCAGTTTTCCCTATATCTTGTAATCAGAATAGACGCAGGCAATACCCACACAAGGTTCTTGATAACACCGTTTCTGAGCACACTTGAAATAAAGGTTTCATTTCCTAAAGCAGCACATATCACAGGCTTTAAAAAAATAGTATATGCGCCCCACAAGGCAAAAAGACAGATGTAATAGATTATGAGAACCCATATGATTTTCGGTTTTTTAGCAGTCATGTTCAAGTCCCTCCAGATTAAAACTTGGTGTATATTCGGACAAAGCAGATGAAAGTTCCTGGGAATACCCCTGAAGTCCCAGTTCCTCTGCACGTTTAAGTACGCTTTGATATTCCATTGTGGTAAGACGGCGATTAAGATTTTTATAAGGCAGAGCGTTTTTGGGTGGAGTGTACTGTCCCATAAGACTGATAAGAAAGCCTTCTTTCGGCAGAAGCTCTGTCAGTCTCTCAAGAATTGCCATGGACTCATGCCTATGACCCGGGAGTACAAGGTGACGAATTATAAGTCCACTTTTCATAATGCCTTCTTCGTCAAATACGGGTTTTCCCGTCTGGCGGTACATTTCAAGTATCGCCTTTTCAGCTATCTCGGGATAGTTTCTCCCATGAGAATATTTTTCAGCAGTTTCAGAATAAAGGTATTTGAAGTCGGGCATATAGATATCTGCTATACCGTCAAGCATTTTAAGAGTTTCAACTCTTTCATAGCCACTCGTATTCCATACAACAGGAATAGTGAGGCTATCCTTTATCCTCTCAACAGCAGACACAATCCACGGTACATAGTGGGTACCCGTCACAAAGCTTATATTATGTGCGCCCTGACTTTGCAAGTCAAGTATGCAGTGACAAAGCTCCTCTACGCTAAGTTCATTGCCATAGTTTTCGTGGCTGATGATATGATTCTGGCAGAAAATACAGCTGAGAGGACATCCTGAAAAGAAGATCGTACCCGAACCCTTTGTACCGCTTATACAAGGCTCTTCCCAGTGGTGCAATGCGCTTCTGGCAGCTTTGGGGATACTGCCACCGCCGCACATTCCTTTCCATATGGTACGGTCAACACCGCATTTTTTCGGGCACAGATTGCAGTGAGTTATTACAGTCTGCATTTGAAATCCTCATAGGTAAAGCGACGTACAACATCTATTGTACCGTCCTCATGGTGGAGTGCAATATCAGGAAGCGGCATACCGTTAAAGGTGTTGGTCTTTACCATGGAATATATTGCCATATCGCAGAGAATGAGCTTGTCTCCTGCTTTCAATGGATTATCAAAAGAGTAGTCTCCCAGAATATCGCCTGCAAGACAGGTATTACCGCCCAAACGATAAGTATACGCCTTTTCCTGTGGTTCACCACTTCCGATTATATGTGGACGATAGGGCATTTCCAAAACGTCAGGCATATGGCAGGCAGCCGACACATCCAAAATCGCCGCAGGCTTACCGTTATCCACAAAGTCAAGAACAGTTGTCACAAGAAAACCTGCATTAAGCGCTACCGCCTCTCCCGGTTCAAGGTAAATTTGTGCATCATAACGCTCTTGCATCATGCGGATACAGCGGATGAGCGTATCAATATCGTAGTCGGGTCTTGTGATGTGGTGACCACCGCCAAAGTTTATCCACTTGCACTTTTTAAGATAATAGTCAAACTTTTCTATTACGTGGGGAAGTGTACGTTCTAAAACATCAGAATTCTGCTCGCACATTGTATGGAAGTGAATGCCCTCCAGACCCTCGAAAAGCTCATCTGTAAAGCTGTCAGCAAGGCAGCCCATTCTTGAACCCGGGATACAAGGGTTATAAATGTCTGTTTCAACCTCAGCATACTCAGGGTTTACTCTCACGCCGCAGGAAATATTTCTGCCGCATGCTCTCACAGTTTCCTTATGCTGTTGCCACTGGGACAGGGTATTGAAAATGATATGGTCACTTATTCTGCATATTTCAGGCATATCCTCTTTGGTGAAGGCAGGTGAGAAAATATGCACCTCACCGCCAAATTCCTCACTACCAAGGCGAGCTTCATAAAGTCCGCTTGCAGTTGTACCTGCCAGATATTCACGGAGAATGGGATAGGTACTGTACATGGAAAAAGCTTTCTGTGCAAGGAGTATCTTACAGCCTGTCTCATCCTGTACATGCTTTAAAATCTCGCCGTTTCGTCTCAGGAGACGTTCATCGGTAATAAAGCAGGGCGTTTTTACGTCCGAAATATCTATATCAAAATTATCACGTATCATAGTCTATCCTTCCCTTAAGTTACGGGCTTATAAGCGTAAAAAAACTCCATTTGCCCGTCTCTTCATTATAAGCCGCATCAACACCTGCATGTGTAATATCATTGCTGTAAAGTCTCAGCTTCTCGCCTTCTTCGGATTCCGCTTCATAGCGCACTAAGGCATCCTGAGCGTTTACGGATTCATATAACATTACGCCCTCAACGCCTGTTCTTCCGGGAAGCAGCATTTCAACCAGACGTTCAAGATTGCCAAGATAATCCATGCCCGCAGCTTCGTATTCATCGGCGGAACTTTCAGCGGCAAGGACAAGGTCATCATCTAAGGTAATTGGGACAAGTCCCTGCTCCTCACGGTTGTGAGTAAGAAGCTGAAAGAAACGCTTGCTTTCAACCTTTGACCATACCTGCATGGTTTTATCCTGTACTACAGCGTTTTCAGCGCAATAAAGCTGACTGAGTGCTGTAACCGTCTGATTATAGCCACATATCTCCTCCGCATAGCGATTTCCAATATCCTCTGCTGCATCAAGGAGAATGAGTTGATAACGCTCGTCCCCGGATTCCACGGGATTTTCACTGCACAGCAAAGCTATAGCATAACTGCTTTCTGCGGTTTCCATGTCACGTTTAAGCGTGTTTCCAGGCATAAACATAAGCACTCCCGCTGCAATAAGTGCAAGTACAAGAGCGCAGAAGCACAAAGTTACAAAAACTTTACGCCGTTCTCTTTTATTTTCAGTGCGGCGTTCGTCTCTTGCCTCACAGTATGGACATACAGGCGTGTCAGGCAAAAGCGGTCTTCCGCAGTTAACGCATTTCATAGTTCTTATTTCCTTTCCACAGTCTGTTTGCATATAATATTTTACTATAATACAGAGTGTTTGTCAAGCAAGGGAAACTTTATAATTGACAACTAAGAAAGGGCGATCTCTCAATCGCCCATACTTTTACTTTGAAGAATCCTCAGCCTGCGAATTTGCCTTTACGCTCAAGATACACTTTTCAATTCTATGCTCGTTTACCTTTACAAGCTCCGCTGTAAGGACATCGGTTTCAATGATTGTTACCTCGCCGTCCTTCGGAAACTCTTCGGAATATGCCATCAGGTATGCACCCAGTGTGTCTAACTCCTTCACAGGCAGTATGACGTTCAGTGCCTCAGCTGTACGGCTGAGGGGTGCAATACCTGACGCTGTCCACTGGTTTTCACCGGTCTTTTCAATAATATCTGACATCTCATTAGGCTGTGCTTCAGTAAACTCGCCTACAAGCTGTTCAACAAGGTCTGTAATGGTTACAATACCGCTTACGCCGCCATACTCGTCAAGCACAATCGCAAAGTGGTCTGCTTTTCCCGACCTCATTGCATCAAATAGAACGTCCGCTTTCATACTTTCATGGACAAAATATGGCTCCTCCACAGACTTCGCCATAACGTTTTCACGGCTCTTATCGGTAAGACGATAATAAGTTTTTGTGTCAAGAACACCGATTATCTTGTCAACATTCTCGCCGTAAACAGGAAGCCTACTGTGACGGCTTCTGTCGATAACCTCATGCCAGTTTTCGTCGCTTTCCTTGGAAGCCAGGAATGCAACCTCTGTTCTGTGAGTGCATACCTGACCGATTTCCATATCGTCAAAGGCAAATATGTTCTTTATAATACGGTGTTCGTCCCGGTCTATGGTACCCTTTTCTGCACCTGCATCGGACATCATAAGAATCTCTTCCTCGGTGACATTCTCTTCCTCAGCATTGGGGTCAACGCCTAAAAGTCTAAGTACACCGTTCGTAGAGACATTCAGCAACCATACGATAGGTGCGAAGAGCTTGGAAATTACAGCAATCATACCCGACATTCCCAATCCCATAATTTCAGCCTTCTTCATGGCTATTCTCTTGGGAACAAGCTCGCCAAAAACCAGGGTGAAATATGAGAGAATCAGAGTAATCAGGATAACTGAAATACTGCTCATCACGCTTTCGGGAATGGGAATTCCCACCTTCATGGCAACCGCTACAAGAGGCTCTGAGAAGTTGTCAGCTGCAAAAGCTGAGCCGATAAAGCCCGACAGTGTGATTGCAACCTGTATGGTTGCAAGGAACTTTGACGGCTCGCCGGTAAGCTTTTTAAGGCGTATTGCCCGCTTGTCACCGCTTGCCGCCATCTTGTCAAGCTTAGCGTCGTTGATTGAAATAATTGCGATTTCTGCGCACGCAAATATAGCGTTGCAGAAGATAAGGACTATCTGTAATACAAATTGCCAGACCATTTTTTCCTCCGAAAATCAACTTTTTCTTCTTATGTAATATATATGCCCGTAGGAAAAGCATATTCTATATTTTACCGCACACACCGCAAACTGCCAATATAATTCCTACAGTCTTAGCCTTTTCTGAGTGTTAATAGATCCTCGGGAGTAAAGGTGTAACTCTTGTCACAGAAATGACAGTTTACGGTTATGTCCTCACCGTCTGCCGCCATCTTCTCCAGTTCATCACTTCCAAGGCTGTAAAGAATCTTCTCTGTTCTCTCCCTACTACATCCGCACTTATAGAAAACCTCAGATTCATCAAGGATATTAGGCTCCAGACCATCAAGAAGTCTTAGAGCAATATCCTCAGGTGTAAGTCCCTCGCTCATCATCTTAGTAACGGGAGGAAGTGTTTCCAGATTCTTTTCCAACTGGTCAATTACCGCATCTTCTGCAAAGGGCAGAACCTGAATAAGATAGCCGCCTGCCACATTTACGCTGAGGTCAGGGTTCACCAGTACGCCCAGACCGCAGACGGTGGGTGTCTGTTCACTGTCTGCATAGTAACGAGCAATATCCTCCGCAATTTCACCTGAAACCAGCGGACACATACCAACGTAGGGTTCTTTCAGTCCCAAGTCCTTTACAACAGAGAGTGTACCGTTTGCACCGATTGCACCGCCAACATCAAGCTTGCCCTGAGCATTAAGAGGAATCTCTACCACAGGGTTTTCACAGTAACTTTTAACATCTCCTCTGCTGTCCGCAACTGCAACCAGCATACCTGCCGCACCATCACCCTTTACACGCAGCGTAATCGTATCACCCGCGCTTTTTAGTCCATACCCCATCATACTTGCTGCAATGGTAAGACGACCCAGACCCGCAGTAATAACCGCTGAGGGCTTGTGAATTCTCTCTATCTCTGCAACAATATCCGTAGCATCCACTGCACATGATACAACAGACGCATCTTTAGCAATTGCTCTTTTAAGTATACCCATTTTTTATTTCTCCTTTCGTGCTATAAAAATCATTCTCTGGCTGTCAGTACGAAGTGGCTCCTCTGTATCCGCATGGAAGAATCCCAGAACGTTAAAGCCTGCTCTTCCGAGGGCTTCTTCCACCTGTTCAGGCTCGTAGGCGTGTTCGGTGATTTCCTCGCAGCTTCTTATATAGGTATCCTCCTCCGTCAATTCAAAGAAGTCGAGACGGATATTTACCGTGTGATTCTCCTCCTTGTAGCTGTTTTCCCATACACAGTAAACTTTCTCTGTGTCATAAATGTAAATCTGGTTGCCCAGAATTTCACTGTGTTTATAGGGCGTATTCATATCAAAGATAAACACTCCGCCCTCTTCCAAGTTTTCATAAACTGCCCCAAACGTCTTTTTAACATCCTCAAATGAACCGAGGTGGTTAAGACTATCAAGGGTACAGATAACTGCGTCAGCACTACCGTAAAGCTCAAGCTCCCGCATATCCTGACAGATATACTGTATAGGCAAACCGCTCTCCATCTTCTTTTCCATGGCACGACTGAGCATACCACAGGAATAATCTGCACCAATCACATCGTAGCCAAGCAACGCCATTTCCTCCGACATGCTGCCTGTACCGCAGGCAAGGTCAAGGAGTACATTGCCACATGATTTTTTGTGTTTTTTTATAAGACCGTCAAAATAGTCTGCCCGCTTTTTATAGTCAACATTCTCCGTGAGACTGTCGTAATACTGTGAAAAAAACTCGTATCCCGTGTTCATATATTCCTCCGTAAGCTGCTGTAAAAATGGGGACGAAGCCTGTGACCCGTCCCCATATAATTACTTCTTATTCTTCTTCGCAGCTCTCTCAGGATTTCTGCGCTGATTTCCGAAGCTTCCGTCGCCTGCACCTGCGTTGGGCGCATCAGGCTTTGCAACCTGCTCACGCTCGGGTGCCTGATTCTGCTGAAGTCTTACTGTCAACAGCATACGAACAGTCTCTTCCTGGATGGAGGATACCATTGCATCGAACATTTCAAAGCCCTCGTAACGATATTCAACAACAGGGTTCTTCTGACCGTATGCACGAAGACTGATACCACGCTTCAGCTCTGCCATATCATCGATATGAGCCATCCACTTTGTATCAACAATCTTCAGCATGATTACACGCTCAAGCTCACGGATAGTCTCCTCGCCATACTCTTCTTCCTTAGCAGCATAGATAGCCTTTGCCTTCTCCTGAATTGTCTTTGTGAGGTCATCAGCTGCCATCTTGTCAAGCTCTTCAGCCTCATACTCAAGGTCGCCCTCTTCAAGAATCCAACCCATAAAGTGCTCACGAAGACCAATCATATTCCAATCTGCGTGGTCAGTAAGCTCATCGTCTGCATAAGCCTTTACCGTATTGGCAATCATTTCGTCCATCATCTTCAGGATGCTTTCGTGGAGATCATCACCGTCCAGCACCTGTGCTCTCTGAGTGTAGATGATTTCACGCTGTGTATTCATAACATCGTCGTAATTGAGAGTATTCTTACGGATATTGAAGTTTCTGCCTTCAACCTTGCGCTGTGAGGACTCTACGATGTTTGTCAGCATCTTACTTTCGATAGGGGTATCTTCATCAACATTGAGAGTACGCATCATGTTTTCCAGTCTGTCACCTGCGAAAATACGCATCAGGTCATCTTCTACAGACAGGAAGAAGCGGCTTTCACCCTCGTCACCCTGACGACCGGAACGACCACGGAGCTGGTTATCAATACGTCTTGACTCGTGACGCTCTGTACCCAGAATGTAGAGACCACCTGCTGCCTTAACGTCAACAGCCTTCTCCTTTACCTCTTCGCCGTACTTGCTGTACAGTTCCTGGTAAACAGCACGTGCTGCCAATACCTCCTCATCGTCTGTATCAGCAAAGCCGATAGCCTCGGTGATGATTTCCTCGGGATACTCTCTCTTACGCATCTCTGCGCGTGCAAGGAACTCAGCATTACCGCCAAGCATGATATCGGTACCACGACCAGCCATGTTGGTTGCAATGGTAACTGCGCCCAACTTACCTGCCTGTGCTACGATTTCAGCTTCCTTTGCGTGATACTTAGCGTTCAGCACCTCGTGCTTAATACCCTTCTTCTTCAGCATTGCAGAGAGCAGCTCGGACTTCTCGATAGAAATTGTACCAACCAGAACAGGCTGTCCCTTTTCGTGGCAGTCAATAATCTGGTCAATGATAGCTCGATACTTAGCTGCCTCTGTACGGTAGATAAGGTCGTTGTGGTCAATTCTCTGTACAGGACGGTTTGTGGGAATTGCGATAACGTCCAGCTTATAGATTTCACGGAATTCATCTTCCTCAGTCATAGCTGTACCGGTCATACCGGAGAGCTTCTTGTAGAGACGGAAGTAGTTTTGGAATGTAACAGTAGCCAGAGTCTTGGACTCACGCATTACCTTTACATCTTCCTTAGCTTCGATAGCCTGGTGAAGACCGTCATTAAAACGACGACCCAACATCTTTCTACCTGTAAACTCATCAATGATAACGACCTCGCCATCCTCAACGATATAGTCAATGTCCTTCTTCATGACACCATTAGCCTTGAGAGCCTGATTGATGTGGTGCATGAGGGTCATGTTGTCGGGATCCATCAGGTTATCAACTGCAAAGTAATCCTCTGCTTTCTTGATACCACGGCGGGTGATTGTGGCAGTCTTTGCCTTTTCATCAACGATATAGTCAGCATTTTCATTTATAGATTCCTGATCCTGCTTTGTATCGGTTTCAACGATAACAGTAGGATTCAAAGTCTTAGCAAACTTGTCAACAACACCATAGAGAGCTGTGGACTTGTCACCTCTGCCTGAAATGATAAGAGGCGTTCTTGCTTCGTCTATAAGAATAGAGTCAACTTCGTCTACGATAGCAAAGTTATGCTCCCTCTGAACCTTGTCTTTCTTATAAATAACCATGTTATCACGGAGATAGTCAAAGCCCAACTCGTTGTTTGTACCGTATGTAACGTCACATGCATAAGCCTCACGGCGCTGGTCATTTGTCAGACCATGTAGAATACAGCCAACAGTCAAACCCAGGAAACGGAGTACCTTACCCATTTCGTCAGACTGAGTTTTAGCCAGATAGTCATTTACTGTAACAACGTGAACGCCCTTACCAGGAAGTGCATTCAAATATGCAGATACGCAAGCAACCAGTGTCTTACCTTCACCTGTTTTCATTTCCGCAATTCTGCCCTGATGCAATACGATAGCACCGATAAGCTGTACCGGGAAAGGCTTCTTACCGAGAACTCGCCATGCAGCCTCACGAACTGTAGCCAGTGCCTCGGGAATCATAGAATCCAGTGATTCACCTGTTTCCAGACGCTCACGGAAATCAAACGTTTTCTGTTTCAGCTCTGCGTCGGAAAGAGCTGTGTACTCTTCGTCCAGAGCCAGAACTTTATTCTTGATAGGCTCAATTCTTGCAAGCTCTCTTGTGCTGTAAGAACCAAACAATTTACTGAAAATACCCATTAGTTTACCGCCTTCATATAAAAGTATACAACTTGAATTATATCACAACATTTATAATTTGTCAACCGATTTTGCCTTATTTATACAGTTTCATAATGTCTGCAAAAGTCCTTCATCCTGCACTCATTGCACTTAGGTTTTCTTGCCGTACACACATCACGTCCGAACTGTACGATCCTGTGGCAGAAATCTGAAGACTTTTCAGGTGGAATAAGAGGGCGTGTGTCACGTTCCACCTTTTCAGGCTCCTTATTGTCGGTAAGCCCCAGTCTACCGGTAATACGAATAAAGTGAGTGTCCGTTACGATTGCAGGCTGACCGTAGATATCGCCCAGAATGAGATTTGCGGTTTTTCGTCCAACGCCGGGAAGAGTTAGTAGCTCCTCCATAGTGTCAGGAATACGGCTGTCGTATATATATATAAGTCGTCTTGACATCTCGATTATACTTTTAGCCTTTGTATGATAAAAGCCACAGGGCTTGACAATCGCTTCAAGTTCTTCGAGGTTTGCTTCAGCAAAGGCTTCAAGGCTTGTATACCTTGCAAACAAATCCTTGGTGACGATGTTCACCCTTGCATCGGTACACTGAGCTGACAATCTTACTGCTATAAGAAGCTCATAGGGCTTTTCATAGTGAAGTGCGCATAGCGCATCCGGGTAATACTCCTCCAGTATGTCGCAGGCCTTCAGCGCAATTTCTTCTTTTGTCATAACCGATTACCTGTTATCAACTTTTTCAGGATAGAGGTCGTGATGGGTAATTCTCTCCCATGCAACCTGCTCCCACTTAGTACCTGCTTTACCGTAGTTGCAATATGGGTCAATGGAAATGCCACCTCTGGGCGTGAACTTACCCCATACCTCAATATAGAACGGATCCATAAGCTTTATAAGATCATTCATGATGATGTTTACACAATCCTCATGGAAATCGCCATGATTTCTGAAACTGAAAAGATAGAGCTTCAGCGACTTGCTTTCAACCATTTTAACATCTGGAACGTAAGAAATATAGATGGTTGCAAAGTCAGGCTGTCCTGTGATGGGACAGAGACTTGTAAACTCAGGACAGTTGAACTTTACAAAGTAATCTCTGCCAATATGTTTGTTTACAAAGGTTTCCAGTACCTCAGGGGCATAATCATCCTTGTATTTTGTATTCTGATTGCCAAGAAGTGTTACTCCTGCGGTTTCTTCTTTGGTTCTTCCTGTCATTTTATTTATCTCCTTCCAGTGGATCGGTTACACCGTTTACTTTGAACGCATTTATTCTGTCGATACATGTTCCGCATTTACCGCAGGGCTTGTCTCCTCCCACATAGCAGCTCCATGTCATTTCATAGGGAACTTTAAGTTCAAGTCCCAGTCTTACAATATCACTCTTATTCATATTTACGAAAGGTGCTTCTACTTTCAGCTGTCTGCCGCTACCCTCATATATAGCCGTACTCATTGCATTGTTGAATAAAGGTGTACAGTCAGGATAAGCATTGCCTGCCGCATCATCAGCATGTGGACCATAGTAAATCACGCTACATCCATGGGAAAGTGCAACACTTGCGGCAGATGAAAGAAATAGTCCGTTTCTGAATGGCACGTAGGTTGAAACGGTGGCACCGTCACTATTTTCAAGTTGCTCTGCATAAGTACCCTCCGGGATTTCCTCGCTTGAGCCTTTAAGCAAAGAGCAGCCCGAATCCGCAAAAATCCTTGACAGGTCGAGGGTCTGCCATTTTACCCCGTAGTAATTCACAAGCTTTTCAGCGCACTCTATCTCCTTTGTATGCTTCTGTCCGTAACTTATAGACAATGCAAGGACGTTCTCAGCACCATGCTTCTTTACCGCAAGTGCAAGACAAGTTGTACTGTCAACGCCGCCGCTGAATAAAACCATAGCTTCCATATTATTGCTCCTTTCAATTCATTACAAGGCTTTGCAGAAACGCATCATCCTCATACGCACCGTAGAATGTGGTTGTAGTTGTACGTGCAGGGAGATTGCGTACACCTCTTGCTGTCATACAGCTGTGGGTAGCGGTTATCACTACGCCAACGTCCTCAGACCCTGTTGCAATCTTCATAATCTCAGCAATGTCTTGTCCCAGTCTCTCCTGGAGCTGTAAACGCTTTGCAGCCATGTCGCATATACGTGCAATCTTGCTAAGACCTATAACCTTGCCATTGGGCAAATAGGAAACGTTAACCTGCATATCGTACATTAAGGCGAGATGATGTTCGCAATAACTAAACACACTTATATCCTTTACCGTTACGGCAGAGCTTCTTCCTGTTACCTTGGTTTCGGTGAATGTCTTTTCAAACATATCTGCAATTTCTTGATTTGTGTAGGAAATACCCTCAAAAACCTCAGCATACATCCTTGCAACTCTGTCAGGTGTTTCTATGAGACCCTCTCTATCAGGGTTCTCACCTAGGGCTTCAAGCAGCCCTCTGATATGGTACGCAATTTTCTCCTGGTCTATTGCCATGTCAAACGCTCCTTTCTTATACGCCCTTCTGATTCGGATTCCATATGAATTTGTGAAGCTGCAATTGAAGTCTTACGCCATTTAAATTTTCCTGCTTCATAAATTCCACCATGTCCGCAGGCTCTATCCGTCCGAATACAGGGCTTAAATACACATTACATCTGCTACACAAATCATGATTGCGTATAATTTTCGCTGCACGTTTTAAATCTTCCACACTGCCTGATACAAATTTAACCGTATCCTGCTTTTGCAGAAAAGGGAGATTTCTCTCGAAAATCATCCTTTCCTCCATGCCGCTTGACGGAAGCTTATAGTCAATGGTGAATATGGGGCGTCTCTCATACAAAACATAATCACCTATGAAAACGCTGCCGTTGGTTTCAATTTCAACGCTAAGACTGTCATCATTGAGGAGACATTCAAGAAGCCTGTCTGCGCCCGGATGAAGAAGCGGCTCGCCGCCCGTAAGGGTGACGTTTCGTACACTCTGTACAAGAACCTCATCCCGTATTTCCTCTGCGGTCATAGAAGTGTGTGGTGCGTCCATGGAGTTTGCCCACATAGTATCGCAATAGCTACACCTAAGATTACATCCACAAAGTCTTACAAATACCGCAAGCTCCCCTGCTCTTGTACCCTCGCCGTTTATGCTTGTGAAAATCTCTGCTACTCTGTACTTATCTTCCATACTACACCTCATAAACTGCGCAGTTTTCAGGGGTCTCAAAAACAGTAACGCTCTTCACCGGCCAGCCCTCAGCCATAATAAGCTCATAAATATACTTTGCAAAGCACTCTGCTGTGGGGCGGAATGGAAGAGCTATCAGACGGAAACCCTCCTCCTCAAAGGCTGCTATAGTGGCGGGTCTGAGAGTACCCTCTTCGTAGATTGTTGCATGGTCAAAGTCATCAGCGATTCGGCGCACCGCTTTTTTAAGGTCGCCGAAATCTATAACCATTCCCCTCTGCTGTCCTGCTTCCCGAAGTTGACTATCACCCACACACACCTCTATCTTCCATCGATGACCGTGGAGATTGGCACACTTGCCCTCATAACCGCTTAAAAAATGAGCACTGTCAAAGGCAGCGGTAGTTTTAAGATAATACATACATATTTCCTCCAAAAAAGGCGGCTCTTCCATACAGAAAAGCCGCCTGTAAATACTCGTTAAACCAAAGTGGTCTCATGCATAAGGCTGCCCGTAGTTTTGTTTAGCGACAGGATGGTGCAAACGAACTGTCGTACAATTATTATAACACACCATCCTTTTTTTGTCAACCAAAAAGACGCTTATCAACATGGATAAGCGTCTTTTAATAAGCTATTCATCAGTTGGTAATTAGCGGCAGATTTTCAATAGAGGATAGAAAATACTTAAGAAGTACGTCTGCATCCGCAGCGTTCACGATACCATCGTTGTGGCAATCTGCGTTAAGCTTCTGATTATCATTGAAGTCAACCAGATTTGCAACGTACTTGTTCAGGTGTACCAGGTCAACCATGGAAAGCTTTCCATCAAGGTTGGTATCACCATAGTAAACATCGAAATCAGGTGTATCTGTTACCTTGGATGTAGATGTTGTGGTAGTTGTGATGTCAGAACCATTGTCAGATGTAGTAGTAACTGTTGTTGTGGTGGTAGTATCTTCGTTATCGAAACTTACTGTAGTAGTGATTGTTGTGGTTGTGGTTTCCTCTGTTGTTTCACCCAGAATCTTTTCAAGATAAGCCTTTACAAGAATGATTCCTGACTTGTCTGTAACCTCTTCACCGGCAGAATCATTTGCCCACCACTTTTGGAAGAGACAGGTGTTCTGCTTCATAGCCTCAGCTGCGATTTCAGAAATAAGTGTCTTATCGGTAACCTTATCCTTACCGTTGTTATAGGAAATCTCTGAGGGCTTGGAAAGGTCAAGCTTAACTGTATCGTCTCCTGCAATATTCCACTGGTATGATACCCAGTAATCAACGCCGTCAACCGCTACAGAAATACCAACACAGCCGTTTGCAAATGTTACATCATCCGGAGCGTCAATTTCAAGATAAAGTGTGCTACCCATAGCCTCATCAAATGTGATTCTTGTGCCATCTGTTGCTTCTGTGATTTCGCCCTCAACCTTTATTGTAGGACCGGGCGCCTCAGTTGTGACAGTTGTTGTGGTGGGTGTTGTAACAATAGGCTTTGTTACAACAGGTGTATCGGAGTAGAGTGTTGCAGGCAGCTCATCAAGAGTGATGCAGTATTCGCTCTGGTACATTGCAATTGTATCCTCTTCGGTGTTGAAGGTAGGATCAGACAGGAACTTAGGACTGTCGCTGTCAGCAGAACCGCTGCCATCATACCATGTACAGAAATAGAGCCAACCTGCCTTATCATTGATCAGATTGTCAACTGTGGAGAAACTGTCATTCTCAGCCATAGCAACCATCTTTGTACTGTTATATTTCTGCATAATGCCATAGAAAGTACTGGGGATTGCACTGTCGTTGTGGTAAACCACCTTTGATCCTGTAGACCAATCAGTACAGCTGTACTTATCATAACCGATGATATCTACATATTCATCGCCAGGATACCAGTTTGCGGATGTTTCAAAGTTATAACTGTTCCACTCCCAGATAAGGTTGTGAAGTCCATACTCATTTACCAGGGTATCATATGTAAGCTTCCACAGACCCTTGTAAGTCTCAGAGCCATCCTTGCCCCAGAAGAACCATGAGCCTGTTTCACCACCGCCGCCTTCTGCTTCGTGGAGAGGTCGGAAAATCAGAGGAATATTCTGATCCTCAAGCTTCTGGAGACGTGCAGCAAGCTTTTCCAGACAAGCCATCCAGTATTCTCTTTCCTTTGTACCTTCAACCAGGATATTGGATGTATTAAAATCAGTATCTTTTACACCATAGGTTGCCTGTCCCCAGTCGATGCTGTCGCCAACATTGTAGCTTGCAAAGTCCTTGGGTACAGTAATATGCCATGAAGCAGTTGCAATACCGTTTCTATCCTTAACCCATTCAATGATTCTGTCTGTTGTGCCGTCTTCACTTCCGTAGAGAATGTTAGCCTCGTTCAGATAGTCAAAGCCACGGATTGCGGGCATTTTACCGGTCAGATTCTGAAGATACTCAAACTCATACTCAAAGCCGTGAGGACCATTCATGTAGATTTCCTGCTGACCTGAAATGATATGCTCACCATAAACGGAAGCCAGATAATTCATCAAATTTTGTGCTTCCGGAATCGCATCAGGGTCTGTACAAACAATGTCTGTAGCCTGGATGGGCGGAAGAGTCGCAACATCTATTGTCAAATAGTCAAATTCAGACCAGCCCCAAGATTTTTCAATTGAAATTGTGTTCTCGCCTTCCTTCAGCGTAATAGCTTCCATTACGCAGGGAGCATAGCTTGTGCCTTCCGGAATACCTAAAGCACCCTGAGACACGCCGTTTACGCTTACATTCTGCTGCTTGTCGCCTCCAATACCAAAGGCATAAATCGTGATGTTGTAGGGACCTGTTGATGATGCTTCAACAGTAACTGTAATAGTACCACTATCTTCCATGCGGAGACCGTCATCGGTTAACTTAATGTCTGATGTGTAATCAGCATCCTCAAATTCGTACTTTGTTGCTGCTGCATTTGCGCCGATATTTAACGCCGCAGCAGCTGCTAAGTTCACTGTAACCGCAGCCGATACTATAGCAGCCATCGTCTTTCTAATTTTTTTAGCCATTTTGAAAATACCTCCCAATTTTTTTCAAAAAATCATGCTTTTACAATTATAACACCGCATTTCGGAAATGTCAATAATTACTCAGCGTGTTAGGAGATTTTTGGCTATTTAGTTCAAGTGTGCTGTTCACATTTATAGCATAATAACTAAAATATTGCTCTAAGAAAAACGGACGTTCTAAGACGTCCGACTTTTCCGTTATGGAGAATTGTATGAAGATAATGGCTTAGTTCAAAACTTCGTCAAGGCTAAGTAAGGTTTTCCAGCCATAATCGTAAGTGAAATAGGTATCAAAACGCTCCAGGTAGTCGTCAAATACAGCGTATGCAAGCTGCACCTCTGCCTTTTCGCCGGGCTTGAGATCTACAAGGTTATTTTTTGAAGTTTTATGAGTTGTTTTCATTGAGAAGTGCATATTATCAGCAAGCAACTTATCCATAGTGTCATAGGCAATGTCGCCCTTCCTCTCAGGGTCTGTTGAGCCGTCATTATGGAATATTACATTACCCTTTTCGTCTACATTCAGTAAATTCGGACATACACAGTATTCCACAGGTGTATCGCCTGTATTCTCGTAAACAACATCAATCACAACTATGCTCATAGGCATTGTTTCGGCTAACAGTTCTTCATCCAGAGTGTCAACGCCGTTGCCTGCTTTATACCATGTACGTACATTATCAAGGATATTGCCGTTTTCATCAGCGTACTCACTGTAATTAAAGGGACATACGATGCCATCGGTGGTGATTCCGTCAAAATTCTTCTGAATCCTTATATCTGAAACAGTAACATTTACTCCGTCATTGTTCACCGTATCTCCCACGGACATAAGTTCCATGCCGTCCATATTAACAGATTCTGCATAATATTCATCACTTGCGTCTGCTTCCATTTCTGCATTTTCGTCCTCAATACTTCTATAGCCATCATAAGAGTGCGCATTTTCATAGTCGCTTTCAACAAGCTCTAAACTGTCAATTACAGTGCGAAGGTCATCCTCAGATACACCGTTTACAAGAAGCTGAGCAGCATACCTTGTATTCTTGAATACAACCCATGTTTCCACCCAGCCCACCTCCTTTTCAAAAGTATATACTGCCTTATCCTCAGTTTCATAGGAGGTTTCATCTGTAACATACTTCATGTCCTCGGTAATGGTCTGATTTTCGTTGTCAATGCTGAAAAATGTGAATGTTATACCGTTCTGACAATCTGTATCGCTATACTTTCCAAAACTTGGGTATTGAGCATTTTCAGGGCCCTTGTCGTGAAGCGTCAGATTTGAGGGTACGTAGCCAAAGCTGAGATTATATATGTTTTCATCAAAAAGAATCGTTTCATCGTTGTCTCCTGAGAGTTGCTCACCCAATTCAATGGTAAGTCCACGCTCGTACTCCGATATTTTTTCAACATGGGCACTATAAAGTCTTGCCCCCGCCATAGCAGATGTAGGAACTGCTGCAATAACGGCGGCTGCGGCAGCAATTGCAATAATAGTTTTCTTTCTGATTACAGGTTTTTTGCCTGTTGTATGCTTCTTCATAAGCTTTTCCTTTCTGCGTTTGTAACGCTCAGAGAATACATGTATTTCAGCGTCGGGTGAAAAGGCGTTTTCCACGACTTTCTCCCAGTTTTCATCCTCAAAGGGTAAATACTTCTTTTCCATAAAGCATAGCTCCTTTCCCATTTCTTGCAGATTTTCTGGCACGTTCAAAACGCTTTCGTACCGCAGCTTCACTGAGAGAAAGTCTCTTTCCGATTTCCTTATAGGATAGCTCCTCTTCACACCTGAGCCTGAGAATCTCACACTCCTGCTCCGTCAAACCGCTCATAATGGAATCGGCTATTTCCTTTTGTTCAATGTGCCGCATCCTTATGGTAATATCATCACGACTGTCGGGAAGCTCTGATGCGCTGTCGTCAATAGACGTTAGACGGAGAACGTCAGCGGCGTTTTTTCGGTAGCGGTTGATAGCGGTATTACGTACGGTACGAATCATATAGTGCTTCGTTTCCTCACTGTCGGCACGATCAAAGTCCGCTCCTGACTTTATCACCGCAACAAAAGCATCGTGTACCGCATCCTCCGACTGTTCTACGTTATGTAGAATAGCGTAGGCGATACGATACATTGGCTGTTCGTAAAGAATATAGAGCTGTTCTATAAGTTCACTGCGTTCTGAATTCAAATGAATCACACCCTTTCCTAGGACGTCCTGCTTATAATAACAATTGGAGAAGCTGGTTTGTGACACTGCAAATTAAACTTTTTACTTGTAAAAAAAATTGTTATATGCTATAATTATACCACACCATGAAAGGAGTCCCAACAAAATATGAACAACACATTCGGGCTTGTACTTGAAGGCGGCGGTATGCGCGGTATTTATACCGCAGGCGTACTTGATGTCTTTCTCGATCACGGAATAGAATTTGACGGAGTTGTCGGTGTTTCCGCAGGTGCGATTCACGGTGGAACATTTGTTTCACGTCAAAGAGGACGTAATCTCCGTTATTATAAAAAGTACTGCACTGACAAACGCTTCATCAGTATAAATAATCTCATAAAAAACGGCGATATAGTAGGCGAGAAATTCTGTTATCACACGATTCCCGATGAGCTTGACCCGTTCGACTACGATACATTTAAAAACAGCCCCGTGCGTTTCTACTGTGGATGCAGTAATATTGAAACCGGCAAGGCTGAATATCTTCCAATTGATGATATGAAAAAGGATATTGAGGTAATGCGTGCATCCGCTTCCCTACCCTATGTATCAAAGCCTGTTGTAATAAAGGGCATCCGGTATCTTGATGGCGGATGTACAGACAGCGTGCCTGTTGAGGCCTTTAGGAAAATGGGGTATAAACATAACGTTGTTGTACTCACCCGTGATAAAGACTATGTGAAAAAGCCTGAGTCTACACTTCTTCCAAAGCTTTTTTACAAGAAGTACCCTCTCTTTGTAAAGGCAATTACTAATCGCCACGAAAACTATAATGAAACTGTAGAGCGGATAAAAGAGCTTGAAAGACAGAATGAGATTTTCGTTATACGACCTCAAAAGCCACTGGAAATAGGAAGGCTCGAAAAAGACCCTAAGAAGCTCCAGGAGGTTTACGACATCGGTGTACGTGATGCTGAGAAATCACTCCACGATATGTTTACATGGATTGAAAAGAAGAAAAACGCATAAATATATACAGATACAGAAAAGCCCTTGTCCTTGGCGGACAGGGGCTTTGGCTTATTTATTGAGACTTTATGTCATCACTCCACATAAAAAACACGTCCGCTCTGGATCTCTGTTTTTTCCTTTTCTTCCTTTGCATAGCCGAGAATACAGAAACCTATACCCTCTACATCGTCATTTATGCCCCATTCTTTAAGCAGTGTCTTACCATCTTCACTTTCAAAAACTTCCTTAGCACGGTGAATCCAACGTGAATCAACGCCCAGAGACCATGCTGCGTTCATAAGATTACCCATAGCAAGTCCACCGTCGTAAATATATGTACACTCCTTACGTGCGAGTACAATAATAACATCTTTTGCACCGTAGAAAGGGTCATCGGACATATTGAATACAGCCGCATTCATCTTTGATAGCCTTGCAACCATCTCATCTTTGGTAACTGCAACAAAAATAGGCGTCTGCATATTTCGACCAGTGGGCGCATTAAGTCCTGCGGCTATGATTTCGTCAATAAGTGTTCTTTCAACATGCTTGTCCAGATAGCATTTACAGCTTTTACGTGATTTAAGATTTCTTGTGGTTTCGTTCATGGTATAATCCTCCTTAAAGGCTTTTTCTTTATTATAGCATCTGCAAGAACAAACGTCAAGAATCTAAAACTAACTATTAAAGCTTTTTATTAAAATATGTTGAAATAAATCTCAAAGCATGGTATAATACATGCAGAGCGTTTATTATACTCTTATTTCATAATTACAAATATTTTTATTGGAGGATTTTACATTATGCAGTACGACATCAAAGGCACACCACTTCCTGTGGTTATCATGACACTTGAAAACGGTGAAGTAATCAAGACAGAAAAAGGCGCAATGAGCTGGATGACCCCCAACATGCAGATGACGACAAATGCAGGCGGCAGTATCGGTAAGGCATTCGGCAGAATGTTCTCAGGTGAATCAATGTTCCAAAACACCTACACAGCAACAGGCGGTCCGGGACTTCTGGCTTGTGCGTCAAGCTTCCCCGGCGACATCATCCCCGTTATGATTTCCCCGACCAACACTATCATCGCTCAGAAGGGTGCTATGTTGGCTTCTGAATCAGGCGTTGAAATGTCCATACACTTCCAGAAGAAGATTGGCGCAGGTTTTTTCGCAGGTGAAGGCTTCATTCTTCAGAAGTTTACAGGTAATGGAATGCTTTTCCTTGAGGTTGACGGCTCAACTCAGGAATACACACTTCAACCCGGTCAGCAACTTATTGTTGACACAGGCTATCTGGTTGCTATGGAATCAACTGTAAGCGTTGACATACAGACTGTCAAAGGCGTAGGCAATGCGCTCTTTGGCGGCGAGGGCTTCTTTAACACTGTTGTAACAGGTCCCGGCAAGGTTTGGCTACAGACTATGCCTAAGAATGTTCTTGCAAGTGCAGTTGCTCCTTATATCGCAACAAGAAAGTAATACTTTATTGCATAAATAGAAGCTATCAATTTAATGTTTACTGCATTAAACGAATAGACATAGATATTAGAATAAAAATTCAGCCTCGATTTTCATAGAAAATCGAGGCTTTTCTATATAAATACATCCTATTGCTCTAAAAAATTACAATCACCAATAATTTTTTCTGATAAAAGTATTGCAATTCAAAAAAATATATGCTATATAATCATGCCAAACTAATTGAATAATATAAAAAGCTTTTATTAGATATTGTAGTAGTCTGTCTTTTGGTATTACCTATTAAGAATTTGATAAAAATGCGAATTCCAATTGGGTAATACAGATTTTATTTTGTTTTTATCAATTAGTTTGGCGACTATCGGAGTTTGCGTTTTTTATGCGTCTGCTTCGGTAGGCGCATTTTTTATTGCAAAAGGTAATAATGTACTGAAGAGGAGGTAAAAAACTTATCATTATCAATAAAAGATGCAAAAATATATTACAAGGAAAAGGAAGTTAAAAAAATATGAAAAAACGAATTATAGGTTTAATTGCACTTTCATTATGTGCCAGCAGTTGTTTTTATGCCTGCAATGTTAATAATGACTCTCCTAAAAAAGCTGTAGTAGAAAATACTTCTAATGAAGAAAATGCAAAATTAGAAGAACAGTTTTGGGGACTAAATGAAACAGCTGAATTTAAAAATTTAAAAATTACAGCTACAGATATTCAAGAATCAAATGGAAGTGATTTTCTTGGGCCTCAAGAAGGCAACACTTTTATTGGAGTAAAATTTGAAATTGAAAATATCTCCGATGAAACACAATCAATAAGTAGTATGCTATTGTTTGAGGCATATGCCGATGGCATAAAATGTGATTACTCATTTACAGCGAATACTGCATTTGACGAGGGTACTCTGGATGGAGATTTATCAGCAGGTAAAAAAATGGTTGGCTGGTATGCTATAGAAATTCCAGAAGACTGGCAATCACTTGAATTAGAAGTGAAAGCTAATTGGTTATCAGATAATACAGCAAAATTTGTATTTGAAAAGTAATAACTTTTTTCAGAATAAGCCTGCATCTATGATGCAGGCTTTCTGTTAAACAAAAAATGGATGTCCAAAGTAAAGAAAAACACCTCCGGACACCCACAATGAAAGTAGCATAATTTACTCTTATAAATCAGCATTTTTACATAAATAAATAAGGTTGATAGTTTTGATACGAGAGTATCTGAAACTATCAACCTTATTTGGTGCGGATAAGAGGACTTGAACCTCCACCCCCTTGCGAGGACTAGCACCTGAAGCTAGCGCGTCTGCCTATTCCGCCATATCCGCTGGTGCACCATCGGGGACTCGAACCCAGGACCCACTGATTAAGAGTCAGTTGCTC
>CAZQMA010000028.1:0-23263 GCA_964594275.1 uncultured Ruminococcus sp. | reverse complement strand
CGTATATCTTACTATTTTAGATGGTGATGATATAATAACAAGCCTGCCGCAATTAACTGTACGGCAGGCTTTGGTATTTTTTAGTTTACCAGATTGTCTTTTTAACAGATTCAACAATAATATCAGTGCAAAGGTCGATGCCGAGAATGTTGCTGTTAAGACACAGTGCGTAATTTGACTTATCGTACCAGTTTCCACCGGTGTTTATGCTATAGAAAGTTTCTCTTCTCTTATCAGACTTGCGGAGCATAGCTTCTGCACGTCTAGGCTCAATGCCGTAGCACTCAACAGCACGCTTTACTCTTGCTTCTGTATCAGCATAGATAAAGGTGGAGAACATATTCTCCATGTCACGGAGAATATAGCTTGCACATCTGCCTACGATTACGCAGTCGCTTTTCTCTGCAAGCTCCTTGATGATGTTGGTTTCAACGATATATACTTTATCGGAAAGGGGAAGATTGTCCTCGATTGAACGCGTGGGATTGGATGAAAGCATCAGTGTATACAAAAAGCTTTTGGGTGCAGCTTCTTCTGCACTTGCCAAGTAGTCTACCGACACGCCACATCTCTCAGACGCCATTTCAAGGATTTCTCTGTTGTAAAACGGGATTCCCAGAGTCTCAGCTACTTTCTGTCCGATTTCTCTTCCGCCGCTTGCGTATTCTCTTTCAATTGTGATGATTCTATTGCTCATTCGTATAGCTCCTTTCGTGTAATGAGTCTTGTTATTTTTTCTATTATAGCATATTTAGCCTAAAAAAGCACTATTTTTTTCAAATATTTTATTAGTTTAACTGAATTTCAGCGTTTTCAACAATAATCGGACTGCTGCGTTATGCATCATGACCATAAGGTATACAAATACAGCAGCTTGTGTTTATAATAATATTTTATTCAGCACCGCGCATAATTGCGTTTACGATGGAAGGATACTTCCATGTACAATCTTCTCTGTCAAGGAGACCGAAGCCGTTGTCGCCGTCAGCGTTGAAAGCACCGTTGTCCCATACAAAACACTTGATGCCTTGAACCTTGGCACTCTTGATGTAGTACTCGAAGTGAGCGGCACGGTCTGCTGTATTCTCGTTCTTGTTTACAGAGCCAAATTCGTCGATGATAACAGGCACATCAAAGGTATCCGCCAGATATTTGAAGTTCTTGTCAAGCTCTTCTTTGTCAGCATTACTGCCCCATGTGGAACATGAACTGTCGGTACCGCAGAAATCCCAAGGTGCGTAGCTGTGGAAAGATACGATGATGTGGTCATCGTTGGGTACGACTACACCGCTTACAGCTTCTTCTGTGATGGACTGTGCGTGAGAGGAAATGATAAGTGTACGGGTTTCATTGAGACCGCCTGAACTTCTTACGGTTTCAACAAACTTAGCATAAAGCTGGTTGATTACGTCACGCTCCTCAGATGTACCGCCGCTCCATTCTGTGGCAGAGCCGATAACACGAGGTTCGTTCATGCCCTCGAAGATGAGGTGATGGTCATAGTTGCCGAATGTATCGCAAACCTGCTCCCATACCTTTACAAGCTTCTTTTCAGCCTCAGCCTGTTTATCGTAAGTGGGGACAAGCCAGTATCTGTCATCATGATGAACGTTGAGGATGACGTACATGCCATTGTTGTAGGCATAGTCAACAACTTCCTTTACTCGTGCCATCCACGCAGAATCTACGGTTCCGTCTGAGGACATATGATCAGACCAGGTTACGGGAACACGTACAGCATTGAAGCCTGCATCCTGAACAGCATCAATCATAGCTTGAGTTGTCTTGGGATTTCCCCAGCCGGTTTCGGTGTCGGAGGTTGTTGTGTTGTGGCTGTCCAGGGTATTGCCAAGATTCCAGCCAACCTTGATATCCTCGACAATCTGAGCAGAGGACATGGAGTTTACCTCTTCGGATGAAGCGGTAGTGCCTGCACTGCCTGTAAGCTCTGCGGTATCCTCAACAACATTTTTGTGAGTTGCATTGCCTGTGGAATTGCTGCTCTTAACAGTAACTCTGTCAAGTGTAATATTGTTCTGTTCACTCCACCAGAAGCCCAGCATCAGCTGACCGGCAGCTGAAACGTCAGCCTTGACATCATCGGGTAGAATCCAGGTAAGGGAGAGGTTTGAAGCATCGGTGATAATGGCAATGTTGCCGCTTTGGTACCAGTTTTTGTCGGTAGCAGCTTTGCTGCCTTCGTTCATGGAGATACCAAATGCACCTGTGAATTTACCCAGAGATCCACTTGCCGAAACATCAAAGGTAACAGCTTGAATAGTTTCCTCGGAACTTATGAACTCGGAGAGGTCTATGTGACCTGTTTTTTTCTCTTCATCGGAGTAGGTGAGAGTCATGGCAGGTTCTGCATTGGTTGTCATGTCAACAGGGATTTCCCTGGTGCGGGTGTAGTTGCAGATGATTGAACTCAGCTCAACCTGTTGAACATTACTCCACCAATAGCCGATAAGTACTTCGCCGTTGGGGTCAATATATTCAGCCACATCAGTGGGAACGTTCCAGGTGATTTCAGCGTAGGAACCGTTTACGGACTGTGAGAAGTCCTCACACTGATACCAGCCCTCATCGGTAGCTGATATACAATCGGCGTTAACGGAGATGCCACAGCCGCCATTGTATGTACCCATGTTTGTACCCTCAGCGGAATAGAAGATGAATGTGAAAGAGTGAACGGAGTCGCCCTCTTCAATCATATCGGACAGTTTTGCTTTGTAGGTGTTGTTGCCGTCACGATCAAGAACTGCGCCGATTTCGGAGATTTCCGCACCCAGTGTTGAGCTTACGATTTCGGTGGGACTTACATGCTCTGTTTCGACTTCGGTAGAAGCCTCAGTTTCAGTTTGGATTGTGGCTTCTTCTGTTGCGTATGTGGTTGTGGCAGCGGTTGTTTCAGCGGGTGCATCGTTCTTATCGCCGCCTGAACAGCCTGAAAGTGCGGCAGAAAGGCTCATAGCTGCCAGTGCAGCCGCAAGACAGGATTTCCATTTAGTCATTTTCTCTTCTCCTTTTTCTCTTTGATTTTACTTTTTTGGTATTATTTGACATTTTGTCATATCATAAGAACAGGCTGTTCTATCAGAACAGCCTGTTTTGTTATGCAATTTTATCGAGCGCCATTTTTGCAGAAAACCGCTTTCACGGTTTTGAACATAAGCTTGATGTCAATCCACAGACTGCGTTCTCTTATGTATTTGAGGTCGCTTTCCACCCATTCATCGAATGGCATATCGCTTCTACCGCTGCATTGGCAGTAGCAGGAAAGTCCACTTTTTACAAGGAGTCTCTGCATCTGGTAATCTGAGTAAAGATTTACCTCTCTGGGAAGAGGCGGTCTGGGTCCTATAAGAGACATATCACCTTTAAGCACGTTGACAAGCTGTGGCAACTCATCTACGGAGAGTTTTCTTATAGCTTTGCCTATTTTTGTGATACGAGGGTCATCGTCCATCTTAAATGCCAGACCGTCAGTCTGGTTGGCTTTCTGAACCTCATGGAATTTTTTCTCTGCGTCAGTACACATTGAACGGAACTTATACATTCGGAAAACCTTGCCGTCTTTAGTAAGACGCTCCTGTACAAAAATAGGATTACCCTTGTCCTCGATATAAATTAACAAACTAACTATACCCATTGGGATTGCAAGAACAGCCAGTCCCATTAATGAGCCTGCAATGTCTATAGTTCTCTTTGCGAAACGGTAAAAAGTTCCGCCGCCGGGTTTTAATTTGGAATTCTTCAGAGAAGTTTCTACTTTGTCAGTCAATTCCTCAAGTGCCTGTTTGTCAAAATCTATTACCGGATAGTCAGTTATTCCGCTACCGCTGTTTGGTTTCTGAATGATAATAGGAGCCTCTTCAACTGCTTGGATGTACTCAAAAGCACAGCTCTCGCCAACGGCAAGCTCACTACTGCTCATAACTCTACCTCCTTTTTTCTTAAATTTTCAAAATTATTCCCCTTTTTATACACTAAAGTCATGATTCTTAAATGTACATATATATTATAACACAGATTTAATGAAAATGGAAGAGTAATTCATTTGACATTTTAAACTAAATACCGACTGAATAGCTCTATTTTTTCATAACATTATACAAAAGCACAGATAAATGTTGAAAGAATGGAAAAATACGGGATTTATATTAAGGAATTTGAGAAAAATGAGTGCTTTAAATAAGAATAGGCAGATACGTGTATGCCACTTGAAAAAGCCTTGTTTTTCATTGACAACATTAGGATTTTATGCTAAAATAAAGAGAGTGTTAACCTATAATCTGAAAGGAGTCCTTATCATGGACGCTACAACATTCCCTATTTCATTTACATGGCATCTTGTGTTTGCAATTCTTGCATGTGTATTTTTTATCGTACAGTATGTACGAACACAGAAATCCTACCGTTTGCTTCTGGCAATTGGTATTCCTGCGTCTCTGTGCATCTATATTCAGCCGGATAATCATTCTCTTTTTGCCGCTGTAGGTGTATTTGAGGGTGTACTCCTTCTGGGCGCAATTGTATTTGCTATTATCGAAAAGAGAGAGCGCAAGCTTGACAAGAAGAGAGCGAAGCAGGTTTCCGAAGATAAGGTGAAGTCCTCAGAGGCTAAGACTGTAAATAAAACCGAAGAATCGGAGACGGATGCTGAAGTTGAAGTTAAGACTGAAACAGAGGAGCAGGCATGAAAATTGTAATAACCGAGTGGAAAACCCTCTGCCACAGCGATGAGTTTTCACCTGAGATTTTCAGTGAATTCGGAAAGGTCGTTCCGTTTGACTATACTGCTGACGATGAAGTTGTTGACCATATCGGAGATGCGGAAATCGTACTCTGCAACAAAGTGAACATCACCCGTGAGGTGATAGCGGCTTGTCCGAACCTCAGATACATAGGCGAAATGGCTACAGGCTACAACAATATTGACATAAAAGCGGCTAAGGAGGCGGGGATTCCCGTTTGCAATGCGGGCACCTACTCAACTGATGCTGTTGCACAGTATGTAATCGCACAGATACTTTACCACTACAATAAAATCCATATGTATGACCGTGACGTAAGAGACGGCGGATGGATGAAGGCTCCGTCGTTTTCCTACTTTCCGTTTCCGGCGTATGAGCTTAGAGGCAGAACTCTCTCTATAATAGGCTTCGGCAGTATCGGTAGACAGGTTGCAAAGGTGGCAGACGCTTTTGGTATGAAGATTCTTGTGTGCACCCGTACAAAGCCTGAAAACTGTCCTTATGAATTAGTAAACCTGGAGGATGCCTTTAGGAGAGCGGATGTTCTCACTGTGCATACGCCCCTTACCCCTGAGACTAAGGGTATGGTTTCCCGTGAGAATCTCAGCCTCATGAAGAAAAACGCTTTGCTCATAAACAGCGCCAGAGGTCCTATCGTTGACGAAGAAGCACTGGCGAAGGCTCTCATAGAGGGCAAAATCGCAGGTGCGGCTCTTGACGTGTTGGAATCAGAGCCTATGAGAGAGGACACTCCTCTTAAAAATATCCCGAACTGCATTATAACACCTCATATTGCATGGTCTCCCTTTGAGACGAGAAAACGCCTTATGGACATAGCTATAGGTAATCTAAGAGCGTTCTTTGAAGGCAATCCCCGCAATGTGGTGAACCCATAAATTCTTGAAGGAGAAATCATAAATGGATATAGCGTCAAAAAAACGAGTGGTTCTTAAACTGGGTACATCCACTCTTACACATAAAACAGGAAAGCTGAATATCCGCCGTATGAAAAAACTGGTTGAGGTACTTTCCGACTTGCATAACTCAGGCAAGGAAATAATCCTTGTTTCCTCTGGTGCGGTCGGTATGGGGATAGGCAAGCTGAATCTTCCCGGTAAGCCTGAGGATACCCCCACAAAGCAGGCGGTTGCCGCTGTGGGACAGTGTGAACTTATGCATGTATACGATGATATGTTCAGCAAGTACAGTGTAACGGTTGCTCAGCTTCTCCTTACAAAGCATGTACTGGATGTTGGTCTGTCAAACGTGCAGAATACCCTTAACCGTCTCCTGGAAATGGGCGTTATTCCCATTGTCAATGAGAACGATGTTATTGCCACGGAGGAGCTTGAACTGAAAATCGGTGAAAACGACTCCCTATCGGCTATGGTTGCAACTATCGCAGGTGCAGACCTTTTGATTATAATGTCCGACATTGACGGACTCTATCCCGCTGACCCTCACACTCACCCTAACGCTGAGGTTATTCCCGTGGTTGAAAAGATTGACTCTCATATTATTGAAATGGCAGGCGGTGCAGGTTCATCCTTGGGTACAGGCGGTATGGCGACTAAAATCAATGCCGCAAAAATCGCTACACAGGCGGGTATTGATATGGTTATCATGAATGGCAGAACCCCCGAAAAGCTCTATGACCTTTTTGATAACGAAGAAGTTGGAACGGTGTTTCTTGCAGAATAATAAATGAAAGTGAGGCTACATATATGAACTATGCAGAAACTTTAGGCATTAAGGCAAAGGCTGCGGCTGTAAAAATGGCAGCTGCATCTCCTATGGCTAAAAATAACGCTTTAGCAGCAATTGCTGAGGCTCTTCTGGCGAGAAGGGAAGAAATCAAGGCTGCCAATGAGCTGGACCTTACAGCAGCGGTAGAAAACAACATGAGTGCTGCTATGCAGGATCGTCTCCGTCTGACTGACGGCAGAATCGAGGACATGGCTAAGGCTATTGACAAGCTTATTGTAACTGACGACCCTGTCGGTACAGTGACAGGAGGAAGCGTTCGTCCCAACGGTTTACGTATCACTAAGACGAGAGTTCCTCTTGGCTGTATCGGTATTATTTTCGAGTCACGCCCCAATGTTACGGTTGATGCAGCTACACTCTGTCTCAAGGCGGGTAATACCGTTATTCTTCGTGGTGGCAAGGAAGCTATAAACTCCAATATGTGCCTTACAAATATCATGCGTGAAGCGGTAGAATCCGTAGGGCTGCCTGTTGATGCTATTCAGTTGGTTGAGGATACCTCTCGTGAGACAGCGGCTGATATGATGCGCCTTAACGGATATCTGGATGTACTCATTCCCAGAGGCGGTGCAGGTCTTATACAGGCTGTTGTAAGACAGGCTACCGTGCCTGTCATTGAAACAGGGGCAGGCAACTGTCACGTTTATGTTGACAAGTGCCTTAGAGACGAAGCTGACTATGAAATGGCTGTTCGCATTATCGACAACGCTAAAACTCAGCGTCCCTCTGTATGTAACGCAATTGAGGGTCTGATTGTACATGAAGCAGTTGCAGAGAAGCTTCTTCCTATGGTCAAGACTGCTCTTGATGCACATGGCGTTGTATACTATGGTGATGCCAAAACAGCTGCTATTCTGGGTGACTGTGTTCTTCCTGTTACAGAGGAGCTGTATGACACAGAGTTCAATGATTACAAGATGACTGTGAAGGTTGTATGTGACCTTGATGAAGCTTTGGCGCACATTGCAAAATACAGCACAAAACATTCTGAGTGCATTATTACAAAGGATCTGGACACTGCAGCTCGTTTCAGAAATGAGGTTGACGCAGCGGCTGTATATGTTAATGCATCTACACGTTTTACTGATGGCGGAGAGTTTGGCTTTGGCGCAGAAATCGGCATTTCCACCCAGAAGCTCCATGCAAGAGGACCTATGGGACTTACAGAGCTGACTACCGTTAAGTACCTCATTGACGGTGATGGTCAGGTGAGATAAAAACTGCGGAGTGGTTTTTTATAATGAATAACCATTGAGTGCACTATCGATGCCTGATCTGACAGCTTTTAATATCAAAAAAAGCATAATATGCAATAAACACGGCACGATAAGCAATTGTATGCAATAGGGAGTTATGCTATAATATAGACAGTAAGACACCACGGTTAAATCTGAGGAACAGAAGCCGGAATCGCTCTACTTCCTATTAGGGACGGTTTCAGATGTCTGTCCGTTTCCTCCCTTTTTTCGGATAGATACAGGCAAATTGTCGTGGATTTTACACTATGACATTATATAAAAAGAATCCTTCCTAGCTGACGAGCGTAGGAAGGATTTTTTTGATCTCTGTCAATAGTTGATGAGAGCCATTTAAGCGTGCTTACTGCGGATTTATGTTTTATTTTATAGCATCCGGTTTAGTTTTGGCATCGGTGGAGGGAGTGTCAAGCAGATTTTTCTTTTTCAGTTTGTGGTCAGTGTTTTCTCTCAGAAGCGCAAAGAATACAGCTGCTAAGGGAATGAAGAAGATGATACCTGTAAGACCAAAAAGTTTTCCGCCTACCAATGCCGCAAGAAGAGTCCATATAGGAGCAAGTCCCACGGAGCTTCCTACAACATGAGGATAGATGAACTGGTTTTCTACAAACTGTATGATAACATAAATTAGAATAGCGATAAGTATACGCTCAGGTGCCGCAAGAAGAATGAGGAAAGCTCCTATAAGACAGGAGATACATCCTCCGATATAGGGGATGAGTGAGCACATTCCCGTAAGAAGTCCGATAAGTCCGGCGTAGGGCAGCTTGAATATGCTGAACGCAATGAAGATAAGTGAACCGAGTATGCAGGCCTCGACACACTGTCCTGAGAGAAATTTGGAGTAGGTTTCCCGTGCAAGACGACTTATATAGTAGAGCCTGTCAGCTTTTTCTTTTTTTAGGTTTGCGTATACAAGCTTTCTCACCTGACGGTCAATAGTTGACTTGCTGAGAAGCACGTATATTGCAATTACAATGCCAAATACAACATCAATAACCGCTGTTACAGCAGAAGAAGCGGTATTCATGGCGGAGTTTATGAGTTCTTCCGCATTGTCGGACAGGATGGAGAAATCGAAATTTCTGAGCCATTCCGTAAAAGAGCCAATGCTGAAACCAAAGTCTACACTATCAAGAAGCGTTTTAAGTTCTGGGAATTTTTCTTCAAGAAGAGGTATGATGCTGTATGCCGATTCTGTGAGCGCAGGGATTGCAAGATTTACGGTAAGGGTAACGACAAGACCTATTATCGTAAGGGTAAGAATCAGGCTTATAATGCGTATAATGTTTTCCTTAGGCTTGTTTTTGATTTTCGGCGCAACAATACGGCTGATAAACCGCTCCAAAGCATTCATGGGGGCGTTGAGAATAAAGGCAAGTACAAAGCCCAGTACAATAGGCGAAATAATGCCGATGATCCATCCTGCATATTTAAGTACGGTGTCGAAATTCATCAGTGCGGCAAAGAGTACTACGCCGAAGGTTATAAGTAAAAAAAAGTGTTTAGTGCGGCTGTTCATAGCGAAACACCTCCATAATTCTGATTATAGCTTATGTCGGAAATTTTGTCAATAGAGTAAAGCGGACGATTCTGAAAAAATCGTCCGCTCTGACTTTAACCGGAATTAATTATGCTATGGGTTTTATGGGCATTTCACAGTTGTTTATGATAGCCTGAATAATTACCGTAGCATCGACAATACTCAGGACAGAGTCATTGTAGCAATCAGCGTTTGCGGCTGCTGTACGATTAAGGGATATAGCACCTGTAAGTGCCTTGTGGAGAAGTACCACATCAGCTATTTCAACTGTACCGTTTCTATTTACGTCGCCATATTGTGTGAGATAGGAAGAGTCAACATCGGTAATGCTCTGTGTACTCTGGTCAGCATTGATGACCTTTTTGGTGAGGTAGTTTGTGCTACAATAGCCTGTGATGCTGTCCCATGAAACCTTAGCCCAGCCGTCACTTACTGATATTACGAAAAGCTCGCTGGAATTCGGAATCTGCGCCAGAATCTCACTGTTTGTACTGCCTGAAGCTCGCAGATTAAGGTGTGCGCCGTCTGTCTTTACAGAGTATGCGCCGGCTTGGTTGTTTGTGGTTTCTGACGTTTCAGTTGTTGTTACAGCTTCGGTTGTAGTTATGGTAGAGGATGTTGTCTTTTCGGAAACTTCGGAAGTGGAAGTGATTGCATTGACAGTGGTAGTAGTAGTAGTAGTTGATGTTGTTGTTGTTGCAGATTCAGTTGTAATCTCAGCGTATGGCTTTAAGTAAGCCATACTGCAATAGCCCTCAAACTGATTCCACTTTACAGCCGCCCAGGAGCTATTTGCTGCTGTTACCTGGACTACAGACTCATCGGGAATCTGTGTTACAGCCTTAAAGCTTGTGTTTGGGCCTGATCTCATATTAAGATAGGAGCCGTTTGCGGAAACCACATACTGTCCTGCCAGCTCATCTGAAAGTGCTTCTGTGGAAGTTGTAGTTGTTGTAACAGCGGTAGTAGTTGTTATATTCAACGGTGAAGTTGTCGTTGTAGTAGTTTCTGCTCCTTCGGATTTACCTGCGGGAATGAGGTAATCCATACAGCAATAGCCGCTTACACCGTTATAAGAAACGCTTGCCCAGGAGCCGTTTGAAGCGATAACCATGACCTCTGAGCCATCAGGAATCTTAGTGAGGATTGTACCTGAGGTAGAGGGCTTGCTTCTCATATTAAGGGCACTGCCGTTGGCATTTACTATATAAGTGCCGGCAGCATCGGTGCTTCCGTCAAAGGCTGTTGTTGTGGTGGTGACAGCAGGAGCAGTAACGCCTGTTGCAAAATAGAAGGTGAGGTAAGCACGGAGCTTGAGAGCGGTTGTGCCCTCCTCGGACCAGTAGTTAAGCTCGTTGTAAGTTTTCCAGTCGCCTGATTTGGTAGTTTCACGCTTGGAACTTGCACCTGAGTCATAGACCAGTACACGGTCAGTCGCACTGTCGTAATCAACGATGGCGATGAAGTGGTTGTGTACCAGACCTACTGCTGTTTCACCGGCGGAGAGTTTGGCAACGAGAGTGTCCCAGCCGGCCTTGTAAACCTCTTCACTGGACGGGTAGGAGTTACCCACATAACCACCGAAGCCATAGTGTGTGTCAAGCTGGAAGCCGTATTGGCTGCCGAACTTTGAAGCGGCATTGGGAGCAATAGTGAAAGCAGAGCCTACGCCGTTGATGTATTCATTTGCACTGCCCCAGTCGGCGATTTCATAGATATCTATAGTGTTGCCTGTGAGATATTTTACAGCATTGATGATGGCAAATGCACCGCATCCGCTGTTGCCGAGATTTCCGTCGCCGTAGGGGTAGCTGCGCCACTCTGCATCGTACTGTTGGAGAACGATGTCTCCTGCCTCAGCTGTCGTTTTTCTGCTTACCAGAATTCCTGATGTGAGAAGCATTACGCTTGCCACTATAATAGATATTGCTTTACGCATTTTACGATTCATTAATCTTGATTCCTTTCATATTTGTCAGTCGCATTTTACTTTGCCTGTGATTTCATCTGCGAGCTTATCACACTCCTTTGGATTTCTCCCTTTATCATTTGCAGATGTTCCCAAAATGATACGATTTGTAATCAAATTGTAATCTCTTGACATATTATAGCACAGCTGAATCTAAAATGGAAGAGGAAAGCCTTGATTTTGTAAAAGTCGCACAATTATAGGATTAATTTTTTATGCTATATAAACAAAAAAATATGGTGCATAATAATCTCACTTGCAAAAAAAGTCGTGATATGCTATAATATAAATGATTAGCATCATCCAGAAATTGACAATCCGGATGTATAAATAATCCCGAAAAAACCATAATAAATATGTAACATTTTTTAGGAGGAAACATAAAGTGAGCGAAGTAAAAAAAGGTAAAAAAGTAACGATTCTGGGCGCAGGCAACGTAGGTGCATCTATCGCATTTACGATGGCAATCAAGGGCCTTTGCTCTGAAATGGTACTTGTTGACATCAACAAGCCCAAGGCTAAGGGTGAAGCTATGGATATTATGCAGGGTAACTCTTTCTATCCGGGTTGTGATGTAAGAGACGGTGACTATTCTGATGCAGTAGGCTCTGACCTGGTTGTAATCACAGTAGGCGTTGCAAGAAAGCCCGGTCAGACAAGACTTGACCTGTGCAAGATTAACGCTAAGATTATTGCATCCGTAATGCCTGAAATCACAAAGTATGCTCCCGATGCTTGCTACATTATTGTAAGCAACCCTGTTGACGTACTCACATATGAAGTAGCAACAAAGTCCGGCTTGAAGCCTTCTCAGGTTATCGGCTCCGGTACAGTTCTGGACTCTTCTCGTCTGAGAGCTTGTCTTGCTGACCATGCAAATGTAAGCTCAAAGAATGTTCACGCTTACGTATTTGGTGAACATGGCGACTCTTCTATGGTACCCTGGGAACTGGCTTCCGTATGCGGTATGCCTTTCGAGGACTATTGCAGATGTGTAACTGACCTGGGCGACAAGAATGCTATCGTACAGGAAGTAAGAGATGCCGGTGCTGAGGTTATCAAGTGCAAGGGTGCTACATTCTATGCAATTGCACTCTCTGTAAGTATGATTGCAGAGGCTGTTCTTCGTGATACAAAGACTGTCCTCACAGTATCCACACTCCAGGATGGCAGCCGTTACGAGGGTGTTACAGACGTATGCCTCAGCCTTCCCTGTGTAGTTGGTGCAGCAGGTATTGAGCGTGAGGTTACACCTCCTCTGTGTGGTGAAGAGCTGGTTGCTCTCCAGAACAGTGCCAAGGCTCTCCGTAGTGTTATTGACGCTATGAATGAAGCTGAATAAGCAAAGCAATATAGTGTAATTCAAGGAGCTGCCGTACAATGTATGGCGGCTCTTTTTATTGATATATTTAAATGTATGACAGGTGAAAATATATGACTGACAAATGGAAGAATATATGTACGGTAGTGGCGATTGCAGCAATGACTGCCACAAGTCTCAGCTTTATAGCGGCGTCTGACTCCAACAAACCCGCTGAAAAAGCTGAAATATCCATACATACTTCAACACATACTTCAACTACTTCAACGTCGCTGTCCGCTGCTGTCACGGCACTCCCGCAAACGAGCACAACAACTCTTGCCCACCACGAAACGACTTATCTTCATGATGTGCACGAGGAAGCCATACCTCCGACTGTGAACTTTCCCATTAACCTCAATACTGCCACCGCCTATGAGCTGTCTCAGTTGCCAGGCATAGGTGATGTGCTTGCCGGAAACATTATTTCCTACAGAAGCATGATCGGCATATTTACAAACAGAAATCAGCTTCTCGAGGTCGAAGGAATAGGTGAGGGACGGTTTGCTAATATATTTGACATGGTCTATATTGAGGACGAGGAAATACCATGTGAAGAACCGAGAATTATCGAAGAAGAAACTGATGCTTCTATAATAGATATTATAGATATAAACACAGCTACAGCGGAAGATTTTGAATATCTTCCAGGTGTCAGTCAGGAGCTTGCACAGGAAATAATCGAATTCAGAGCAGAGATTGGCGGTTTTGAGAGCGTCTACGAGTTGCTTTATATAGATGGAATAAATGATGAAATGTACATAGCAATAGAGGAATATCTGGTATGTAAGGAAAAGTATATGGAAAAGCCTTGAATTTTGATGTAACTATTTTGTAACTTTTCTGCATTTCAAGACTGGGCAAATATCATATTGCATAAAAAATTGATGTTGAAACAAAGCGAAACGCCTAAAAATAATGAATGAACGGTATACCATATTGACTTTTTTTTAGTTTTGATGTACACTTAGTTTATCAAAGGAGTGCGGGATTTTGGCGTAGTATCGCCTGAATCACAGCACAAAGCTGATTATATCGCATAATGCGGTATAACATATATTTAAAGGAGGAAATTTCCAATGAACAATCTGAAGAAGACACTGGCTCTCATGGCTGCTCTGGCTATGACTGCTACTGCATTCGTAGGCTGCGGCGACAAGGATGATGACGCGGCTACTGAAGCAGCAACAACTGAAGCTGCAACAGAAGAGGATACTGAAGAAGCAACTGAGGCTGATAACAGCGAAGAAGAAGCTACTGATGCTTCCACAGCTACAGGCCCCAACGCTCCCGACGGTTCTCTCGGTGAGGGTGGCGACACTCTGACAATCCTCTGCTGGACAGAAGATGACCTGAGCTACATGTATGACGTTGTAGCTGAATACCAGGGCGTGGACAAGGATATGATCAAGTATCAGAACGTAGGTGCAAACGGTACTGAAGCTAACGAAAAGTATGCACAGGTATTTGCATCTGACGATGATGTTGACCTGTTCTTCTGCGACGCTGACTGGAACATGGCTTACCAGAACAACGATGAGTATTCTGCTCCTCTCGCAGGCGTAGGTCTCTGCGAGGATATGTACGGTGTTGCATACGACTACAGTGATGGTATGGGTAGGTACAAGATCGGCGTATTCAAGGGTGCTACATGGCAGGTTGCTGCTGGTGGCTACACATACAGAACTGACCTGGCTGAAGAATATCTGGGCGTAACAACTCCCGAAGATATGCAGGCTAAGATCAGCGACTGGGATGCTTTCTGGGCAACAGCTGCAGAAGTATACACAGCTTCCGGCGAAGTTACAGCTATGGCTGACTCTCTGGGCGGCGTTTGGAGAGCTTACTCCAACGGTAACAGAACATCTGCTTGGGTACAGGATGGCGTAATCACAGCTGATAACTCCAAGGCTTGCCTCGGCGATTTCATCAACATGGCTAAGACAAACTTTGACGCTGGCTACATCAGCACAGCTTCTCAGTGGACTGATGACTGGCTGCCTCAGGGTATGAGCGCTGGTACACAGGCTAACAAGACATTCGGTTTCTTCTTCCCCACATGGTCTCTGGGTGCTGGTTCTCAGCTGTCTCAGGCTTCCGGCGAAGAGGGTGCTGAAGGTTCTACATATGGTCTCTGGAACGTAGTTGCTGGTCCTACAGGCTGGTTCTGGGGCGGTACATGGATCTGCGTATCTCCTAAGTGCGACAACGCTACTGAGGCTGGTAAGTTCCTGTACGCTATGACTGTTGATGATGCTTCTATGCAGGCATACGTTGACGCTAAGGGCGACTTCGTAAACAACAAGTCCGTAATGGCTGACACAATCGCTGCTGGCACAAACAGCAATCCTCTGCTGGGTGGTCAGGATCAGCTGGCTACACTGTCTGAAGGTGCAGCTAAGATTGATATGAGCATCGCTACTCAGTACGACGCTACTATCAACACTGAACTGCAGAATGCTGTACAGGCTTACTGCGAAGGCACAATCGCTTCTGAAGATGATTGCGTTAACGAGTTCCTGAACAAGCTGGCTGAAGCTCTGACAGACGTTACAGTTGAATAATTGTAATTGACAGATAGTTTCGACTTTCTAAAGTAACAATATACTGCCTGCACGGGTTATCCGTGCAGGTGTATATTTGTTTTTTTATCTAATCTACTACTTTACTAAATTTTTGAGAGGGTGTGTTTAAAATGGCATCGACAGCGCAGAGCCGTATTAAGTCCATTAGCTATGCAAAGTACGGTTATATGTTCATCGCACCATTTTTCATTATCTACGCTTTCTTCCAGATTTGGCCATTGATTAACACTTTTATCCTGAGCTTCTACGGTAATGCCGATCACGCTTTTGGCGCTGAGGCACAGGAATTCATGGCACTGGAAAACTATACTACACTGCTTTTCGGTGGTGACGATCGTAGAGCCAATGCATTGCATGACACTTTCATGCAGTCTTTCGCAAACACTATTATTCTTTGGGTAGGTAACTTTATTCCTCAGATTTTCCTGTCCCTGTTGCTTGCTGTATGGTTTACAGATTCCAAGCTGCATATTCCCGGTCAGGGCGCATTCAAGGTTATCATGTACCTTCCTAACATTATCACAGCTGTATCTGTTGCAGCTCTGTTCATGCGTTTCATTTCCAACAGCCAGACAAGTGCGATCAACGTTATCCTGGCAAACATGGGAAATGATCCTATTAAGTTTGAAAACGATCCAACATGGAGCCGTGGTATTGTAATGTTCATTCAGACATGGATGTGGTTTGGTAACACCATGATCATGATGATGTCCGGTATTCTGGGTATCAATCCTTCTCTGTTTGAAGCTGCTAACATTGACGGTGCGTCCAGTGGTCAGGTTCTCAGAAAGATTACTCTGCCTCTGCTGAAGCCCATGGTTGTTTACACATTGATTACTTCCATGATTGGTGGTCTCCAGATGTTTGATATTCCTTTCCTGTATCACACATCTACAGGCGATATCAAGGATCATCTGCGTACTGTTGCCGTATTTATTTACGAACAGTTCCGTGTAGGTAATAACGTACACGCTCCGCAGTACGGCAATGCCGGTGCTGCATCCATTATGCTGTTCATTGTAACAGCTATTCTGGGTATCTTTGTATTTCGTATGAACCGTGACGAAGATGAAGCTCGAAAGAAGAAAGAGCGCAAGGAACTGGTTAAGGCATACAAGAGAGAGCAGAAGCTTGCTAAGAATGGAGGTCTCGACTAATGGAAAATGTAGGCGTAAAGGACAATTATATGCTGATTCAGCGTATTAAGTCTATCGGCTGCTTTATTGTTTGTTTAATTCTTGCAGCTGTTTGTCTTGTACCTCTGTGGATTATGATTTGTAATGCTACTCATGACAGATTCCACCTCAGCACAACACCTATCAACTTTATTCCCGGCGGCGACTTTATGGTTAACTATAAGAATATCGCTGAAAATCCGGAAATGGCTCAGTTCCCTGACTTCAACGTATGGAAGGGTTATGCAAACAGCCTTATCATTGCAGGTTGCTCTACTGTTCTCACAGTTTTCTTCTCTGCATTGACTGCTTATGGTCTTACTGTTTATAACTTTAAGGTTCGTGACGCTGCATATACTCTGATTCTGGCTGTAATGATGATTCCTGTACAGGTTACTTCCACAGGTTTCGTACAGTTCATGGTTGGTACTCTGGGTCTGGCTAACTCTTACATCCCGCTGATTCTTCCTGCGATTGCAGCTCCTGCTGTTGTATTCTATATGCGTCAGTATATGAAGAGCTCATTCCCCTTGGATATTGTTGAAGCGGCTCGTATTGACGGTTGCGGAGAATTCCGTACATTTATTTCTATTGCAATTCCTATGTGTAAACCGGCTATTGCAGTACAGGCTATCTTCGCATTTGTTGCAAACTGGAACAACTACTATACTCAGAACATGATCATTCTGAGTGACGTTGACCGCTACACAATGCCTATCATGATTCAGAACGTTCTGGGTCAGGATAAGCACCCCGATGCAGGCGCTCAGTATGCAGCAGTTGCTCTGTCTATCATTCCTATCGTTGTTATTTATCTGTGTCTGTCCAAGTTCATTGTTGGCGGCGTAGCTCTCGGCGGCGTTAAGGAATAATCAAACATATGTTTAAAAAGTGTCATGGCGTTTGCCGTGGCACTTTTTTGTTGCGTGTAATAGTCGTAAAAAAAGGCTGACCCATAGGAAAACAGAGTCAGCCTTTGCTGTATGTACTTATGTAGATTTATTCTATGATACCATTCTGAGCCTTAGCAGCACGGAGAGTATTCTTCATGAGCATTGTAATTGTCATTGGACCTACGCCGCCGGGAACAGGAGTGATAAGGCTAGCCTTAGGTTCTACGCTCTCAAAGTCAACGTCGCCGCAAAGCTTGTTGTTTTCGTCACGATTAATGCCAACGTCAACAACGACAGCACCTTCTTTAACCATATCAGCAGTTACAAACTTTGGTTTGCCGATTGCAACAACCAGAATGTCAGCCTCCGAACAAACCTCAGCAAGATTCTTAGTGCGTGAATGACAGATGGTAACAGTTCCGCTTCTCTGGAGAAGAAGCATTGCCATAGGCTTGCCTACGATATTGCTTCTACCGATTACCACGCAGTTTTTGCCGGAGATTTCAACACCGTACGCATCAAGAAGTTCCATAACGCCTGCCGGTGTACAGGGAAGAACATCGTAGCTGCCAATCATGATTTTACCTACGTTATATGGGTGGAAAGCGTCAACATCCTTTTCAGGAGCGATAGAGTAGAGAACAGACTGCTCATCCAGGTGATCGGGAAGAGGAAGCTGAACTAGGATGCCATGAACTTTAGAGTCCTTGTTGAGGACGCTGATTAGGTCGAGAAGCTGTTCCTGAGTTGTATTTTCGCTAAGTTTGTATTCAAAGGGGTGGAAACCAAGCTCTTCGCATGCCAACTGTTTGTTGCGGACGTAAACCTGTGATGCAGGGTCGTTACCTACAAGGATAACTGCAAGACCGGGGTAAATGCCTGTGGACTCGATGAGAGCCTGTGTTTCTTTTTTAAGCTCTGCGCGTACTTTTGCGGAAACTTCCTTTCCGCTGATAATCTGTGCCATAATTATTCCTCCTCGGATGTACTTGTATTTGTTTTTTTATCTTCATCGGACTTTGCCGATTCGGTTTCATATGTAATTTTAGTTTCTTCAGTAATTTCAATTTCTTCTGTTTTATTTTTCTGCGACTTTGCATGCTGCTTTTTAACTTCTGTGAGGAGTTCCTTAGATTCCTCTGTGTTGCAGTAGAGTATATAGTCAACGCCCATGCGCTTTACCTTGAAACTTACAATGACAAGTGCAGCAATTGAAGCAACTACAAGTACTATAGCAAGAGCTTGAGATACACGTATGTGACCGATTACAAGGCTGTCTGTACGTAAACCTTCGATAAAAGAACGTCCAAGACCGTACCATGCCAGATACATGAGGAAAATCTGACCATCGAACTTTCGAAACTTTCGTGAAACGATTGCAAGAATCACAAAGCCTATAATGCACCACAGTGATTCATAGAGAAAGCAGGGGTGTACGGGAAGGCCGGAGTCAAGCTCTACACCTAAGTTGTTGTAGCAGTTGGTGTTTGTATAGTAGGCAGAAATCCATGTCTGAATGCGTCCGCCTGTCATGCCAAGAGGATAGTCAGCAGCGGTATTGCATCCGAATGCTTCCTGGTTGAAGAAATTGCCCCAGCGTCCAATGCCCTGTCCAATGAGAAATCCCTGTCCTGTCAGGTCAAGTAGAGGGAGAAGTCGAACCTTGCGTAGTTTTGCAACAATGCATCCAACAAGTAGTGCACCGATAAGTCCGCCATAAATAGCAAGTCCACCCTCACGGAGATTGAAGATGCTCACAGGATCGTCAGCGTAACGGTCCCATTCAAGTATAACGTAGTAAAGTCTTGCACCAACGATACCGCCAACGATACCGCCAAGAATTGCGTCAAGGGCACGATCGCTGTTAAGACCATAACGCTTCATCTGTGAGAAGCAGTAAACAAGGGCAAGCAGTAGACCCAGTGTAATCAGCAGTCCGTACCACTGAATGTCGATACCAAAGATGGTAAAGGCTGTTGGGTCGGCGTCAATGGTAATTCCGAGATTGGGGAAGGATATCTGGTCGTAGTCCAGAGTTGCGATAGTGTCACTCATAGTTTAGCTCCTTTACTGTGACGAGAATATTTTTACTGTGACGAGAATATTATGTAGGGCTGCGGAATATACCGCAGCTAAGTTTAACCGTTTACAATAACCGACAGTGAGCTGAGATTTGTATCAATCTCTTCACGAATAAATCTGTTTGCATCGTCAAGAGTGATCTTTGACAGAACATTAATGGTGTCAAAGGGCTTTACACCGCTGAGATGTGCGTTCATCATCATGTTTGCAACAGCAGTCACCTTATCGGTATCGCGAATAGTTGCACCGTAGGTTGTTTTCTTTATTTCATCAAAAAGTTCGGGGTCAAGTCCATTTACTTTAGCCTCTTCAATAGCTGCGAAAATCCGTCCACGTACAATTTCAGGCTGCTCGGATTCACCGTCAAAGATAATGGAGAAGTAGCCGTCACCGTTGAATACTTCGCTTGAGAATACATTATTAATAAGTCCCTCTTCTGTCATGGAGCGGTAAAGTTCTGAAGATGTGCCTGCGATAATCTGGAGAGCGATATAGGCTACAAGTTCTGCTTTGAGGTTTTCGTAGCCTGACTTAGGTCTGCACTTGATACCAAGATTAAAAATTGGAACACCTATAGGTGCGGTTTCAACAGTCTTGTCTCTTACAACGCTCATAGGTTCTTCAGGAAAAACCGTCTCAAGTTGCTTATTTTCGCAGGGAATGAGCAGTCTGTCCGCAATTTCTATAACCTCGTCCGCCTTGCAGCAGCCTGCAACAGACAGAACCATATTGTGGAGATTATAGAAGGTGTTATAGCAGCGGTAAAGGAGTGTATCGGTAATCTCTGCAATGCTTTCTTCTGTGCCTGCAATGTCAATTTTAACAGGGTGAGCGTGATAGATACCGCGGAGAACGTTGAAGAATACGCGCCATCCGGGGTTATCGTTGGTCATGCGGATTTCCTGACCGATTATACCCAGCTCCTTTGCTACGGTTTCAGGCGTGAAGTAGGGCTTCTGTACAAAGGAGAGGAGAATTTCCAGTGATTCCTTATAATTGTCGGAACAGCGGAAAAGGTAGGCGGTGCGGTCAAAGGAGGTGTAAGCGTTTGCATTTGCACCGGTCTTTGCATAAAGGCTGAAAACATCGCAGTCCTCATTTTCAAAGAGCTTGTGCTCCAGAAAGTGAGCAATGCCCTCAGGCACCTGACAGTAGTCCTCATCCTCTGAGGTCTTGAACATGGTGTTGATGGAGCCATACTTTGTGGCGAATAGTGCCTCTGTGGCGGTATGTCCCTCCATCTCGCATACATAAATGGTAAGACCACTTTTGTGATCGATGCGCACTAGACTGTCACCTGTGACAGGACTGTTGATTATGGTTTTCTTAGTCTCCATACTCTTCAGCCTCCTCTCCGTTTGCTTCCAGGATATAGACGGTATCAAGTGAGAGAGAAGCTGCCGCAGCCATTATATCCTCACGAGTAACCTTACTGTATTCACTGAGTGTTTGTTTAACATCTCTGTTTTTGCCTCTGATAAGCTCAGTAAAATACCATCTTATATAGGATGCGGCAGAGGAGCCGAACATCCTTATTGAGTTATAAATGGAAAGTCTGCTGTTTTCAAGCAGTTCATCGGTGAAGTCACCCTCAGCGACAGCTCTCAGCTGAGCGAGAATCTCGCTTTTTGCCTTTTCTATATTTGCATTTTCTACGCCGCAGTCAACAAAAAATGTGCGCTTTGTTTCGCTGTATGAGCTAGAACAGTAGTAGCAGAGACTGAGTTTTTCACGTACATTGGTAAAAAGCTTTGAAAAAGCAGTGCCACCGTAAATCGCATTCATAAGGAACATGGCGTTGATGTTGTTATAATCGGTTTTGAAAGCCAGAACCATCTTGCACTGTGCAACAGCCATAGGCTCGGTTTTGACTTCCGGTTCAGCCTTCAGGGGACTGGGTGAGGTAAAGTCGGGTAGTGTGGGCGCATTGCGCTTTATAGCACTGAACTCTGCCGCCAGAGTGCTTCTGACGTTTCTATCATCTTCGCCACCTGCGTAGTAGATTTCAGCCGTGCTGATTCTCAGGAGATGGCAGTATGCGTCGTAGACAGAGGCAGGAGTAAGTGATAAAACCTCCTCCTTTGTACCGTAGCATGAATGAGCAGATGGTTCACCCAGTTGGGCAGTCTTTATACATTGTGAAACAGCATAATCCCGCTTGTCGTTTATTTCGGCTTCGATGGTGTCAAGGAGATCTCTGCGTTTAACTTCAAATTCAGCCTGCGTAAATGCTCCATCGGCGGCATTGGGACGGAAGAGACAATCACCGATAACAGTGAGCAGCTCGCCCAGAATATCTTCACCGTCAAGGGCATATTTATTACAGAGAGCGGAGAAACTGAAGTTTATAATCTGATAGTCACCAAGCTTTGAAACATCTGCTGCCATAAATGCGCCGTAGAGTTTGTTCATACGTCGGCTCATTGCAGACATGGAGGGAGTGTTCTTACAGCTAGTGCATAGGAGACTGGAAGCCAGAGCATAGGCTGCCGCAGTTTTGGGACTTATAGGGACGATAAGTTTTATCTGTATAGTGTTTGTTTTAAGCTTAGGGTCAATGATTGCTGTATAGCCCATTGAATCCGAAAGCATCTTTCTTTCATAGGAAAACGGCATATTACAATCCTTTCTTTGATTTGGTATGCGTAAATGCGTACCTTTTTATTATACCCTATTTTACGGGTAAAGTCAAACATTTATTGAATTTGCAGGGAAATAAAGGATATTTTTCTTTAGTTACGATTTCTTGAATTTTTCTCTTGCTTTTTTTGCATAGCTGTGATATAATAATGATACATACAATAAACGCTTGACCAACTATGAGAGGATGATATCACTTGATTTCAGCAATAATATTCTGGAGCGTACTGCTTGTGTGTGCGATATTGGCAGAGTTTGCAACCCAACAGCTTGTGTCCATATGGTTTGCCGCCGGAAGCATCGGTGCGCTGATAGCAGCTGCAGCCGGAGGTAGCGTGACAGTTCAGCTTATTTTGTTTGTGGGTTTGTCGTTGCTTTTGCTTATATTAACCCGTCCCATACTCAGAAAAGTACTGCACTTTGAGTATAAGGATACAAATGCCAAAAGGGATATAGGCAAGTTGGCTATTGTCATTCAGGAGGTAAACGCTGAAAAGGGTACCGGCAGAGCCCGCCTTGGTGATAGTGAATGGATTGCTGTTGCAGAAAACGGTTCATTTATTCCTGAGGGTACTACCGTGAGAGTCGATAGAATCGACGGCGCAAAGCTTTATGTTTCACTTCTGCCTGAAAAGAAAGTGCAGACATCAAACAGCTAAACTTAATAAAAAATAAACGGAGGAACTTATTATGAAATATGTAATCTTAGGCATTCTACTCTTAATAATTATTGTGGTTATTACTCGAATCAAGATTGTACCTCAGTCTAATATATATGTTGTGGAGCGACTGGGTGCATTTTATAAGGCTTGGGAAACAGGTATTCACTTCCTGGTACCCTTCCTTGATAAAGTTTCCAGAAGAGTTTCTATCAAGGAGCAGGTTGTTGATTTCAAGCCTCAGGCAGTTATCACTAAGGATAACGTAAACATGCAGATTGACACGGTTGTATTCTTTCAGATTACAAATGCTGTACAGTATACCTACGGTGTTGAACGTCCTATTGCAGCTATCGAAAATCTGACAGCTACCACTCTCCGTAACATCATCGGTGAGCTTGAATTGGATGCAACCCTTACTTCCCGTGAGCTTATCAACACAAAAATCACCGAGACCCTTGATATTGCAACTGATCGCTGGGGTATCAAGGTTATCCGTGTAGAGCTAAAGAACATTCTGCCTCCCCGTGAAATCCAGGACGCAATGGAGAAGCAGATGAAGGCAGAGCGTGAGAAG
>CAZQMA010000027.1:13121-27397 GCA_964594275.1 uncultured Ruminococcus sp. | reverse complement strand
TCATGATACCGCTCTGGATAGGAGCATAGTCGTTCAGAGCCTTAGCCATGGGTGCCAGGCAGTTTGTTGTGCAAGATGCAGCAGAGATGATGTTGTCATCTGCTGTCAGAGTGTCGTGGTTTACGTTGTATACGATTGTAGGCAGATCGTTACCTGCGGGAGCAGAAATAACAACCTTCTTAGCACCTGCATCGATATGAGCCTGAGACTTAGCCTTAGATACATAGAAACCTGTGCACTCCAGAACTACGTCTACGCCGATTTCGCCCCAAGGAAGCTCAGCAGCGTTAGCCTTTGCATAGATCTTCAGAGTCTTGCCGTCAACTGTGATTGTACCAGCTTCGTCATCTGCTTCTACAGTGTGCAGACCTTCGCCGATTCTGCCGCAGTAACCACCCTGTGCTGTATCATACTTCAGCAGGTGTGCGAGCATGGAAGGCTTTGTAAGGTCGTTGATTGCAACTACCTCGTAACCTTCTGCACCGAACATCTGACGGAATGCAAGACGACCGATACGGCCGAAACCATTAATAGCAACTTTAACTGACATTGGAATTACCTCCTAAATTTTTATATTCTTATTGTACACCAATTCAAAAAAAAATTCAAGCACTTTCATGAAAAAAGGGGGCACTCTATAGGCAACTTCTATGTTTTTCTCCGTTTTCATCAAAAACTTGGAATGAGCATTGTGCAGTTTGAATAAACTTTTTTGATAGAGAATAAACTTTTCCTTTTTCTCTTTAAATATTACTCAATTTAAAGTAAAATAATAGTATAAATTCTCACCCGAGAAAACAAGAAAAGAGGCTGCTCTATGAAATATGATTACCTCGAAACTATAAAATTCATTTACGAAAATGACAATACTCCCGTACTTCTCCTTGACAACAATTATAATATGCTGTGGCACAGCAATCATCCTATGCCCTTTGACATCTCAGGCAGTATTTCCGACATACTCGGTCTGCCCAACGGAAGCCCCCCTATAAGCGGTGACTACAGCTATATCCTTGACGGCTTCATCTACACCTACCATGTTATCTCTCTTCCCGACGGAAACTTCCTTATTTCCCTAAGCAGTATTTCCGAATACGAAAAAGCTCTGAATAACGCTCTTATCCGCAAAAACGCTCAATCTCAAATCAACAGCGGCTTAGCTATTATAAGCAGTATCGCAAGCTCATCATCCGAGCTGAACGACCTATTTGAAAGTAGTGATGAGGCTGATAATGTATGGAGCATTGCTTGCTCTCAGATTAATAATATCATGTGCAGATGCGCATCAATTATCAAAGCATATCGTACTGTAAAAGAGCTTACCGATTACTTTGACCTAAAGGTAAAACGTGACAGCACCATAAACATGGGGGTATTTATGGAAAAATTCACCTATGCATCCCGCCTTGTAACAGGTCCCAGAAGTAATATCACATTCAACGTAAATGCGGAAAACAACCTTTTCGCAGATGTTTCCGAGGAACGCATGGAAATGTTCATGCTGTGTCTTATGATTGTAACCCGTGGCAATACGGATGTTCCATGCACCGTTACCATTGACGCATTCCGCAGTCCTGAAGAAAATGTGATTATTTCCCTCACAGTTGCAATGGACACTTCCTGTGAATCTGCTGAACCGACTGACAGAGAGCTTCTTGAAACACAGGCTGAGCGTCTTATCATAAAGAAGTTCTCCAGTCTTTTCTGTCGTGACTTCAGTGATATTTCTGCCGAGGGAAAACGTACCATAAAAATGGAGTTTGAGCCGTCAAAGAATCGTCCTCACTTTGAGCTGAAAGCTCCCCCTAAAAACGATGGGGAATCCATCATCACACCATACCATGCTCTTCTTTCAGGTATGACCGATTTCCGTTATTACTAAATTAACAACACAAAAGAGCTGTCCATAAAAAGACAGCTCTTTTTTATGTATCAGGTTTTGCGTTCAGGGATCAAACATTGAAACGGAAGAGAACAATATCTCCGTCCTGCATTACATAATCCTTACCCTCAAGACGTACAACGCCCTTTTCCTTTGCCGCAGCCATGGTACCGCAGTTTATAAGATCGTCAAAGGATACAACCTCGGCGCGAATAAAGCCTTTTTCAAAGTCAGTATGAATCTTGCCGGCAGCCTGGGGAGCCTTTGTGCCCTTGGTAATAGTCCACGCTCTTACCTCGGGAGCACCCGCTGTCAGATATGAAATAAGACCCAGTAGGCTATAGCCCTCGCGAATGATACGGTTAAGTCCCGACTCTTCAAGATTAAGCTCAGACAGGAACATAGCCTTGTCCTCGCCATCCATATCGGAAATCTCAGCTTCTATCTGTGCACAGATAGGCAGCACTGCAGACTTCTCCTCTGCTGCAATTTCACATACCTTCTTGTAATGCTCGTTTGCATCAATGCCTCCTGTGAAATCAGCTTCACTCAGGTTTGCAGCATAGATAACAGGCTTAGCGGAGAGAAGCGGCGTTTCCTTTATCCATGCACGTTCATCATCAGTGAAGTCAAAGCCTCTTGCGGACTTACCCTCTTCCAGATGAGCCTTCAGTCTTTCCAGGAAGTCAACCTGTACCTGAAGCTTCTTATCGCCCTTCAGTGCCTTCTTGGTACGATCGATACGGCGCGATACAACATCAATATCAGAAAAAATAAGCTCTAAGTTGATAGTTTCAATGTCACGGGCAGGATTGATATTGCCGTCAACGTGGATGATGTTCACGTCCTCAAAGCAGCGTACAACATGTACGATAGCGTCAACTTCTCTGATGTCAGCCAGGAACTTATTACCCAGACCCTCACCCTTGGACGCACCCTTTACCAGACCTGCAATATCAACAAATTCCAGTGTTGCAGGAGTGAACTTAGCGGGATTGTACATCTCAGCCAGCTTGTCCAGTCTTGAATCGGGAACAGATACAATACCAATATTCTTTTCAATTGTGCAGAAAGGGTAATTTGCAGATTCTGCGCCTGCATTTGTAAGAGCGTTAAACAGTGTACTCTTTCCCACATTCGGGAGACCAACCATTCCGAGCTTCATAAAAGCACCATCCTTATATTTTATACTAAAGGTTTATATTCACATACATTCTATTATAGCGATTTTCCCGCCGTATGTCAAGAGCAAAAAGGCTGTACACACCATAAAGCGTGTACAGCCATGTTTTGTTTTAATCAGTAGCTTACTACTGATGTTTTCTGAGAAGAATTACTCATGATGAACTTGGACAGTGCAATTACATCCTTTATGCCTACAGAACCATCATCATCGTAATCGCAAAGAACGTCCTGAGCGTTTGTCTTTTCATCTGATATCATATAGTTTACAATTGCACGAACATCACTGGCGTTTACCTTGCCGTTCATGGAAGCATCGCCCTCATAGAATGTACGAATATTTACATCTACTGTAGAATTGCCGCCATTGTAATAGAAACCATAGGTTGCATCATATGCGCCACGAAGCTCATACTCCTTGATAAAGAGACCGCTTGCAGGGATATTTTCTTCAATATTTTCATCCAGATAGTACTTATCCTTTGTAGGATCGCCGCTGTAGATACCAAAGCTCAGCTTATCGCCTGCATCACCCTTAGCTGTAACAATAATATATGCCTTATTCAGCATATCCAGCTTACCGTTTGCTTCATCAGCGATTTTGTACTTTGTGAATTCGAGATCAGACTCTACAGGAGGATTAACAGGTTCTGTCTGCTCACCATAGTGGAGAACCACCTTTTGGAACTGAACATTTTCTGCGCCGGGCCAGAACACCATTACCTTAACTGTGTCGCCAACATCTTCGGGAATTTTGTACTCACGGATAACAATGCCGTCTGAGGGGACTGCAAGATCAGTCCATTCTTCCTGAGTCCAGGTACCATTCCATGTACCGATCGCACCGCTTGTATTATTATCATCAGAGAGAACCTTGTAATATACAGTAACGGATTCTGCGCCATCGGGATCGAATTCAAAAACCGCATTGAGCTTACCGCCATCGCCTTCTTCGGTCTGCTTTGTAGGTGTGAATACGGATGTTCTTGCCGTTGTTGTTGTAGCCTTTGTTGTGGTTGTAGTCGCCTTTGTAGTAGTTGTTGTTGTAGTTGCCTTAGTTGTGGTAGTAGTCGTTGTAGCTGCTTCTGTTGTAGTTGTAGTAGTTGTTGTTGCTTCCTCAGAAGTGTCAACTGATGTGGTTGTAGTTGTTGTAGTGGTCGCACCCTCTTCTGTAGTAGTGGTTGTGGTGGTTGTTGTAGTTTCAGAAGAAGCTTCGCCGATTGTGAAGTTTACGGTAATGGATTCACCGATCTCAACAGTACCATTTGTAATTACGCTTGTATCAATAGTAAGCTCTGCGCTGTGAAGATAATCTAGTTCACCATCTACGATATATGGAGAATAAACATTTGTTGTCATTGTGTAGGCAACATTTTCGTATGTAGCATTGGGGAATACAATAGAATCAATTGTAACCCTATCAGTATAAGTTGAACCACTTGCCTGCCAGTTTTCCTGAAGAACAAGTACAAATTCGCCTTCATCCCATTTTGTTGCTGCATATGTATTATTATTAGTAAGAGTTAAGGAATAAGAGCCATCACCTGTCATTACAACGGAATTTCCAAAAGAGTCGTTAGTAGCTCCGATCGCCCAGTTATTGTCATGAGCACGAAGATAGGCAATATCTCCCGCAGCCGCATCTGCGTGATTGATTGTCATACCCGCAACTGTTGCAGATATTGCACATGCTGTTGCTGCGGCTACGGCAACAAACTGCGTCCATATTTTCTTTGTTGAGTTCATGATTATTCATCCTTTCAGTTTTATTATAATCGTTACATTACTGCAAAATAACTAATTTAGTTTTCACAATATTGGTTTAGTTTTGCAGTGTTCTATATCATTAATTATAAATCGAATCGTCATTCTATTGTTTAAATTTTAGTGAATAATTTAAGTATAAATGTTAAATTTTGAAAAATCTATAACTTGTCATAAACAAAAAACGAACTCTATGACTATTCTATATTCTAAGACTAAGCTTTTCCCGAAGATTTTTTGGTGTAAATCCGAGTATGCCCAGAACAAGGACGTACACGCCAAAGCCCGCCGCTACAGCACATACAAGACTAACCGTTTCACCCAGACTCGCTGAAAGGGAGAGTCCCAACCATGCACCGCCTCCGCACATCACTGCACCATATAAAACCGGCAGCAGAGCTTTAACCGTGCCTGTACTGCCATGAAGTTCCTTTGTGAAAAAGCGGAGAGTGAGAATAAACATAAGTCCATAGCAAAGACTGGAAGCAAGACCTGCTCCCGAAACCGTAAAATACGGGCAGGCTATAAGAACAAGGTTTCCTGCAAGCTTTAACAGTACACAAGGAATGGTAAGCTTTACAGGAGCGTCAGCTCTGCCCATACCCTGCATTACAGAAAATAACGGCGTTACAATGCATAGACAAATCATACCTGGGATAAGTGCCCTCAGGGCTTCTGCGGCAATTAAAGCGGCATCTCTGTGGCTTCCGTAAAGAACGTTCATCACAGGTTCGGCAAGGATAAAGAGTCCTGCACCTGCGGGCATAGCTATAAGAGATGCGGCAAGGCTTACCGAACGCACTTGGGATTTGAGGGCTTCTTTATTCTGAGAAGCGGCGGCACGTGCCGCACATGGCAGGACACTTCGTCCAAACATATTGGTTACCGATGGTATTAGGTTGAATACAGTGAGTGCCATGCCTGTAAATGCGCCGTAAACAAAGGCGGGAAAGGTATCGTCCACTACCTTTTCGCCGTAACGTGCTGCAAGAAAGGCTGCATTTCTTGTCTGGGATGAAGCAATAGAACGCATCACCGTGCATAGGTCAATTATAGATGTAAGGCTGGACGCAGCAGTTGCCATGGCTATGGGAAGCATTGTTTTCATAAGACGGGATACAATGGAACGTCTGCTGTCTTTTTTTCCGCAACACTGTTCTCTCCTGCTCACTCTGTCCCCGAAGAGGTTTCGTATAACAAAATATAGACAGCCTGCAGCGGTTGACAGAGTAACGCCCAGTACAGCTGCGGCTGCGGCTAATGACATAATATCCGTCCCAGGCGGCATAAAGCTTAAAATCTCCTCTTCACGCTTTAAAACCTCTCCCGCAAGCCATAAGCCTGCCACCATCTTTACTGCCGCTTCCACAGCCTGAGATACCGCTGTCGGATACATATTTCTCAGTCCCTCATAGCATCCACGTTCAGCCGCACAGATACACCCGAAAAGAGCTGAAGGTGCAATCATAAGCACCGCATAGAGTGCGCTTCTGTCTCCTGCGGTAAAGACAGTAAAAGGCTCTGCAACTATTATTATAATGAATGTAAGAAGTGCGCCTATAGCAGTGAAGAGAAGTCGTGATGTGTTCCTTATACGGCGAACATTAGCGTAACAGCCCCCGGCAGCTTCCTCAGCAGTGATTTTAGCGGCAGCGGATGAAAGTCCCGTAATAGACAGGGCGTATATTGGCAAAAAAAGCCCGTAGGCACAGCTGAAATAGCCCATGCCTATACCACCCAGCAAATTGGTAAGTGGCACCTTAAAGAATGCTCCCAACACCTTTGCTATTGCCGCCGAAGCCATAAGTATAAGGGAGCCTTTGAAAAAGGTCTGTTTTTTCAGCTCAACCACTCCTTTTTTATTTCTCTGAAAGAAAATTTGATTTTTTGGAATTTTTTCTGAAAATTATGTTGCCCGAAGAGAAAATATGTGATATAATAATAAGAGTAGGCATTTGTATGCCCTCTACCATACACAGAAAGGACAATCAGTATTATGAGTATAAATTTCTCAGATAATGTTGCCGCATTACAGCCGTCGGCAATCCGTGAGATTTTAAAATTTACAGGTATGCCCGGGGTTATTTCCTTTGCAGCAGGCAACCCTGCTCCGGAAGCTTTTCCCACCGAAATGGTTGCAGAAATTTCCGCTGAGCTTCTCCGTGAAAACCCCGTACTTGCCATGCAGTACAGCATCACTGAGGGCTACCCTCAGCTCCGCACACTCCTTAAAGAGCGTCTTGCAAAGGTCAGTGCTTTTTACGAGGGCAAGGATGAGCTGATTATCACATCAGGCGCACAGCAGGCAAACGAGCTTACCTGCAAAGTGCTACTTAACAAGGGCGATACCCTTATCTGTGAAGCACCTAGCTTCATCGGTTCAATTAATGCTTTTAAATCCTATGGCGTAAATCTCATTGGTATTCCTCTTGAATCAGACGGAATGAATATTGACGATCTGGAAGAGGCTCTGAAAACTCAGCCATCCTGCAAGCTAATCTACGTTATCCCCAATTTCCAGAATCCTACAGGCGGCGTTATGTCTCTGGAAAAGAGAAAGAAGCTCTACGCTCTCGCCTGCAAGTACAATGTTTTCATTCTGGAGGATAACCCCTATGGTGACCTTCGCTACGATGGTGAAGATGTGCCCTCCATCAAGAGCATGGACATCGAAAACAGAGTTGTATACACAGGTACATTCTCCAAAATCCTTGCTCCCGGCTTCCGTACAGGTTATGTAAGCGGTCCGGCAGAGCTTATATCCAAGATTACAGTGTGCAAGCAGGTTTCTGACGTTCACTCAAACATCTGGGCACAGGCTGTATGTGACAAGTTCATGCGCGTGGTTGACTTCGACAAGCACATTGAAGGTCTACGCACTATCTATCGCCGCAAGAGAGACATCATGCTCTCCGAAATGGAAAATACCTTCTCAAAGAAAGTTACCTATAAAAAGCCCGAGGGTGGTCTCTTTATATGGTGTACACTCCCTGAGGACTGCGACATGAACGCCTTCTGCAAAAAGGCTGTAGAGGAATACAAGATTGCTCTCGTTCCCGGAAACGCTTTCCTCGTAAATGAATCTGACAAGACAACCTCATTCAGAATGAACTTCTCCACTCCCACCGACGAACAGCTCACACAGGGCACTCGTATTCTGGGTAAAATGACACGTGAAGTTCTGAGCGAATAAATCAAAGATTAAGAAAGGAATTACAGAAAATGGCAATCAACAGACTTGGCTCATTTGACAACTACATGGTAACCCCCAGGTACCTTTCATCAAGAGATATGGCACTGCACTTCCCTGCTTCAAAGCTAGGTAAATTTGCAAACAATGAGGTTTACGGAATCGTTATTGATATGCCCATGAACCCCGTGCTTCTCTGCACAATGAGCGTTTTCGCAAACGGCGCCTGCAATCTCCACTTTAACAGTGGCATTGAATACATAGGTGCGGCAACACGTCATCAGACTGTTATTCAGCCTGCTCGTCAGCTTTTAGCTCATGCACCTAAGATTCTAAGTGAATGTGAGCGTACAAAGCAGTTTCCTATTCCCATGAACAGAGAACATTTTATCTACCTGCTCACAAAGAAAGGAATCTACAAGAAGGTTTTAAGCCCTCTCACCATTCAGACATCCTCCAGAGAAGCTCAGACTGTATATTTGCTCTATCAGCAGCTTCTCAAGGTTATGCGTTCAGCACAGCTCCAGGACAAGGAAGCCGGCATGCTTTAAACTGAATTCAGACGGATAAGTCCCTCGCATTGTCCGAGGGATTTTCCTGTTTATTCTGCAATATATACAAATACATACAGAAAGGAACACACAATGAAAAAGCTCTTCTCAGCTATATCCGCAGCAGCGTTTATTGCAGCTTTTATTCTGCCAAATACAGGCATACTCACTGCCTCTGCTGATAACGTTCTTATGGGAGACATAGACAGAAACGGTGTTGTTGATACATCGGACGCCATTGCCACTCTTGAAATATATGCATGCAGTGCCGTAGGTCTGCCTGTAAAATGGAACAGTCAGCCCGCAGACGTTGACGGAAGTAATACAATTACAATCGCCGACGCTTCCCTCATACTTACATATTATGCACAAACCGCCGCCGGAATGTCACCTGACTGGAGCAATCTTCTCAATCCCGAACAGGATAATCCAGGTACTTTCCCTGAACCCGATGACCCGGGCATTGACATCTCAATGTCTGGACTTAACAGTCAGTATGCCTGCCTCCTTGACGCACAGACAGGAGAGGTTATTGCCGAGAAAAACGGCTACACCAGAGTTTACCCTGCATCAATGACAAAGATCATGACCGCCATAGTCACCATCGAGAACTTCCCTGATGTAAACGAATATGTTACCGTGCCATCAACGGCGGTTAATACCGCTTACTCCCTCGGTGGTTCAACTGCCGGCTTCAGTGGCGGAAACCGTGTTCCCATGCTCGACCTGCTTTACGGTATGCTCCTGCCCTCTGGATGTGAGTGCTGTATCAGCGCAGCAATGATTATTTCAGGTACAGAGAGTGCCTTTGTTGAACTTATGAATCAGAAAGCACAGGAGCTTGGTATGACTGGCACTCACTATGCAAACAGCACCGGTCTCCCCAATAGCAACCACTACACCACCGCCTACGATATGACGATTCTCATGCGTTATGCAAGTCAGAACGACATATTCCGTCAGGTTGATACGACAGAGTATCATACAGCAGTTACTGGACTTTCCATGAGAAGTACAATGTTCAAGTCTCTTGCCAATTACAATGGCGGTTCTGCTGTAACCGGTGGCAGGATTCTCGGTGGCAAGACAGGTACAACCTCTGCGGCAGGAAGCTGTCTTTGCAGCTTTGCGGAGATTAACGGCAGAGAGTATATTCTCTGTACCACCAAAGCCTCCGGCAGCGGCAGAAATACAGGAGACGCTAAAACGATCTATAATCGTGTGGGGACGGCAACGACCTGAGCAAATAAAACCAAAAACAAAAGTAAAGCTTGACAAATATTCACTAAACCTATATAATAATGATAATGCAATTATTTTCGGGAGGAAATTTCTATGGAAGAAACAGCTAAGAAAAAGCTAATATTCAGCGGGATTCAGCCTACAGGCACTTTCACACTGGGAAATTATATCGGAGCTATCCGTAACTGGGGGCCGCTCCAAGATGAGTACAACTGCGTTTACTGCGTTGTTGACCTTCACGCCATCACCGTTAAACAGAATCCTGCCCAACTCCGCCAAAACACTCTCCAGGCTTATGCACTGCTTATGGCTTGCGGTATCGACCTTAACAAGTCCATACTCTTCATCCAGAGCCACGTTAAAACCCACGCTGAACTTAGCTGGGTTCTGGGATGCAGTACACAGTTCGGCGAGCTTTCTCGTATGACACAGTTCAAAGACAAGAGCGCACGTCACGCTGACGATGTAAACTCAGGTCTCTTCACATATCCTGTTCTCATGGCAGCAGATATTCTAGCCTATAACGCTGACCTGGTTCCTGTTGGTGCAGACCAGAAGCAACATCTGGAACTTGCAAGAAATGTTGCTCAGCGCTTCAATCAGAAGTACGGTGAATTCTTTACTGTACCCGAGCCTTATATTTCACCTGTGGGTGCTAAGGTTATGTCCCTCCAGGATCCAACTAAGAAAATGTCCAAGTCCGATGACAACCCAAACGCCTGCATACTGATTCTGGATGACAAGGACACCATCATCCGTAAGTGCAAGCGTGCTGTAACAGACAGCGACACCGTTGTACGCTATGCTGAGGGCAAGGACGGTATCAACAACCTTATGACCATCTACTCCAGTATTACTGGCAAGGGCTACGCTGATATTGAAGCTGAATTTGCAGGCAAGGGCTATGGTGATTTCAAGCTTGCCGTTGGCGAAACCATTGCTGACCATTTAAGCCCAATGCAGGAGGAGTTCAAGCGTCTCTATGCTGACAAGGCTTTCCTCAAGGAGTGCTATACCGCACACGCTCAGAAGGCTCTTAACTACTCTCAGCGTATTGTAAGCAAGGTTTACCGCAAGGTTGGTTTTGTTGACGCACGATAATACTATGAGGCTGTTGCTATGGCACAGCCTCTTTTACTAACATATTAACAGGAGGAAATTATGGCTGATTTTGAATTCAAGGAACGGTATAACATTGATGACCTGATAAGAATCGTAGAAGTACTTCGCAGTCCTGGCGGCTGTCCCTGGGATATGAAGCAGACCCACACCTCAATCCGTATGGATTTTATTGAAGAGGTTTACGAGGCTATTGAAGCCATTGACACAGACAACACCGAGCTTCTACGCGAAGAACTGGGTGACGTGCTTTTACAAGTTGTGTTCCATACTCAAATTGAACGTGAAAAGCAGAGCTTTAATCTGGACGATGTTTGCGATGAAGTATGTAAGAAACTGATTGTCCGCCACCCTCACGTTTTCGGCGAGGTTACTGTAAACAGCATGAGCGAACTTCTGAATAACTGGGAGGCTATCAAGCAGGAAACAAAGGGACAGACTACTTTTACAGAGACTCTGAAGAGTGTTGCCGTTTCCTTGCCGGCACTTATGCGTGCTCAGAAAGTTGGCAAACGTGCTGCAAAGTGCGGCTTCGACTTTACCTCTGTTGACGGTGCATTTGAAAAGCTTCAGTCAGAAACCGAAGAGCTTCGTGAAGCTATTGATTCCGGCAACAAGACTGCAATTGAAGATGAGCTAGGTGACCTGCTTTTCTCATGTGTAAACACAGCTCGTCAGATGGGTATTGACGCTGAAACAGCTCTTACAAAGGCAACAGAAAAGTTCATACATCGTTTCGCACTTGTTGAGGAAGCTGTACAAGCTAAGGGAAAAGCCATGGATTCCTGTACACTGACTGAGCTTGACGAAGTATGGGACAAAATAAAACACAAATAATTACACAGGAGGAATTACAATGAGACTTGATAAATATCTGAAGGTTTCACGCCTTATAAAGCGACGTACTGTCGCTAATGAAGCATGCGACGCTGAAAAAATCTCTGTAAACGGAAAAATTGCTCGCGCTTCCTACGACGTGAAAACAGGTGATGAAATTGAAATCAATATGGGACAAAAGGCTCTGAGAGTTCGTGTGACTAAGGTTACTGAATACGTAACTAAAGAGACCGCTTCTGATATGTATGAAGTTATATCCTGACTAAACAATGACCGATGCAGAGTAATCCGCATCGGCCATTTTTATCTGTTTGCGCTTTGGCAAGTTTATTAAGTTTCAAGTTTTAGGTGCATTATTGTACCATAACAATAGCAAACATTCATATATACAAATATGAAAGCGGACCCGAATAATCAGGTCCGCTTTCGTTATTTACAGGTAAAACCTGTAAAATTTTCAGTAAAATGAATTACTTAGAAGCCCAGAGAGAACCAGCCAGATTCTTCAGAGAAGGAATGATAACATCCCATTCAGGAGACATTAATGCTGCATTCTGTGCATAGTATGTCAGGATAGCCTGAGCATCAGCAATTTCCATAGTGCCTGCGTCAGAATTCTTACCTGCAGTGCTTTCGGTGTTTACGTCAGCCAGGAAGAATGACAGAGTCTCATAGTCTGTGTCAGGCTTATCAGTCATATAAACTTCAAGTTGAGCAGCAGACTTAGCATAGTAATTAAGAACAACCTGTGCATCTGCGACTTCTACTACGCCATTAAGGTTTGCGTCACCCTTAACACCAATGTATACCAGTGACTGAGCGTCAAGTGTAGTACCATTGTAGCTAGGAATTACATAGCCTCTGTATACGCCGTCATACTCAGATGTGTTATTTACATCTGCATCGAACATAGCCTGAGGTGTAGCATAATTGAATGTTACCTTATCGAGAACGCTCTCTTCAGATGTTGTACCGTTATCGTAAGTAATCTTCAGAGTGATAGACTCGAACAGATCAGCAGCGTTGAAGTTTCTGTCATCTACAGAGAAGTAGAAGTGAGGCTCCTTAGCTACTGCTACTATTTCACTCGTTACAGCCAGAACGTTTCCGTTTGTGGTTGTTGTAGTTGTTGTGGTGGTTGTTGTTGTAGTTGTTGTGGTTGTAGTTGTTGTGGTTGTGGTGGTTGTAGTTGTGGTTGTTGTTGTAGTAGTTGTAGTTGTTGTGGTTGTAGTAGTTGTTGTGGTAGTAGTTGTTGTGGTGGTTGTTGTGGTGGTTGTTGTAGTTGTAGTTGTAGTGGTTGTAGTTGTGGTTGTTGTTGTAGGCTCGTCTGTAGTTGTTGTAGTAGTTGTGGTGGTGGTTGTGGTTTCCTCAGGAACAATTACATTGATAACACCGTCAATAGTTGTGATAGCGATTTCAGCTTCGTTTGCATCAGCAGCTTCGTTGCCTGTTGCAGCAAATGTCAGCGGGAATGCATAGTAAGAACCGTGCTCAGCATCTGTCTGGAGTGCAATACCCAGAGATTCAGCCAGCGCCTTGATAGCATCAGCATCGCCCAGAGCATATGTGAAGTCGATCAGTGCAGAATTGTCGGGAGCTGTTACAGCAGTGTTAACGTGAGAAGCTGTAGCCTTGATGGAAGCTTCGTTGAACATTGTTGTATCAAAGGAAGAATATGCAGAACCTACTGCAGATGAGGTAGCTGTCATTTCCTTCAGAAGGTCTGTATCCAGGTCAACGATGAAGCCCAGTGTACCGGGATCGCCTGTTACGTAAGGAGATACAGTAACTTCGCCGCCTGCTTCTGTCCAATACTCACCGGCAGTCCATGTAACTGTCTTAGCGTCTACTTCAACAATAATATTGATTGCGCCGTCAACATATGTGATGTCCAGATTAGAATCATCCAGGAGAACTGCTTCACATCTGGGAACAACATTACCATTGTCATCAATTCTCGGAGATGTGTTCCATGTCAGCGGGAAGGAGTAGTAAGAACCCTTCTCATCTGTTGTAAGAGAAATACCAGCCTTCTCAGCTGCTGCTATTACTGTTGCTTCATCAGCAACGTCAAAGTAGAGTTTACCAATTGTGGAACCATCCGGTGCAGCTGCAACGCCCCTGAAGTTTGTACCACCTGCGTGGATGTCATCCATGTTTGCATAGAAGTCAGGGAAATCATATGCATCGCCTGCTTCGCCGTTAACGTCACCGCCATCGGGAACGATGATTGCGCCGTTATCCAGAGCAGGTGTATCCATATCATACTGGATAGCTGTGAGGCCACCGGGGCAACCGGAAACTGTAGGAGTCAGGCACAGCGGGTCATCGTCCATTGAGGACACACCAGCCTTTACCCAGTACTCGCCTGCTGTCCATGTGTAATCGGAAGAAGGTTCAACATCACCGGAAACCAGAATGTTGATAGAACCAGATACATAGTTAATGCTCAGGTTAGAATCATCCAGGAGAACTGCTTCACATCTGGGAACAACATTACCATTGTCAT
>CAZQMA010000027.1:1368-13021 GCA_964594275.1 uncultured Ruminococcus sp. | reverse complement strand
TCGCCGTTAACGTCACCGCCATCGGGAACGATGATTGCGCCGTTATCCAGAGCAGATGTATCCAGGTCATACTGAATAGCTGTCAGGTCGCCGGGGCAGTTGTAAACCATAGGTGTCAGACACAGCGGGTCATCGTCCATTGAGGACACACCAGCCTTTACCCAATACTCGCCAGCTTCCCAAGTATAGGAATCATAACTTGTATTACCCTGAGTAGTTGTTGTTGTAGTTGTTTCAGTAGGCTTTGTTGTGGATGTAGTTGTAGTTGTTTCAGTAGAAGAAGCAGAACCATCGCCAACTATAACTGTCAGCCAGTTAGCCTTGTCATTTCTTGAGTAGCCCATGATTGCACCATAGGAACCATAGATAACTTCGATATTGGAAGGATCGTGTGTACCAAAGTCGCTACAAGAAATCTGGTTGAGCATACCATCATCAAATGCGATGTAATATGTACCTTCAGGTGTATCAGGAGAAAGTGTTACATCGAATGTTGTCCAAGCAAATTCATCGGAGGAACCGCCCAGATAATTAGTTGCAGAAGCAGAAGAGGACTGACCGTAGTCAATGTTATTTGTCTCTGCTCTCTTAACACCGGTAGCTTCTGTCCAAGATTCAGGATCTACACCGGGAAGAGTAGGATCGTAAGCTGCAACCTGGTGAACGCAAGTTTCCAGTTCGCCGGTTGTCTTTTCTGTATAAGGATATCTCAGAGTAGCAGAACCATCGTCATGAGTCTCAACTTCACATATAACCAGTTCATTATTCTTATCCTTATTGAAGAAGTAAGAGCCGCCCTTACCATCAGAATAGATGTCGTTACCATCGATACGATCCATCAGAATGTTTCTGAGAGTCTGAGTCCAGCTGTTTGCGGAGATCTTACCGGATCTCTTATTTACCTGTGCATACATATGTGCAGGATATACAGAGGAGATTGTAGTACCATCAGCCAGCTGTACTTCGTGTTCTGCTACCTTAGTAGCCTTATCCTGTACATTTGTAAATGTGAAATAACGATACTGGGATTCGCCTGCTTCATTGATAGGCTCCCAAGCAAAGTTTACGCCTGTAACGTATGCATCTGTGGGGAAGTTCTCATCATATACGATATAACCACCTACAGAGAAGGTTGCGTTACCGGATGCCAGGTCCTCCTTAGTTATTGTAACAGTGTCAGATCTTGAGCCCTTAGCTGCGTTCGTACGAAGTTCATACTGGAATTCCGGAACGGTTGCAAACGCAGAAGCCTCGAATGCACCCATAGGAACAGCAGAAACTGCCATCATCGCAGCAACAAACAAAGATCCAAGCTTTTTTGTGCTTTTCTTCATATCTTCTTTTCCTTTCTTTGCAGCAACCGCTGCAATCGCTTTTGATTATATATGCGCTGTCTAGCGACAGTCATATAACATTAGTCCAACTCTTACTGGGGCAGAGTATCAAACTTACCGAGCAGATACTGAAGAAGTACTGCTGCGTCAGAAGAAACGATTGTGTTGTCTTTCTTAACGTCAGCATTCAGAGTCTGCTGAGAATTCAGAGTAATCAGCTTAGCAATGCTCTTGTTCAGGTAAACCAGGTCAACCATAGAGATTGTGTTATCAAGGTTTACGTCACCGTAGTATACATCGCCAACAGGAGTTGTTGTAGTTACATTGGTGTCAGTAGTAGTTGTTGTTGTTGCTACAACGGTAGTTGTGGTTGTAGTAGCCTCAGTCTGTGCAACAACGATAACTGCGCCTGCTTCTACAGCAGAACCATACTCTACGCTTGCATTGTTTTCATCAATATAGCCCAGATAGATGGAGCTGTTTGTGCCGTTGATATCTTCACGGCTAATTGCCTGGATTTCAATGGGATACTCGCCTGCAGCCGCACCTTCTGCAACTGTACCGGTGATGGTTACAAGTTCACCATCCTTAGCAATCCAGTAGCTCTTGTCATCGAGACCTGTGCTCCATGACAGATTAATTGTTCCGGCATTGCTGTAATCAGCAAAAAAAGACGGAACTTCAGAGCTGATGCTGGGTTCTGCAGCATCGGAACCTGTATTAGCAATTGCGCCAGCTGCTACATCCTTAATAGTAAGTACGGATGAATCATACTTAACAGCAAATTCAATACCCATGATTCCTGTAGCAGGAACGTTTTCCAGTGAAATTGTCGCTGTAAATTCGCTGCCTGCCTGAGCTTCGCTCTTGGAAGCCTTGATTGTTACGGTCTCACCTGCAGCACATACGCTACCGGCAGCTACTGTTGTTGCCATGATGAAAGCCAGGGCACTTGCAATTATTCTTTTTGTTTTCATTTTACTTTTCCTCCTTAGAATTATGATGACGGTGATTCTCACGCCATTCACATGAAACGGATTCGTTTGTTTGATCGCTTTTTTCAGTGACGGTAGGATGCACCTGACAATCTAATTATAGTGTATTCTGATAATAATGTCAATAAGACAAACACGCTTTTGTTTTTTAATACAACGTCAAGCCCTAATATTGTACATTATATCATATGCAGAAATCAGATGTCTGTGACTCTCCACATTTCCATTTTTTTCGACAACCTACTTTGCGATCACTTGGCAATTGCAACACCGGCTTAAGTAAGCACTCAAATATTTTCCCCTACATTCTACGTGCATTTTTCTTTTCCACGCAACAATCGAACCTTTCCAAAATTTTCCCACATCACCCTTTCTTTTTGAATTGCCGTCTTAGTCCTCATCGCAACAATCAGACTAGCCTTTGCAAATCAGTATTAACACACAAGCATACTTAACGCTTATATTGATTATAACTCAATTAGAACAAAAAGTAAAGAGGATAGCGGCATTTTTAGCGAAAATCCATAAAAAAAGATATGTGTGCTGTACATTTTGCACAAGCCCATTTTCCTAATTTTTGGCAAAAAAAGGCGAATGCTGTCTAAGCATTCGCCTTTCAATTTGTAATTTGCTTTTACAGTTTCTCTGCCTTACTTGATAAGCTGAATGATTGCCATTTCAGCTGCGTCACCGCGGCGAGGACCTGTCTTAATAATCTTGGTGTAACCACCGTTACGTTCTGCATAGCTCGGTGCAATTTCGTCAAAGAGCTTCTTTGCTACATCTTCCTTGGTTACATATGCCAGAACCTGACGCTTAGCGTGCAAATCATTCTTCTTAGCAATGGTGATCATCTTCTCAGCCATTGCACGTACTTCCTTAGCACGTGTTACAGTGGTCTCGATCTGACCGTTTTCCAGCAGATATGTTACCATACCGCGGAGCATTGCCTTTCTATGATCAGTGGTTCTGCCCAGTTTTCTGGTTCCCGGCATCGTTATTCACTCCTTTTTATCGTTGGGGACTGCCCGAAGGCGTCACTTCATTCTAATAGGTTGTTATTCTCAGTCTTCCTCGGATGACAGATCAAAGCCCAATGACTGGAGCTTCTCTCTTACCTCATCAAAGGATTTCTTTCCGAGATTACGTACCTTCATCATTTCTTCTTCAGACTTGTTGATCAAGTCATCAACGGTGTTGATTCCGGCACGCTTTAAGCAGTTAAATGAGCGCACTGATAAGTCAAGTTCCTCAATGGTCATCTCAAGGATCTTTTCCTTGCCCTTTTCATCCTGATCCACCAGCACCTCTGCAATGCTTACTTCATCGCAAAGATCGATGAACAGCTTCAGATGCTCGTTGAGGAGATTGGCTGCCTGTGACAGAGCTTCCTTTGCGGAGATGGTTCCATCGGTCCATACTTCCATGATGAGCTTGTCATAGTCTGTTACCTGACCAAGTCGAGTATCCTCTACCTGGTAGTTGACCTTTAATACAGGAGTATAAATACTGTCAACTGCGATCACATCTATTGATGAATTCATCATCTGCTTATTGCGCTCCGAGGAAACATAGCCTCTGCCACGGTCAATTACAATCTCCATGTAGAGCTTTGCGCCCTCGCTGAGAGTTGCAATGTGCATACCGGGATCAAGAATTGTAACCTCGGAATCGGTCTTGATATCTTCTGCTGTTACCTCGCATTCACCTTCGGCTTCAATGCAGACCGTTTTCGGTCCTTCACCGTAAAGCTTTGCGGTAAGACCCTTCAGACTCAGGATGATTTCTGTTACATCTTCCTTTACACCCGGAATAGTGGTCAGTTCATGATGTACGCCGTCTATCTTTACTGATGTTACAGCTACACCAGGCAGTGAGGAGAGCAGCACACGTCTGAGACTGTTGCCAAGGGTGATACCGTAGCCGCGTTCCAGCGGTGCTAAAACGAATTTACCATACTTGCCGTCGCTGCGAAGCTCGATGGTATCCAGCTCCGGCTTTTTAATTTTTTCCAGCATAAAAGCACCCTCCTATTGCGCAATCGCTTAAGTCTTTGTTTCTTTGTCTTTGCCAAGTAATTAGCTATTACTTGGAGTACAGCTCGACGATCAGATGTGCTGCTACCTCGTAGTCCAGATCCTCGGGATTCGGGAGACGGGTCACCTTTGCGGAGAAAGCTTCCTTATTTGCTTCCAGCCACATAGGAACGGTACGATCTGCTGTCTGCTCAACAACTTCCTTAAACTTTGCACTTGTCTTACTGCTCTCGTGCAGTTCAATTACATCGCCAACCTTTACTCTGTAGGAAGGAATGTCGATACGAACACCGTTTACTGTGAAGTGCTTGTGTGTTACCAGCTGTCTTGCTTCACGACGTGTCAGTGCCAGACCCAGACGGAATACTACACTGTCAAGTCTTGTTTCCAGGCATGTTACCAGGTTGTCACCAGCCTTACCTGGCATCTTTTCAGCCAGCTCGAAGTAGTGATAGAACTGCTTCTCGCCTACGCCGTAGATGAACTTCAGCTTCTGCTTTTCCTTCAGCTGCATACCGTATTCAGAAACCTTCTTACGGTTATTTGCGCCGGGATTTCTGTTAGATTCCTTGGAGATACCCATTACCATTGGGCTGATACCCAGATATCTGCATCTCTTCAGGATAGGTTCTCTGCTTACTGCCATTTTACTTTACCTCCTCTGATTAGACACGACGTCTCTTAGGCGGACGGCATCCATTGTGCGGGATCGGTGTTACATCCTTGATCATCTTTACTTCGAGACCAACTGTCTGCAGTGCACGAATTGCTGCTTCACGACCTGCACCCGGACCCTTTACATATACTTCTACAGACTTCAGACCATGCTCCATAGCTGCCTTAGCTGCTGTCTCAGCTGCTGTCTGTGCTGCAAACGGGGTAGACTTTCTGGAGCCACGGAAGCCCAGGCCACCTGCGCTTGCCCAGCTGATTGCATTACCCTGTGTATCTGTAATTGTTACAATAGTATTGTTGAAAGTGGACTGAATGTGTACAGCGCCGTTTTCAATGTTCTTACGCTCTCTGCGTCTTCTGATTGCAACTTTCTTACCCTTCTGCTGTGCCAAAACGGAAAACCTCCCTTACTTCTTCTTGTTAGCGATTGTCTTTGCCGGACCCTTACGAGTTCTTGCGTTTGTCTTGGTACGCTGACCTCTTACGGGGAGACCCTTACGATGACGCACGCCTCTGTAGCAACCGATTTCTACCAGTCTCTTGATATCCAGAGCTACGTTTCTGCGAAGGTCACCTTCAACGACGCAGTTCTTGTCGATATAGTCACGCAGCTTTGCTACGTCTTCTTCCGACAGATCCTTTACTCTGACATCAGGATTTACACCTGTATCTGCCAGAATCTTTGTTGCTGTGCTGTTACCGATACCATAAATATAGGTCAGACCGATTTCAACACGCTTATTCTTCGGAAGGTCAACACCTGCTATTCTTGCCATTATTAAATCGCACCTCCATTTTTAAAGTTCTGCAAATTAACCCTGACGCTGCTTATGCTTAGGATTTTCGCAGATAATCATTACCTTGCCCTTACGCTTAATTACTTTGCACTTTTCGCAAATAGGCTTTACGGAAGGTCTAACTTTCATTGGATTTACCTCCTTACAGACTGTCCATTTACCTTTGGATGACTTTAGCATCCCTTATGCTTATTTATACCTTTTCTGGCTTACTTGGCTCTCCAGGTGATTCTGCCCTTTGTCAAGTCATAGGGTGACATTTCCACTGTTACCTTGTCGCCGGGTACGATGCGTATATAATTCTGACGCAACTTACCGGATATATGCGCAAGAATGGTATGCTTGTTCTGAAGCTCTACTCTGAACATAGCGTTAGGAAGTGCTTCCTGAACTATGCCCTCTACTTCGATCATATCTTCCTTAGACAACTTTGATAACCTCCCCTGTTATGGGTTTTGTTCTGTGAATGCTTTGAGGAGCTGACGGAGCTTTTTATCCGTTAACCCTTCAAGCTCTGCTTTTTGACCGGTCAGGCGAAGATGAATGATATTCTTCTTCTTGGGGCTATGGAGCTTGCGGCTTTTGCCGTCGGCGATAAGAACTCTCGTTCCCTCTTCACCGACTACCGCAAAATACCTGCCCTTGTCCCTTCCGGCTGCTGCATATACTATCAGACCTATCAGCGGTTCCATAAGACCTCCTTATACGTTAGTCATTATTACGGGACCGTCCTTTGTAATGGCAATCTGATGCTCAAAATGTGCCGAGAGACTTCCGTTGGCAGTTACTACCGTCCATCCGTCCTTCAGAACTTTCACACCATCGCCCTTCTGATTGATCATTGGTTCGATGCAGAATGTCATGCCCGGCATAAGTCTTATGCCGTGTCCGGGCTTTCCGTAATTCGGAACCTCCGGATCCTCGTGCATCTCGCGACCGATTCCGTGTCCGCAGTAATTTCTTACTATGCCATAGCCGCGCTCTGTGCAGTATGCTTCAACTGCGTGACATACATCACCCAGCCTTGCACCGGGCTGTGCGGCCTCTATTGCAGCGTAGAGACTAGCTTCGGTTACGTCCAGGAGTGCCTGTGCTTCAGAAGAAATCTCACCAACGCCAAAGGTTCTCGCATTGTCACCTACAAAGCCGTCATAGGTAGCTCCTACGTCAACACTTACGATATCGCCCTCGCGAATGATTTTCTTCTTACTTGGTATTCCATGGATAACTTCCTCGTTGATTGAAATACACGCACTGGCGGGAAAGCCGCCGTATCCCAGAAATGTTGGTACCGCTCCGCAGCTAACGATAAAATCGTGAATGATTTTATCGAGCTGGAACGTTGTCATACCTGGTTTAATAGACTTGCCTGCCAGTTCCAATGCACGGGCAGCAATTCTTCCTGCCTCACGCATTTTCGCCAGATCGGTTTTAGATTTAATTGTAATACTCATTACTTAGCGCCTACTGCAGCCAGAGTCAGCTTGGTTGTGTCAGCCACTTCCTCCTGACCGATAACAGTATCAAGTTTACCCTGCTTTGCATAGTAATCCTTGAGAGGTTCAGTCTGTGCATGATATGTTGCCAGACGATCCAGTACTACTTCCGGCTTGTCATCCTTACGAATGATTGTTGCAGCGCCACACTTGTCGCAAGTGCCTTCAGTCTTGCTGGGCTTAAACATAATGTGATAGCTTGCACCGCAGCCCTCGCATACGCGACGACCGGATACACGCTCCTTGATTGTTTCATCAGGAACGAAAATCTCCAGTACCTTGTCAATCTGTACGCCCATAGCGTCCAGTGCCTCAGCCTGAGGAACTGTTCTGGGGAAACCATCAAGAATGAATCCCTTTGCACAGTCATCCTGTGCGATTCTGTCCTTCAGAATACCGATTACGATTTCGTCGGAAACCAGTGCGCCTGCTTCCATAGCAGCCTTTGCCTTCAGACCATATTCGGTACCGTTCTTTACAGCCTCACGCAGCATATTGCCGGTGGAAATCTGCGGAATGGACAGTGCCTCAGAAATAACCTCTGCCTGTGTGCCCTTACCGGCACCGGGTGCACCTAAAAGAATCAGGTTCATAAATATGCCTCCTTGCGATTATTCCAGGAAGCCCTTGTGATGACGCATCATCATTTCAGACTCCAGTGTACGAGCTGTTTCCAGAGCAACGCTTACTACGATGAGTACTGTTGTACCGCCCATAGCCAGTGAGCCCAGGTTCTGATCCCACATTGTCATGAATATAGGGAAGATTGCGATGATACCTAAGAAGAATGCACCAACGAGAGTGATCTTATTCAGTACACGCTGAATATAGTCAGATGTGGGCTTGCCGGGACGAATGCCGGGGATGCCACCATTGTTCTGACGAAGGTTGTTTGCAATTTCAATCGGATTGTACTGCATTGAAACATAGAAGAAGTTGAATGCAATAATCAGAATGAAGTAGATAAGCGCATAGCTCCATGAACGCATGCTAAAGAAGTTAATGAAGCCATTGTAGAAATTCTGCCAAAAGCCTTCCGGAACATCATACTTGGGCTTGAACAGCTCAATTGTGCTGGGGAGAGACATAAAGGACATTGCGAAGATAATGGGCATAACACCACTCATCATTACCTTTACAGGGATATGAGTGGACTGACCACCGTACTGCTTTCTGCCAACAACGCGCTTCGGATACTGAATCGGAATGCGTCTTTCAGCATTGTTCATCAGAACAACAAAAGTGATAATCGCAATGAAAAGAATTACTACTGCGATAGATACAAACAGATAGGGATTAGGCTCATTGGATGTCAGAGACACCAGTGTGCCTGCCATTTCGGGGAATCTTGCAAGAATACCTGCAAAGAGTATCATGGAGATACCGTTGCCGATACCCTTATCGTTAATTCTGTTACCCATCCATACTACTATTGATGTGCCTGCGATGAAGCTCATTACAATAACAGCACCGATGAATACGTCTTCAAATTTGCTGTCACCACTGACAACAGCACCCATACCGTTCTTCAGTGTAAGATAGTATGCAAATGACATAAATGCAGCGATCACCATTGCTACAGCAGCGGTAATCTTGTTCAGCTTCTTCTGTCCCTCTTCACCCTCATCGCGGAGACGCTCAAGGGGAGGAAGTGCATAGGTCAGCAGCTGCATGATGATGGATGCGTTGATGTACGGTGTAATTGAAAGTGAGAACACCGTTGACTGTGACAGCGCACCGCCTGTGATAATGTTGAGGTACTCGAGGAAGTTACCGCCTGTAGCGTTATCAGCCATCCATGATGCTACAACGTCTGTATCCAGGAACGGTACTACCAGAGCACAACCCAGTCTGAAAACCAGAATCATGAAGAATGTGTACAAAAGCTTCTTACGGATGTCCTTGATCATCCAAGCATCTCTCAGAGTCTTAAACACATTACATCACCTCTGCTTTTCCGCCAGCCTTTTCAATTTTTTCAACTGCGCTCTTTGTGAACTTCGCAGCCTTTACGGTCAGCTTTGTATTCAGTTCGCCGTCGCCCAGAATCTTAACGCCATCGCAAACCTTCTTTACAAGACCGGCTGCCTTCAGCAGTTCTGCGTCAACAACTGTGCCTTCTTCAAAAACATTGAGTGCAGATACATTTACAGTTGCATACTCCGCAGCGAAGATGTTTTTAAAACCTCTCTTAGGAATACGTCTTGTCATAGGCATCTGGCCACCTTCAAAGCCGATTCTTACACCGCCGCCACTTCTGGCATTCTGACCCTTATGGCCCTTACCAGCAGTCTTGCCGTTACCTGAACCGTGACCTCTACCGATTCTCTTGACTTCCTTTGTTGAACCTTCTGCAGGTGATAATTCGTGAAGTTTCATTCTGTGCACCTCCTTGCTTATGCTTCTTCAATCTCAACGAGGTGAGAAATCTTCTTGATCTTACCGAGGGTAGCTGCATTATCGGGCTGAACGGTTGTATCACCGATCTTCTTCAGTCCCAGAGTGTTTGCAGTAGCAATCTGATCCTGCTTTCTGCCGATAAGGCTCTTTACGAGCGTGATTTTCTTTGCCATTTCTGCGCCCTCCTTAATTCAAAATCTCTTTAACAGACTTGCCTCTCTTTTCAGCAACCTCTGCAGCTGTTGTACAGGATGCCAGTCCATTGATTGTAGCACGTACTACGTTGCAGGGATTGTTGGAACGCAGGGACTTTGTTCTGATATCCTTGATGCCTGCTACTTCGATTACCGCACGGACAGGACCACCTGCGATAACACCGGTACCGGGAGCAGCGGGCTTCATCAGTACTGCACCTGCACCAAACTTACCAACAATCTCATGAGGGATTGTTGTACCCTTCAGCGGAACCTTGATAAGGTTCTTCTTTGCATCTTCGATGCCCTTACGGATTGCGTCCGGTACTTCGCCGGACTTACCCAGACCGAAACCAACGGTGCCATTACCGTCGCCTACTACTACGAGTGCAGCGAACTTCATAATACGGCCGCCCTTTACAGTCTTTGATACTCTATTGATGGAAACAACCTTTTCGATCAGTTCCATGCTGTTCGGATCAATTTTAGCCAAAGTAATGCCTCCTCTATTAGAAATTCAGACCGCCCTCACGAGCACCCTCTGCCAGTTCCTTTACTCTTCCGTGATAAAGATAACCACCTCTGTCGAATACAACATCCTTGATTTCCTTATCAAGAGCACGCTTTGCGATCATCTGACCTACCTTGCGTGCAGCCTCTGTATTGCCGCCTACACCTTCAAATTCCTTATCCATTGAAGAAGCGGATGCCAGTGTTACACCGTTTACGTCATCGATCAGCTGTGCGTAAATGTGCTTTGCGGAACGGAAAACATTCAGGCGGGGACATTCAGGAGTACCGGAAATCTTCGCACGAACTCTTGCGTGTCTTTTTGCTCTGGCCTTATTGCTGTCTGCTTTTTTAATCATAGCAATGATCTCCTTTCAATTACTTCTTGCCCTTACCGGTCTTACCTTCCTTGCGGATGATATGCTCTCCATCATAGTGGATACCCTTGCCCTTATAAGGCTCAGGCTCACGCATTTCGCGGATCTCAGCTGCTACCTGACCAACCATCTGCTTGTCGATACCCTTTACGATAATTGTATTGGGCTGAGGTACTTCCAGCTGTACATCTGCTGTATCAGAGAAAACTACAGGATGTGAGTAACCCAGGTTCAGTGTTACGTCGCTGCCCTTCTTAGCTGCTCTGTAACCAACACCTTCGATAATCAGTGTCTTGCTGTAACCATTGGATACGCCCTCAATCATGTTTGCGATGAGAGTTCTTGTCAGACCGTGGAGTGCTCTGTGTTCCTTTTCGTCGGAAGGACGGGAAACAGTTACAACACCCTCTGCAATCTCGATTGTCATTGCATCGTTGAACTTATTTGTCAGCTCACCCTTAGGACCTTTTACTGTTACTACGTTGTTTTCGTTTGTTACTGTAACACCGGCAGGGACGCTGATCGGCTTCTTACCTATTCTTGACATAATTCCCTGTCCTCCTTACCAAACGTATGCTAAGATTTCGCCGCCAACATTCAGCTGACGTGCCTTCTTATCAGTCATGATGCCCTTGGAAGTGGAAACGATTGCAATACCGAGACCCTTTCTTACCTTCGGCATATCTGCACAGCTTGCGTAGATACGCAGACCGGGCTTGGATACTCTGCGAAGTCCAGTGATAACAGGTGTTCTGTTTTCACCGTACTTAAGTGTGATTTTTATAATGCCCTGCTTGCCGTCCTCAATCACATTGAAGCCCTTGATGTAACCTTCATCA
>CAZQMA010000027.1:0-1358 GCA_964594275.1 uncultured Ruminococcus sp. | reverse complement strand
TCTGTGTGATTGCCTTCTTCACGTTAGAAGCAGGAACGTCAACAGTAGCGTGCTTTGCGGAACTCGCATTACGAATTCTTGTCAGAATGTCTGCGATTGTATCAGTAATCTGCATGCCTATGACCTCCTTTTCGTTTTCGTAACTTTTTACCAGCTAGCCTTCTTAACACCCGGAATCTTACCATCATGTGCAAGCTCTCTGAAGCATACACGGCAGATGCCATACTTTCTCAGATAAGAGTGGGGTCTTCCACAGATCTTGCATCTTGTGTAAGCTCTTGTAGAGAATTTGGGAGTCTTCTGCTGCTTTAATTTCATTGCCATTTTTGCCATTTGATTGTTCCTCCCCTGATTACTTTGCGAACGGAGCGCCGAGCAGTGTCAGCAGTTCCTTTGCTTCTTCATCGGTATTGGCAGTGGTGATGAAGTTGATATCCATACCTCTTACCTTGTCAATCTTATCATATTCGATTTCCGGGAAAATCAGCTGTTCCTTGATACCGGTAGAGTAGTTGCCTCTGCCATCGAAGGAGTTAGCATTGATACCTCTGAAGTCACGAACACGCGGGAAGCTTACATTAAACAGCTTGTATACGAATTCGTACATCTTCTCGCCTCTCAGTGTTACCTTTACACCGATAGGCATGCCCTCACGCAGCTTGAAGTTAGCAACGGACTTCTTTGCCTTACATACTACAGGCTTCTGACCTGTGATTGCAGCCAGATCTGTCATGATAGCGTCGATTACCTTTGCGTTTTCCTTTGCTTCGCCGGCACCTACGTTGATAACTACCTTGTCGAGCTTAGGAATCTGCATAACGTTCTCATAGCCGAACTTCTTCATCATTGCAGGAGCAACGGTGCTGTTATAAAAATCCTTTAACGTAGACATTTCGTTTCTCCTTTACTCAAATGATTTGCCGCACTTCTTGCAGACACGCAGCTTCTTGCCGTCTTCTACGATATGACCAATTCTTGTTGCCTTACCGCACTTGGGGCATACCAGCTGAACCTTAGATGCATAGATTGCACCCTCAGTTTCAACGATTCCGCCAACCTGTCCCATTCTTGTGGGCTTTACGTGCTTAGTAATCTTGTTGAAACCTTCAACGATTACCTTACCTTCCTTAGGGCTTACAGCTACAACCTTACCGGTCAGCTGACCCTTGGACTTGTCGTTTACATCCTTATACTTGTATACGTCCTTGCCTGTCAGCAGAACGACGGTGTCACCGGTTTTTACGTGAACATTACTCATTATACCGATACCTCCGATTAAAGTACTTCCGGAGCGAGAGACAGAATCTTCATGTAATCCTTTTCACGAAGCTCTCTTGCTACCGGTCCGAAGATACGTG
>CAZQMA010000026.1:0-29618 GCA_964594275.1 uncultured Ruminococcus sp. | reverse complement strand
TCGCTACCGAGGGATTTTAAGTCCCTTGTGTCTGCCTATTCCACCACAGCGGCATTAAGTTATTGTGACGTTTTACAAAATGCAAACCAAATCAACTTCAACATTATACCACATTCAGAATAATTTGTCAAGGGATTTATTGGCATTATTTGCAAAGTCCTTAATAGCATTGTTGTGTCCTATGACAACAGATAATGTTTATATGTTTTCGTAAGTAAATTAATTTATATCGTATTATTCTAATGTAATATAGCACAATATTAATCTGTACCATGCTTTTTAATAAAATCATAATATTTTTAATTTATACTATATACTACAGCAGCGAACGTTGTAAAAAAATGCAGAACATAATCAAGAAAAATGTTTATTTGGAATTTACTCACGCTTATTGACATTTTAAGATATATACATTATAATTAAATGGAAATTCTTTATTTCATTGAATTTGTATACAGCCGCTAAAGCGGTATCTTTATTTGAGAGGAATTTGTGCAATGGAGAATATTGTAAGCCTGAAAAACCTTGTTGTTGAATTTGAGGACGGAGAAAGAATCCTTAAGAATATCAGCCTTGATATTAAAGACAAGGAATTTGTAACATTGCTTGGTCCATCAGGATGCGGCAAAACCACCACTCTTAGAATTATTGGCGGATTTTTAGAACCTACTAGCGGTGACGTTTTCTTTGATGGTAAGCGCATTAATGGTGTGCCGCCTCATAAACGAAATGTGAATACTGTATTTCAGCGATATGCGCTTTTCCCCCATCTGAATGTCTATGAAAATATCGCTTTTGGACTGCGTACAAAGAAGCTTCCTGAAAAGGAAATAGTTCGCAGAGTCGGTGAAATGTTAGAACTTGTAAACCTTCGTGGCTACGAAAAACGTTCTGTAAACCGTCTTTCCGGTGGTCAGCAGCAGCGTGTTGCCATTGCCCGTGCGCTTGTAAACCATCCTAAGGTACTTCTGCTTGATGAGCCACTAGGCGCACTCGATCTAAAACTCCGTAAGGAAATGCAGACCGAACTTCGTAAAATTCAGCAGGCACTGGAGCTTACTTTTGTATATGTAACTCACGACCAGGAAGAGGCTCTTACTATGTCCGATACCGTTGTTGTTATGAAAGATGGCGTCATTCAGCAGATTGGCTCACCTACAAATATCTATAATGAGCCAATCAATGCTTTTGTTGCTGACTTTATCGGTGAAAGTAATATTATCAACGGTTGTATGCCTGAGGATTGTGTTGTTGAGTTTACAGGCAAACGTTTCAAATGTGTAGATAAGGGCTTTAGTTCCAATGAGACTGTTGACGTGGTTATCCGTCCTGAAGATATAAAAGTTATTCCTGCTGACAAAGCAAAGCTTACAGGAATTGTTGAATCAGTTGTATTCAAAGGCGTACACTATGAAATGGTAGTTGATGGCGTTGACCATAAGTGGATTATTCACTCTACTAAGGCTGAACCTGTGGGCGCAATGATTGGTATGGACTTTGATCCATTCGACATCCATATTATGAAAAAGGTGGAGGAATAAGATATGCACAAACTTAAAGTTCTTTCTCTTCCTTACCTGGTGTGGATGGTTATTTTCATTCTTGTACCTATTGTTATGATTGCTTTCTTCGCTTTTACAACCGAGGACGGTTCTCTTACTATCGAGCACATCTCTGAAGTCGGACAGTACGCCAATATATTTGTACGTTCAATCTGGCTTGCTCTTATTGCAACTGCTATATGTCTGGTGCTTGCCTATCCATTGGCATTTATTCTTTCACGCATGGAAAAGCATAAACAGGGCACAATGCTCATGCTGGTCATGCTTCCTATGTGGATGAACTTCCTACTGAGAACCTACGCATGGATGACGCTTCTCGGCAACAATGGTATTATCAATAATCTCCTTGAAATGGTTGGTATAGGACCGCTGAAGCTCATTAACACTTCAGGCGCAGTTGTACTCGGTATGGTTTACAACTACCTGCCTTTTATGATTTTGCCGCTCTACTCTGTAATGGAGAAAATCGACAAGAGTGTTATTGAGGCTGCAAACGATCTTGGCTGCAATCATGCAAATGTCTTGTTTAGAGTTATTGTACCACTCAGTGTTCCCGGTATTATGTCCGGCATTACTATGGTTTTTGTACCGGCTATTTCTACATTTATTATTTCTCGTATGTTGGGCGGTGGTTCAAATCTTCTTATCGGTGACCTTATTGAAATGCAGTTTCTTGGAAATTCCTATAATCCACATCTGGGTGCAGCTATATCATTGGTACTCATGGCGATTATTCTCGTTATCATGACGGTTATGAATCAGTTTAGTCCTGATGACCAGGTACTTATATAAGGAGGTACGCAGATGAAAAAATTAAGCAAGGCTTATGTGGCACTTATTCTTATGTTTCTCTATGTGCCAATTTTTGTGCTGATTGTTTTCTCATTTAATGAGACCAAAAGCCGTTCCGTGTTCAGTGGATTTACACTCGACTGGTATGCAAGGCTCTTCAATAATGACATAATTATGTCATCTCTTGTAAATACCATTATTATCGCTGTTCTAGCAAGCATTGTTTCCACTATTCTTGGTACATTAGCTGCCATCGGTATAAACAGTATGAAGAAGATTCCTAAGGCTGTTGTCATGAACGTAACCAATATGCCTATCATCAATCCTGAAATCGTAACCGGTGTATCACTGATGCTACTTTTCGTATTCTTTGCTGCGAGAATGAATCTGGAATTCGGCTTTGTAACTCTTTTGATTGCTCATATCACTTTTGATGTACCATATGTAATTCTTAACATCATGCCAAAATTCAAAATGATGGATCCCAACCTCTTTGAAGCAGCACAGGATCTTGGATGTAGCCCATTACAGGCATTCAGAAAAGTTATCCTGCCTGAGATTATGCCCGGTGTAATCAGCGGCTTTCTCATGGCGTTTACTTATTCCCTGGACGACTTCGTAATCAGCTACTTTACCACAGGTTCTACTTCTCAGACACTTCCTATTACTATCTATTCAATGACAAGAAGAAAAATATCCCCTGAAATCAATGCTCTGTCTACACTTATTTTTGTTGCAGTTGTAATTATTCTCATTATAAAAAATATAATTGAGAATAAGCAGGCTAAGAAAAATGGATTATACGGGAGGAATCGCTGATGAAAAAGAGAATCTTTTCAATATGTATGCTTGCTCTCTCCTGCATGACTATTCTCGGTGGATGTTCTTCATCTCAGAAGGCTGAGGTTGAAAACGAGAAAGAGACATACCAGCAAACTCTTACCGTTTCTGATCCTGAGTACTACACCAGATTCAAGGAAGACGGAATCTCAATCAATGTCTACAACTGGGGTGAGTATATTTCCACAGGTGCAGATGAGGGTACACTTGACGTAAACGGTGAATTTGAAAAACTTACAGGTATCAAGGTTAACTATACAAACTTTGCTACTAATGAGGAGCTTTATGCTAAACTCAAAGGCGGCGGCGCAACTTATGATATTATAATCCCCTCTGACTATATGATAAGCAAAATGATTAAAGAGGATATGATTCAGGAGCTTAACTTCGATAACATTCCTAATTTTAGTTATATCATGGACAAGTTCCGCAATATGGCGTATGACCCTGAAAATGCTTACTCAGTCCCTTATACATGGGGTACTATTGGTATTATCTATGATGAAACCATGGTTGATATTGATGAGGAAGACATTGACTGGGATATTCTCTGGAATAAAACCTACACAGACCAGATACTCATGTTTGATAATCCCCGTGATGCCTTTGCGATTGCCGAAATCATGCTAGGGTATTCATTGAATACTGAAAAACCTGAAGAGCTTGCAGATGCAGCAGATAAGCTGAAAGATCAGAAGCAGTTTGTTCAGGCATACGTTATGGATGAAATCTTCGATAAAATGGCTGCCGGCGATGCTCTAATTGCTCCATACTACGCAGGTGACGCGCTTACCATTATGGCAGACAACGACTGTCTCAATTTCGTTGTTCCGAAGAGTGGTACAAACCTCTTTGTAGATGCAATGTGTATTCCGACAGGAGCAAAGCAGAAAGAAGCTGCTGAAATGTATATCAATTTCATGTGTGAGCCAGATATTGCTTATGCCAATATTGATTACATCTGCTACTCTACGCCTCACTCAGCAGCATTTGAAATGTTGGATGAAGAGATACAGAATAACCCTGTTTCTTACCCTGATGAAGAGCTTATCGCTAATAGAACGGATGTATTTGTAAATCTTTCCGATGAGGCCAATGAACATATGCAAGACTTATGGACTGAGATGAAATCTGCCGAAGACGAAGCTGTGAACAGATGGATTATGCCTGTATTCCTGATTCTCTGTATGGCAACAGTTGGATTCGTACTGATTCGTCGTCATATTAAAAGCAAAAAGGATATATTCTAAAAATAACTGGCAGTGCTATTTAAAGCACTGCCAGTTATTTTATCTCTTTACAAAGTATTCTTCATACCAAACAAGGAAGCTATATATTGTCCAGATTTTACGCCAGTTATCTGAATTACCGCCGATATATTCTTCAAAGATAGTGTTTATCTCGTCAAGATTGAAGAACTTTGCTGCAATATCACTCTTCAAGAGACGCTGAACATCCTGGTTATAGTGATCATCTGCTAGCCAGATACGTATTGGAACGATGAAACCAAGCTTCTTACGGAAAGCAATCTCCTCGGGGAGAACTCTTGCTGCCGCTGTACGAAGAGCAACCTTGTTCTGCTCTGCATTAATCTTGAATTCAGAGGGCATACGTGAGGCAATGTCGAAAATACGTGTATCGGTAAGAGGCATACGTATTTCCAGACCTGCCGCTTCACTCATCTTATCAACGTTCAGGTAGATGTCTCCCTCAAGCCATATCTGAATATCTACATCGGACATCTTGCTCAGAGGATCAAGGCCCTCGTTTTCAGCGTAAATGTCCTTTGCAAGATTGATAGGAAGAACTTCGGGATTGTAGTATTTAAGAATACGCTGCTTTTCTTCTTCCTTCATGATGTAGGTATTGCTTACATAGAATGTTTTCAGGTTATCACCATAACGCTCAGCATTTCGGTACATGTTGTAGCCGCCGAAAAGTTCGTCAGAGCCTTCACCCGAATAGCAGAGTTTTGTCTGCTTTGCGGTTTCTCTACATCCTATAGCAAAGGCTACGGCAGATGCATCACCAAGAGGCTGTTCCATATTATACATTACATAGGGTACTGCTTCAAAATACGCCTCAGGAGTAATACAGCATCTTGTATTCTCTCTGCCTAAGATGTCTGCGGTTTGCTTTGCAAGACCGGATTCGTCAAAACGCTCGTCATCATAACCGCAGGAATTAGTCATCTTTACGTCAGACATTGCCAGAACATATGATGAATCGACACCACCTGAAAGAAAGGAATTTGCGGTTTCATCAGGAGTTTTTACTTCCTGCATCATGATTTTTAAGGTTTCGTGGATTTCATCAGCCCAGTATTCAAGATCCTTAGTAGTATCAGGTCTGAATTCCGGCTTCCAGTAACGTGTAATTTTAAGCTCTCCATTCTTCCACTCAAGATATCTACCGGGCATAAGCTTCATAATGCCCTTGAAAAAGGTTTCTTCTCCCGCAGGATAGGTAAGACTCATATATACCTGGAGAGCATCCTTGTTAAGCTCTTTTACGAAACCTGGTTTGTCAAGAATATCACGAATCATTGTACCATAAAGAAGATTGCCGTCAGCTGTTATATAATAATAAAAGGGCTTTGTGCCAAACTGGTCACGGATGCAGACAAGTTTACCCTCTTCTGTATCATAAAGAGCAAATGAAAACATACCATGCATGTGATTAGCCATATCACAGCCCCAGGTCTCATATGCTTTTACAAGAATCTGTGCTTCACGCTCTTCTCTTGTAAGAGAATGTGTATTAATGCCAAGCTCCATTGAAAGTACTTCCCAGTTTCTGATATGTCCTCTGTATGCTTTAATTTCTATCATACCTGTACCTCACTGTAATCAAATTTGAATATATCTATTCCTATGTTAAAATAATATCACACATACCGGAATTAGTCAATATATAAATCCGAAATATTTTTATCGGTACTGATTCATAATAAGGTTTGATAATTAAGTCATATCCTATTCATTGACTTTTTAGCGAGTTTTTAGTATAATTTCCATATATTTTTACAACAACAAAGGAGATTTGCTATGTTCGATAATTTATCAAATATTCTCAATCAGATAATTACCACTATAAACGACGCTTTATATGGCTATATTCTGATAATTCTGCTTATAGGAGCAGGTATCTTTTTTACTGTACGTACAAAGTTTGCACAGTTCAGACTTTTCGGTCAGCAGATACGTGCTGTCACGGAAAAGCCTGCTGACGGTAATGGTGTTTCATCATTTCAAGCACTGATGGTTTCCACCGCTTCACGAGTAGGAACCGGTAATATTGTTGGAGTTTCCGTTGCCATTTGTACAGGTGGTTTTGGCTCTGTTTTCTGGATGTGGATTATTGCTCTATTTGGTGCTGCATCGGCACTTATTGAAAGTACCCTTGCACAGATTTATAAAAGACGTGGTCCAGATGGAAGCTACGGCGGCCCCGCATATTACATCGAAACAGCACTTAAATGCAGACCACTGGCTGCTATCTTTTCCCTCCTGCTTATTCTTACATACGGCTTTGGTTTCAATATGCTGGCATCGTTCAATCTTCAGTCAACGTTTTCAGCCTATAGCTTCTACGATGAAAAGTGGTCACCTCTGATTATTGGTCTCATTCTGGCTATTGTTGTTGGATACTGTCTGATAGGCGGCGGTAAACGCATTATTAAGTTTACAAGTTTCCTTGTTCCTGTTATGGGTGTTGCATATATTCTTGTTTCACTTATTGTTATTGTGCTCAACATTACTTCCCTGCCCACTGTTTTCGGCAAGATATTTAGCAATGCATTTGATTTTGAAGCTATTTTCGGCGGATTCAGCGGTTCGTGTGTAATGTATGGTATAAAGAGAGGGCTTTTCAGTAATGAGGCAGGCGTTGGTTCCGCACCTAACGCATCCGCTTCCGCAGAGGTTTCGCACCCTGTAAAACAGGGGCTTGTACAGGTTCTTTCCGTGTTCATTGACACTATTCTCGTATGCTCTGCAACTGCATTTATGTGTATGTGTTCAGGAGTTGAACCTGCTGCTGAACTTTCAGGCGCACTCTATGTTCAGGAATCACTTAAAACTGTATTTGGAAACTTTGGTCCTATATTTATTACAATTGCAATGATACTATTTGCTTTTACTACTCTCATCGGTAATGTCTATTATGTTGACCAGTGCATTTTTCATCTTATGAAACGTGTCCCCGGTAAGAAGTTCATGACAATATACCACGCTGTTGCGGCTCTCGTTGCACTGCTTGGTGCTATGCTCAGTTCAGATCTTCTCTGGAATATTGCTGATGTAACCATGGGTGCTATGACTATCATCAATGTTCCTGTTATTATGATTTTGAGCAAGTATGCTATTCGCGCTCTTAATGATTACGACAAGCAACGTAAAAATGGTGAAACCCCAGTATTTCATGCGGAAAGCATCGGACTCCCTCATGACGTTGATTATTGGGATTGATTTTTTTAAGTTCAAGCGGGAGTTATCTGCTCCCGCTTTTCTTTTTGTTAAATCTAAATATTATAATTACATTTCAGTTACATGTATGTACTAAAAATGTATGAAATATGTCTCCTGACGACTTGAATCGACGCTTAGAAATGTGATATAATTATATTATTGTTATTTCCACTAAAAAATTTAGCCTTTAAGGCAGAAGGAGAAGCTAATGGATAATAAAACAGAATTCAAGCCGTATGTTCCTGCGTCAAAAATTACGCCTGAACTTACGGTAACCTCCATTGTGATGGGCATTATTCTCGCTGTTGTATTCGGCGCGGCTAATGCTTATCTTGGTCTGAGAGTCGGTATGACAGTTTCAGCGTCTATTCCGGCAGCAGTAATTGCTATGGGTGTTATTCGTGTTATCATGAAGAAAAACTCCATTCTCGAAAGTAATATGGTACAGACAGCAGGTTCTGCAGGTGAATCACTTGCAGCAGGCGCTATCTTTACTCTTCCTGCATTATTCCTATGGGCATCCGAGGGTGTAATGGAAAAGCCCAGCATTATCGAAATCACTCTTATCGCTCTAATAGGCGGTCTACTGGGTGTTTTCTTTATGGTACCCTTGCGTAATGCTCTTATTGTTAAAGAGCATGGTGTGCTTCCCTATCCCGAGGGTACAGCTTGTGCAGAAGTTCTTCTCGCTGGTGAAAACGGCGGTTCAAGTGCTTCCACTGTATTTGCAGGTATGGGATTTGCAGCTGCATTCAAATTTATTATTGATGGTCTGAAGCTCGTTCCCGGCGAAGTTTCTTTCAGGGTAAAGAATTTTGCAGGTGAAATCGGTACTCAGATTTATCCTGCTGTAATGAGCGTTGGCTATATCTGTGGCTTCCGTATTTCTTCCTATATGTTTGCTGGAGGCGTACTTAGTTGGCTAGTACTCATTCCTCTTATCGTTATGTTCGGTAATGATACTGTAATGTATCCCGGTGATGTTCCTATTGGTGAAATCTTTGCAGCTGATGGAGCAAGCGGTATATGGAGCACTTACATTCGTTACATCGGCGCAGGTGCGTTGGCTGCCGGCGGTATTATAAGCCTAATTAAATCACTTCCTCTTATTGTCCGTACCTTTAAAGATGCTGTAAAAAGCATGGGCAATGGTGGTGCTGTTTCCACTGAAAGAACAGCTAAGGATATCAATATGAAGTTTATTCTTATCGGTATTGTTATCCTTACTTTAGCTATATGGCTGATACCTGCTATTCCTGTAAACCTTATCGGTGCCTTTGTTATTGTTGTATTCGGTTTCTTCTTTGCAGCTGTATCATCCCGTATGGTTGGTCTTGTAGGAAGCAGCAACAATCCCGTTTCCGGTATGGCTATTGCAACTCTGCTGATTGCAACTATCATTCTTAAATTCACCGGTGCTGAGGGTGCTGAAGGCTACTCAGCGGCTATTGCTATTGGTTCTGTTATTTGTATCGTTGCTGCTATTGCAGGTGATACATCTCAGGACCTGAAAACAGGTTATCTGCTTGGCTCTACTCCTAAAAAGCAGCAAATTGGTGAGATTATCGGCGTTGTAGCAGCCGCTCTTGCTATTGGTGGTACACTTTATCTTCTGGACAGCGCATGGGGCTTCGGTTCTGATGAACTTGCTGCTCCTCAGGCTACTCTCATGAAAATGATTATTGAAGGTGTTATGAGTGCTGACCTTCCCTGGGGTCTTGTATTCACTGGTGCGTTTATTGCTGTTCTGGTTGAAATTATCGGTATCCCTGTTCTTCCCTTTGCGATCGGTGTTTATCTTCCTGTTCAGCTAAACGCCTGCATTCTAGTTGGTGGCATTATCCGTCAGGTATTTGAAAAGATGAAGATGAAGGGTGATGAGGAAAAAAAGAAGAATACTATCAGCGACGGCATACTTTTCTGTTCCGGTATGATTGCCGGTGAGGGTCTTATCGGTATCCTTCTTGCTATTCTTGCTATCTTCGGCGTTGGTGATGTAATTGATATTTCCGGCATATTAAATTTGTCTCCTGTTGTTTCAAGTATCGGTAGCATTGTTGTATTTGGTATTATCATTTTCACACTCCTTAAATTTACTATCTGGAAGAAAGATAAAGTAAAAAAGAATGCTGATGAAAAGTAAAAAAAATCAACCGGATGAAAACTACCTTGAAAAGATACCGGTAACGCCAGCATGGCTTGTATGGTCACAGGATGAAAAAGACTTTGTGACACTGGATATTGAAAATAAAGGTATTATGAAAAGAATCACTCAGGTGCTTCTTAAAAAGCCAAAGATTTCCCATATTCATCTTGATAAAATAGGTAGCTTTTTATGGCTGCTTATAGATGGTGAAAAAAGAATCGCTGACTTTGGTGAACCTATGGAAGAACATTTTGGTGATGAAGCAAAGCCAACCTACGAAAGACTTGCTAAATTCTTTCAGGTACTTGAAAGTTATGGCTTTGTAGAGTGGAAATAAATACACGAAGAACGTCCCTGTGTATAGTACACAGGGACGTTCTCATATTTCTCAGTATCTTTTTTAACCTAAAGGAACAAAGCTCAGAAACCGACTTATTTCTCTGAATAAAAAGTGCCGCAGCTCATGGCTGCGGCAGCATATCAATTACTTTTCATTACCAGTACGGATGTTGATGTAGTCAACCAGTAGGTCAATTGTTTTTTCGATTCCAAGCTTACTGGAATTGACGGAAAGCTCGTAACTTCTGGAATCGCCCCATTTGTTTGGACAGTTATAGTTGTGGAAGTACTTACGAGTTCTGTCGTGACGAGCCATAATGCTCTTTGCCTCGCTCTCACTTACATTACGATGCTCCTGAACTCGCTGACTCTTGACTTTTTCATCGCCCAAAACAAAAATTGAAATAAGGCCCTCGTATTCTTTGAGAATATGCTCTGAACAACGTCCGACAACTACGAAAGATTCACCGGAAGCAGCTTTTTTACGAATATACTCAAACTGAAACTCAGCTACTACATCCTCAGGTGAATTGGAATAGCCTCTTACAGTTCTGCGGATAATCGGAATACGACGCTTTTCATCATATTTTTTCAGCTTTTCTGCGTCTGTTTCCAATACCATAGCAATTTCATCAAGCATATTTCTGTCATAGAAAGATATGCCCAAGCGTGCTGCAAGCTTTCTACCAATTTCATGACCGCCACTGCCGTATTCACGACTAATGGAAATAATCATCTGTTTACTCATAATTTCACTCTCCATTCATTTAATAATTCTATAATCAAAGATATACTGTACAAATATAAACAGTAGCTACAACAAGAACAATCAGTGTAGCAGGTACCATCTTCTTACAGTACTCACCCCAACCAATGGGATGACCTGCCTTGGCAGCAGCCGCTGTACCAACAACGTTTGCAGATGCACCGATAGGCGTTGCACTGCCTCCAACATCTGTACCCATTGCCAGAGACCATGCAAGAACATCCAAGTTTACACCTGCTGTAAGAGAAAGTGACTTGATAACAGGCACCATAGTCGCTGCAAAAGGAATATTGTCAATAAATGCACTTGCAACAGCAGACAGCCAGATGATAATTCCAACCATAAGGTAAGCATTACCACCGCTTATCTTCTGAATAAAGTCAGCAATCACCTTAAGTACGCCTGTTTCTTCCAGACCACAGATTACTACAAACAGACCTGCAAAGAAGAGCAGTGTTTTGTAATCAACTTTCTTAAGTATTTCAAAAGCGTGCTTACCAGATGCAATCAAAGATACAAGTGCAACCGTAACACCGATAAATGCTACTGTAAGATGTGTTGTGCTGTGGGTTACCAGAAGTACTACAGCTGCAAGGAATATGATTGTATTAATGATAAAACCAGGCTTATCGGTAATCGCACTTGCCGGTGTAGGCATGTTCGCAAAATCTTCGGGAGAAGCATTGCCCTTTAGATCTTTACGCATGACAATAAAGAAATATACAAGAACAAATACAAAGGAAATCAGTGCAATGACACCTGTATTTGTGATAAAGTCAGTAAATGTATAACCAAGCTGTGTACCAATGATGATGTTAGGCGGGTCGCCGCACATTGTAGCAGAACCACCAAGATTAGCACAGAAGATTTCCGCAAGAATCATTGGAACAGGTTTAAATTTAAGCAGACGTGCAAGTTCAATTGTGATAGATGCCAGGAACAGAATAACTGTAATACTGTCAATAAACATTGCCAGTACAAAAGACATACACATGAATGCAACAAAAATCGGAATTGTCTTATACTTTACAAGCTTTGCAATGAGCATACAAAGCCAGCGGAAGAAGCCAACTCTTGCCATACCCTCAACCATTACCATCATGCCGGCAAGGAAAAGAATAGTGGACCAATCAATGCCACCTGATTCAGAGCCTTCGCCCGTAGCTCGCCAGAACTCAGGTTGGATAATCGATTCAAGAGCGATTGTATCCCAAATTGCTCCTAAATCTCTCAAACATACGCCAAATACAAAAATCAGCGTAAGTGCGCCGCAGCATAGTGTTGTTATGTGCTTTTCGATTTTCTCTGTGATTACCAAGAGAAACATTGCAACAAATATAATTATTGCAACTATTGATGCTACTGTCATAAATATTAACTCCCTTCATCCCTAAGGTTTAATTTTTGCCTTTACGGCAGCTGTAATTTCCCGTAGAGGGCTTCGGAGAAAATATGACAGCATATCCCCGAAAATTACAAACCTTATATATTATAGCACTTTAATTTCTGTTGTCAAGTCTAAAATATCATCCTTTATACTTTCTTCACCTTTTTTACCATAATAGCCCTCTCTTTTAGTGAAAATCATTTTTGATGATAGATTAAAATTAATTCATAGCACTTGCATTTACTGTAAGAATGTGGTATAATAATTTAGTTAATCACTTTTTTTAAAGGAGCGGACATTATGTCAAAAAATAAAGATGGTAAAATGAATAAGAATTTCGAGATTCCTCGTCCGGTATTTCCCAAGCGTGCTGTTGTAACAGGTGGTATGCCTTACGGAAACAAGGAACTACACTTTGGTCATGTTGGTGGTATGCTTGTATTTGCTGATACCTATGCACGTTTTCTCCGTGACAGAATCGGAGAGGAAAATGTTATATTCGTAAGCGGTACCGACTGCTACGGTTCCCCTATCGCTGAAAGCTGGAGACAGAAGGAAGCTAAAGGCGAATTCAAAGGCACTCTGGTTGATTTTGTTCGCAGAAATCACGAGAAACAGAAGGCTACGCTCAAGTCCTATGCTATCTCCCCAAATCTTTTCGCTGCATCCGGTCTTGACCGTGCTAAAGACGTTCATGCCGAGTATACTCAGGAATTTCTAAACTCTCTCTATGATAAAGGCCAGCTTGAAAAGATTACAACGATGCAGTTCTTTGATGAAAAGGCAGGAGTATTTCTAAATGGCAGACAGGTTATCGGTAAATGTCCTGTCGAAGGATGTACTTCAGAAAAAGGCTATGCTGACGAATGTGATCTTGGTCACCAGTATATGCCTGAGAATCTGCTTAATCCTGTCAGCACGCTCACAGGTGAAAAGCCTACTATGAAGCCGGTTACTAACTGGTATTTCAAACTTCGTGACTACGAAGGTCTCCTTAAAGAATGGGTGGCGGAAATGATGAAGCGCAAGGATATACGTCCTGTTGTGCATAAGACTATTTCCGAATTTTTAAAGCCACCTGTTATATATGTTAAACGCGAATTTGAGGAGAAATATCTTGAACTTAAAGATAGTATGCCGAAGCATACCTATCTCGAAGAAAAGAAGAAGCCTTCATTCACTATTGAATTTACAACTCTTTCTGACTGTGACGAGTCTTGCAAAATTCTTACTCAGAATCAGATTCGCTATCGTACAGGTAAGACGCTCGTTCCTTTCCGCCTGACCGGCAACATTGAATGGGGTGTACCCGCTCCCGAATTTGAAGATTCAAAGGGTCTGACTGTCTGGGTGTGGCCTGAATCTCTCTGGGCACCAATTTCTTTCACTAAGACTTATCTTGAACAGCAGGGTAAATCAGATGATGAATGGAAGAATTACTGGTGCAGCAAGGACGCTACAGTTTACCAGTTCATCGGACAGGACAATATTTACTTCTACGGCATTGCAGAGCCTGCAATGTGGATGGCTCAACAGAATTCAACTGAAAAAACTGCAAATCCCGCAGACGGCGAGCTTCAGATGCCTGTTATCGTTGCAAACCACCACATCCTCTTTCTCGACAAAAAGGCTTCTAGTTCAGGCGCAATAAAACCTCCAATGGCTGATGATCTCCTTGACCACTACACCCCTGAACAGCTGCGTATGCACTGGTTGGGTCTGGGTCTTGGACAGCGTTCTGTAAGCTTCATGCCTAAGCCCTACAATCCCGATGCAAAGCCAGAAGATGCAGATCCTGTTGTAAAGGATGGTCTCCTTCTTTCAAATGTTTACAATCGTATGATTCGTACTGCTTTCTATACAACTCAAAAAGAACTGGACGGCATTCTGCCCTCTGCTCAGCCTGAAGAAAATGTTATGGCTGACGCTAAGAAAGCAATCCTTGAATATGAAAGACATATGTCTAAGTTTGCTTTCCATCAATGTACTTATGTACTTGACAGCTATATCAGAAATGCCAGCAAATATATGGCTAAGGCTTTGAAGCCGGATGAAATGAGTAAGGAAGAGCTTTCTCAGGTGCTTGCAAACCTATTTCACATGATTCGTACTACAGCCATACTGCTTCACCCTATGGCTCCTATCGGCACTGAAAAGCTCCGTGAATATCTCCGTGTTGACGAAAGAATTTGGTCATGGGATACTATCTTTGAGCCTCTCACCTACTTCACAGGCGAAAATCATCAGCTGAAGTTTCTACCTCCACGTACTGACTTTTTTACACGTCATGAAAGTCAGTTTACACAGACTGATGAAACATAATCAAAATAATTAAGGCTGCTACAAAATGTGGCAGCCTTTTTATTATCAAAATGAAACTGCCGCATCACACAGACACGGCAGCTATAATTCAATATTCAATTTTGCCCGTTTTATAATTGGAAGAACTTTCATTCTTCCCCTTTAATTTCGATGAGACTCACTCCTTGCTATCAGGGATTAAATAGTCTCTTAGTAATATGCGTTTTCATATCCATCACGTCTTTCTCACAAGAGACAAAGCATATCGTATCAAAATGGTTAAGCCATTGGTCTCACCTTTTCGGTTTATTCTCTGATATAAAAGATTAAAGCATACACATGAATCACCGTCTATCCGATAAATTCTATTTTAAACGGTTATGTCATTGGAACCACCTTTTCATTAATTATTTATACGTAAAATAAATTTTATACCTATTTCAAATATTTGGTTTTGTCAGTTGCATTCAGATTAGATGCAACCAGCTCGAAATCATTACTTCATCAGTGGCACTCACTGTCATTCGATAGTCCTCACTCACCATTAATCGTTCACCGAGTGCAATTCCAATCCGAAAAAATCATGAAAGATGTCATCGGATTATCACCCTTTCATTGATTTTTGTACTGTAGTTTCTTAGGAACAGTACATGAAAATCGACCTTGAATTTCGTTATTAGACTCTAGCATATATATAAAGGCTTTTGCCGAAGATTCGGAATCGTCATCACTCCGAATTACGTTCTCCTATGCTGTCTATGATATAACGCTTGATTTTTACAGTTACACCCGTCGAATCGGTTTCATTAGTACGAATTTTTATTACTTATATGTGGTCCGCTGTTTCTTTCAACAGCCCTTACTCACCGACTTCGTCACCAATCTCTTACCAATCCAGACAACATATGTACTGTGTTTCATCACATGCCATCGGACCTCAACCTCCAGTCTGATTGTTGTTGCTTGTTCAAAAGACATTGTCTTAAACCTTGAAAAGCAAATCACGGAAACTCCTTGAATTTATACCTTTGAGGTATCTCTCTTTCCTTGTTTATATAATACCATATTTTTCCTCTTTTGTCAACTGTTTTTATATATTTTTTCTCGGAATATTCGACTTTGTGTTTTTTTAAGTCAATTAGCACATTTGTTTAAGATAATTAAGCAAAAAACTGCCGTATCATTCATAGATAACGGCAGTCTCTTTATTTATTCTATTAAACTAAACCAGCATTAGGATCAATCACCGGTGCTTCGGTTACAGCCGGAGCTTCAGTGGGTGGCTCCGTCGGAGGCAGAGTCGCTGGAACAGCTGTAGTGGTTGTGGTAGTTACAGTAGTTGTTTCTGTTGTAGTAACGGGAGCTACAGCATAGTAAACAATAATCTCAGGGTGAACCTTAAGGTCATACTTATCTTTAATGTCAATACTCAATTTAGATACAGTATTTGCTGCACAGGAATCGGTGGTATCAGGCTCAAGCTTATAGACAACGCCCAATTTATCTAGCATATCCACATAATCGCCTACATACACAGACTTGAATTCGGGCAGGTTAATCTTTGAAGGTCCCTTGCTTACGTAGATAGTAACAGGCTTTGAAGTATCAAAATACTCACCCTCAGCAATGTCCTGTCCCACAATAGTACCAGCCTCGTATTCATCATCAAAAACTTCTTCAACGTTGAACTTAATCCAGGTACTGTATCTTTCATACTGAGTCTCAAAGTTCTTACCTATTAGGCTAGGCATGATACCATCGCCCTCAGGCGTAGTGTTTTCCGAGGTTTGCTCAACTGTTGTAACAGTAGTAGTTTTTGGCACTGACGGAAGCTCGTTACCGCTGTTGCCGCGAGAAAACATAAAGTACACACCTATAAGAAGTACAACAAGAAGCAGCATACCTATTATCAACGGAACCTTTACCTTATCAATAGCACTGGTCTGAGGCTCATTATATGTGCTTCTCTGATAACTTTCGTTGCCATAACCATCATATGAGTAGTCATCTGTATATTCCTGTTGACTGTAATCCTCATAATCATTCTGCTGATTATAGTAATCATTGCGGTTATACATAGCGGTTTTCTGGTAATCAACAGGCTCATTCTCTTTCTGAGTACTATTTGCTCTGGTGACATAGCCTGCACCTGCTGAAAATGAACGTTCATTTAAAAGCTGAATTGAAAGCTCCTTGATAGTCTGTATGCGGTCAGTGCTTACAAGATTAAGACCTTTCATAATTACGTCAGAAACGTTTCGTGAAATATTTGGATTCAGGAGGCAAGGTGCGATAAGATTATCGTTCTCCATACGGCTTATTGCACTAGTGGGCATACTACCGGTAAGTACGCGATAAAGAACTGCACAGACTGCATATACATCAGTCCATGTACCCTGACGATTACTTGCTGAATACTGCTCAGGTGCAGCATAACCGCTAAAAATCTCGCAGTCAATTTCTGTATCTACTGTACGTACAGCTGCAATTGAGAAATCGGTGAGTTTAAGTTCGCAGTTTTTTGTAACATATATTGTTTCAGGACTGATTGCACGGTGAATTACGCCGTTGCTGTGAAGTATACTTAGAGTTGTCAAAAAGCCAGGAAGCATACTTGAAAGCTGTCCCCAGCTGAGCTCACCGGCATTTTCCTTCAGGAAATCCACAAAACGCATACCATCCACATATTCGTAGACAACATACATTGTATTGTTTTCAGAGAAAATATCTATAACTCTGTTCACCTGCACCTGCTCACGTATATGAGCAAGTGATTTATTAAGATCCGCATACTCTTCCATAAGTACCTTATACTGAGGAAGCTTAGAAGAATTTACACAGATAACAGGAGAATTTTCGGCACGAACACAGAAATTCAGGGGCATATATTCTCTTACAAGCACCCGGCATCCTACTGAGCAATCAAGTGCTATATATGTAATTCCTTCGCCGTTCATAGAAAGGGCTGTACCTACTACATATCTTTTATTAAGCTCGACACCGGGACGAAGAAATGTTGCATTTACAGGAACGTTTTCATTATAGCCACAGCGCTGACAAATGCCGTCCATGTATTCTGTCTTCATCATACAGCCAAAGCATAATTTGTTTTCTCCCAAAGTTGTACCTCCATTCGTTGATATTCAAGTAGAGTTCAAACAGGCTCATACTTTTTCAATACTTTTTATTTTACCACGCCAAAACGATTCTGTCAACTGATTTTACAGAATGAAACCATTAATTACCGGATTGTATCCTTTTTGTAATAATCTTGTTCTATTTATCATACTATGCAATGTCTTAGTTCCAAATTATTTTTACTTCAGATTTTTTAGCATCAAGATACATCTGCACATAATCTCCGTATTTCAAATTATGTTCTTCCTGTTCTACTTTTGTTATTTTGGCATCTGCAATACGCATTGTATTATAGGTATTATTATTTATTACCATATTAAACCATAATAATCTTACCTCTGTTTTATTTCTCTTTTCTTTTATATTCGCCACCATCGCTTTTTGAATCCATACGGTGTCTTTAACAAAAACCACATCCGCAGTCGTTAACAGATGTTTTTGCTCCTCTGATAATTTTGAAACCAGTGCATCAATTTCCTTTTTTTCTTTCCATGCTAATATCATAACTACAGCAATAAAAATCCCAACCATTACGATTGCAATAATATAATGCATATCACATTTCTCCTCCTGCTCTATATGATTAATCACTACATGATATACTGTTTTTGATCGTCATTCAACTTGTATACAGCTTTATTACAAAGAGATAAGTCCCTGTTCAAGCATTTTCTGAGCTGCAAGAAGTACGCCTATCTTACCACTTGTATAAGTAACACCGCCTTGCATCCAAACAGCAAAAGGTTCCCGAAGCGGAGCATCAGCGGAAAGTTCAATGGATGCGCCCATAGTAAACGCGCCTGCTGCCATGATAACCTGGCTTGTGTAACCGGGCATATCCCAAGGTTCAGGTACAACATGGGCATCAATCGGTGAGCCTGTCTGGATACCCTGGCAAAATGCGATAAGATTCTTTTCATTGCCAAGACAGATAGCCTCAACTATGTCACCACGCTTATCGCCAAGCTTCGGTGAACATTCAAAACCCAGTCTGCTGAAAAGAGCTGTTGCAAAAACTGATGTTTTAAGGGCATTAGCAACGCAGTCAGGTGCATGGAAAAATCCGAGAAACATTTCTCTGTTCATATCAAGAGTGCAGCCAACCTCTTTACCCATACCAACGCAAGTAAGCCTGTAGGCACAAAGCTCCACATACTTTGTCTTGCCTGCAATGTAACCGCCTGTTCGTGCAATACCGCCGCCTGCATTCTTAATGAGCGAGCCAATGATAATATCTGCGCCATTCTGTGTAGGCTCTGTATCCTCAACGAACTCACCATAGCAATTGTCAACCATGATAATTGCATCCGGATTACCACGATGAATAGCCTCTGTCATTTTACGCATCTGCTCCATGGTATATGCAGGTCTAAGTGAATAACCTCTGGAACGCTGTATATAGGCAATTTTTGCGCCTTTAACACCTTTTTCGATTGCATCATAGTCAGGTGTGCCATCTGGGAGCAAATCAACTTGATCATACTTTACACCATAGTCCATCAGTGAACCACCACCCGGCTCTCCAGTCAAACCCAATACCTCGTCAAGTGTATCATATGGCTTGCCTGTTACGGAGACTATAAGATCTCCTGTTCTAAGAATACCGAAAAGAGCAACGGTAAGCGCATGTGTTCCTGATACAAAGTTGTGACGCACCAGTGCGTCCTCCGTTCCGAAAACATCGGCAAAAACCCTATCAAGAACATCTCTGCCCTGGTCACCGTAGCCATAGCCTGTGCTGCCATAGAAGCAAGTTTCAGTTACGCGGTTTTTCTGGAAAGCTGCAAGCACCTTAGCTCCGTTATACGCAGCGGTTTCCTCGATGCTTTTAAAATCAACCTGTGAATCCAACTCTGCCTTCTCTGCAAGGTCAATTAATCTTTCATCTATATTAAAAAATTCGTTTATATTCATTTTTATTGTAATGCTCCTTTTTCTATATCTTCCTTCTGAACGTCAACTCGTTCTAGAACATACTCTGTCTCTACCTCTTCAAATCCAATTTGGAGATAAAAGCTTCTACGTACATCAAGTGCATAGAGTACAGCTTCTTTACCCATACCACCAAGCCATGCAGACAACCATTTCAAGAAATCACGTGCATAACCACTACCGCGGTTTGCAAGGCGTGTTGCTACCTGTCCTACCATAACAGAATTGTCCTGATCAAATACAATGGTAACAGTAGTACTGTCTTTATATGTAAGAACATGGCTCACACCATGCCTGCATCTGTGAGATGTATCGGTAAGCCACAGTGGATAATCAATAAGATTGGGAAATCCTTCCTGTAGAATGTCATAAACATCTGATAATTTAGGATTGAACTCAACATCACTCTCATCAAAGCCCTCAGACACAGGAAGAGGTTTCAAAGAGAAAAGCGTTCTCCTGAGTTGCTGGTAGTTTTCAATGATGCAAATTGCGTTTAGCATATGCTGAGGACACTCTACACGAAAGGGCAAATGCATTTCTATGAACATCTTAACCTCGTTGGTTGGTATCTCATCGTTTGAGCAGATAACAAGAGTGCTGTTCAGTAGAAACATCCATCCCATAGCATAGCCATAATCAAGCCTGAAAAACTGACAGAAGTCATATTCACCGCCGTATGCCTTAAAATAGGCAAGAAGCTTTTTACCGCGCCAGCTTTTTTTCAGTTCGGTTCTTTCTTCTTCTGAAAATTCGTAAACACGTACAATCATATCTGCACAGCCTTTTCTATCATTGCTCTTGTAAGTCTGAGGCAATTTTCTATGTCGGTTATTTCCGCTACACACGAGGGAGAATGAAGATATCTGCACGGTGCAGATATTGCAAGAGTTCTTACTCCGCCACGGCTTACATGGATTGCACCGCTGTCGTTGCCACCTGCAATCCTGGTTTTAGTCTGGCAAGGCAGACCCATTCTTTCACACTCCGAGAAAGCAATGTTGTAAAGCTCTCTGTCGTAAATAGTGCTTCTGTCCATAAAGGAAACAACGGGGCCTTTTCCAAGTTCGCATACCTTCTCGTCCCCCTCTGCACCTGTTACATCAGCCGCTGTTGTAGCCTCAAGTACGATAGCAACGTCAGGATTTACAGTGTAAGCTGCCGCTTTAGCACCTCTGAGGCCTACCTCTTCCTGTACCAGGAAAGCAAAAGTCACATCATTTGGCAGATTTTCTGCTAAAAGTGTGAGCATTATGGCACATCCAATACGGTCATCAAGTGCCTTGCTTCGTATTTTTCCGCCGCCCATTTCAGTATAGGACGAGATAAAATGAACATATGAGCCGGGCTTCAGACACTTCATTGCCTTGTTCTTATTCTCAGCACCAATGTCAAGATAAAGCTCCGAAAATTTAGGTAAAGCCTTTCTCTGGTCGTTACTCAAAAGATGAATGGGTTTAGCACCGATTACGCCGTTTACACCTTCACCTGCCACGACAGGACGTCCGATTACAACAGACGCATCAACGCCTCCTACAGGCTGAACATTCATTGTGCCATCATCGTTTACATAGGTTACAATGAGACCTACTTCGTCCATATGAGCGCTTATCATAAGCTTTTTAGGAGCAGGTTTTACACCCTTCTTCTCAATGATAACACTACCTAGCGGATCAACTGTTAAAGAGTGAGCGTAAGGCTCAGCATGCTCTATTATATAATCACGCACTGCTTTTTCATTGCCAGATGCACCGTTTAAAAGACAAAGATTTCTGAGATGTTCTTTCAGCATACTGCGCCTCCCATAATCCAAGCGGCAATAAGCTTGCCCGTATTCTCAATATCGCTCAGTGAAATAATCTCTGAGGGTGTGTGCATATATCTGAGAGGAATGGAAACAGTACAGGTTTTAGCTCCGCCTCTGCATATTGAGAAGCGGTCTGCGTTAGTGCCTGTTGTGCCATTCATAATCTCATACTGCCATGGAATGTTTTCTTTCTGTGCAACAGAAATAAGTGTCTGACTCAGAACTTCTGAAAGAGTAGGAGATACGCCAATCATTGCACCCGCACTCATTTTACCGCATTTAACAGGGTCATCATTATGTGCACAAGCAAATGATACATCAACTGCAATAGCAATATCCGGATTAATATTGTAGCCTGCCATTTCTGCACCATTCTCCCCTGTTTCCTCCTGTACTGAAAAAAGTACGGAGAGATTACATGGAAGTTTTTTGCCCTTTAAAAGCTCAAGAGCATAGAGAATTGCAGCAACTCCACAACGGTCATCCATTGAGCGAGTTGCAATTCTATCACCCTGAAGTTCCATAAACGGTGTATCAAATGTGATTCTGTCACCGAGAGATACCATTTCAGATAGCTCCTCCTTAGAATAACCGGTATCTATAAGCACATCTGTTACATCCATTACTTTCTCTTCACTACTGCTGAGATGCGGCGGCATGGAAACAATAACACCGGGAAGTGTACGTGTACCGTGGACAGAAACATTCTGTGCAGGCATAATACGCATATCAAGCCCGCCTACATTTCCAACCTTGATAAAGCCCTCCTCGGTTATTGCAGTTACAATAAAGCCAACCTGATCAATATGTGCGTCCAGAAGAATGCGCTTCTCGCAGGAAGCTGTTTCAATACTGCCAATTACATTTCCGGCATTGTCAACCTCGGCATTTGTACAGTAGGCTTTCAGCATTCCAAGTGCAATAGCACCTACGTTCTCTTCCCGTCCGGAAACACCGTCAGTATCAGAAAGCTTTCTTAGAATTTCAATCAGTTTCATGCCTGCTCTTTCAGCTCCTTTACAAGACCCTTATAATGATTTCCTCTTACTTCAAAATTAGGATAGAGGTCGAAACTTGCGCATGCAGGAGAAAGTGTTACCACATCGCCCTTTACTGCAATCTCCTTTGCCCTGGCTACAGCATCCTCCATAGACTCTGCATGAATAATTACAGGCGCACCATCTTTATACGCACTGCATGAGGTTACTGCCGCCTCAATCTTTGGAGCAGTAACACCCATAAGAATCATAACTTTAACCTTTTCACATACGGTTTCAGCCATAGGTTCAAATGGAATCTTCTTATCATAACCACCCATAATTACAATGAGTTTCTGGTTAAATGAATTAAGACCTGCAAGCACGCGGGTAGGACTTGTTGCGATACTGTCGTTGTACCACTTTACGCCTTCCAGTTCACGTACAAATTCAATTCTATGTTCAACACCGCCAAAGGTTTTAGCGGTATTAACTATTGTATCCAGAGATACCTCGCCCCATACGGCACTGATTGCAGTAAGATAATTTTCTACATTATGCATACCGGGTATGCGAATATCATTCATGTGTACAACGGGTGTTACCTTCCCCATATCGTTGTAGCAAAGCATACCGTCATCTCTCAGGAATGCACCCCTTTCGGGCACAGTGTTTCTGGAGAATTTCACCAATGTACCTCTCACCATGGGAGACAAATCATCGGTAAGTTTATTATCAAGGTTAAGAATAGTCTTTGAGAAGGCATTCTGGTGAGCAATCAGATTTACCTTTGCATCAATGTATTCCTTCATTGTGCCGTGAACATCGAGATGATTGGGTGCAATATTTGTGATGACAGCTACATCAGGAGACTGTCTCATGGAAAGAAGCTGAAAACTGGAAAGTTCTACTACTGCTGCATCATCTTCCTTTATTGATTCAATAATAGGCAGAAGCGCACGTCCGATATTACCACCCTTGTGTACATTAACGCCTTCAGCTGCCAAGAATTCAGCTATAACGGAGGTTGTTGTTGTTTTACCATCAGAACCTGTTACGGCGTAAATTTTACAGGGACAAAGATCAAAAAAAACCTCCATTTCAGTTGTTACAGAAACGCCGTTTGCTCTCGCTTCGGAAAGCTTAGGATGACCAAAATACATACCCGGAGAACGGAACACTACATCAAAGTCGGAAAGACTGTCAAGGTAACTGTCTCCCAGACGGAACTCAACGCCTTTTTCTTTAAGCTCTATATATATATTGCCCAACTGTTCAGAGCTTTTTCTGTCAAGAAGTGTAACCTTTATTCCCTTGGTGAGAAATAGTCTGATGATGTCAGTATTTGTTACACCAACACCGATAAAAGCTACATTCTTCTGTTTCATGCTATCAAAAAAACGACTGATTTTACTCATAATTATCCTCCGTCTAAATATCTCTATATACACACAAAATATACACACAAAAAGGCACCTCCCGCTATGGAAGCGTGCCTTTTTCTTAAAACTCATGTTTATTCTGCAACCGGAATATCATCCATTGTGAACTGTACTCTGGGGTTACCATCCTTGTCATCTTCAATCATAACTGCCTTTGAGATTACGATGGGAGATGTGGGAGCAGAGACAGCTTGGTCACTGCCGATTGTTCTTTCTACCTGCAGGAAAGAGTCAACGACCTCCATGCCCTGTGTTACTTCACCGAATGCAGCGTAAGAGCCGTCCAGAAAAGAACAGTCAGTATAGCAAATGAAGAACTGACTAGATGCACTATCAGGCATAGTAGAACGTGCCATGGATACAATACCTCTCTGGTGAGAAAGACTGTTTTCCACACCGTTCTGGGCAAATTCGCCCTTGATTGTTTCATTGCTACCACCTGTGCCGTCACCGTTGGGATCGCCGCCCTGAGCCATAAAATCATCAACGACACGGTGGAAAGTAAGACCGTCATAGAAGCCATCTGTTACTAGCTTTTCAAAGTTTTCACAAGTAATAGGAGCATAATCAGGATAGAGTGTTATTACAAATGTACCACCCTCGCCTGCGCCCTCAGCAACATTTCCATCTTTCTTATCAGAGCAACCTGCAAAAGTGCCCATCATCATTGCAGCAGCCGCTGCAAATGCAAAAATTCTTGTATACTTTTTCATAGGTTTTCTATTCCTTTCAAGTTTTATTTTCAGTACGGGAAAATATATACACATCCCGGCACATCCAAAATATTATACCATATATTTCAGAAAAATGCAAGGGCTTTTACACTTTTTTCATTATCATATCACTGAGCAACTGTATCCGTTATAACGGAGGCTGTTGTTTCAATAATATCTGTTACAACACTGCTTGATATATCAGTAGATGTAGAAGAAATAGTGGTTGTATTCTGAGATATATCTTCCTCCGTTGATGCCTCATAGGACTCATCTATGTAAATCATAAACTGTACTCTTGGATTACCGGCTTCGTCAGGCTCTATCTCCCCTGCATACTGGATATATATCGGCGTATCAGGAACAGATATTTCGCCCATTCGTCCAATGCTTCTCGGTACATCGAGAAATCCGTCCACAACCTCCATACCCTCAGTAACACTGCCGAATGCCGCATATAAACCATCAAGATAAGCAATATCCTGATAGCAGATAAAAAACTGGCAGGTTGCACTGTCAAAATCCTCAGCACGTGCCATGGAGACAGTTCCTCTTACATGAGATAAACTATTCTCTACACCGTTCTGTGCAAACTCGCCCTTTACAGCTTCATCGCTTTTGCCCGTACCATCACCATTAGGGTCTCCTCCCTGGGCCACAAATTCATCAACCACACGGTGAAACGTGAGTCCGTTGTAGAACCCATTATTCACGAGCTTCTGAAAGTTGGAGCAAGTCTCAGGTGCAACATCAGGATAGAGCGTCATAATAAAGCTGTTCTCACCTATTTCCGCACCTTCAAAAGGGTCTTTCTTGTCACATCCTCCGAAAAGGGAAATCACTGCCGTAGCACTTACACTGCAGGCTATGAGCTTCCAAATTTTCATAGAAATCGTCCTTTCACTAATCTCAATATAACTATTATAGCATATTTTGGGGTATGAATCAAGCAATTTTACCAACTTTTACCTTTTAAGCGTATATTTTTTGCATTTTTATTCCCTTAAACGACAACATACGTTGCCCGAACAATCAAGATGGCGGCTTTATAACTGAGCTTTTATTTATGCGCAAACAAAAAAGCTGCCGCATAATTGCGACAGCTCTGAAAATATACTTATGCCTTATTCTTGTCGGTTTCACGAATTTCTACACGGCGGATTTTACCGCTGATAGTCTTAGGAAGTTCATCGACAAACTCAACCACTCTGGGATACTTGTAAGGAGCAGTACGTGTCTTAACATAGTTTTGTACTTCCTTTTTAAGCAAGTCAGAGGGTACCGTTCCATTAGTAAGAACAATTGTAGCCTTTACAATCTGTCCTCTTACAGGGTCAGGAACACCTGTGATAGCACACTCAAGAACATAGGGCAGTTCCATGATAACACTTTCAATTTCAAAGGGTCCGATACGATAGCCGGATGACTTGATAACATCGTCGATACGTCCAACATACCAGAGATAACCGTCCTCGTCCATAGTAGCCTGGTCACCGGTGTGGTAATAATCATCATGCCATACTGAATCAGTTTTTTCCTTGTTGTTGTAATAACCCAGGAAAAGTCCGCATGGTGCCTTGCCTCCTGGTGTATGGATACAGATTTCGCCTGTTTCACCCGTTTTCGCCTTGGTACCATCGGGTCTCAGAATTGAGATGTCATAAAGAGGGCTTGCCTTACCCATAGAACCAATCTTAGGAGTTGTACCAACAAGGTTAGAGATAGCCATAGTGGTTTCAGTCTGACCGAAACCTTCCATGATTGTGAGCCCTGTAGCCTTCTTGAACTGATGGAACACTTCAGGATTGAGAGCTTCACCAGCTGTTGTAGCATATTCGATTGAGGAAAGGTCGTACTTTGAGAGGTCTTCCTTGATAAAGAAGCGGTACATTGTAGGCGGTGCACAGAAAGTAGTTATATTGTACTTTGCAAACATAGGAAGAATATCCTCAGAATGGAAACGGTCAAAGTCATAGGTGAAGATGCCCGCTTCACAGAGCCACTGACCATACAGCTTGCCCCAGAGTGCCTTACCCCATCCGGTATCAGAGATTGTGAAGTGAAGACCACTGGGATTTACATTGTGCCAGTACTTGGCAGTAGGATAATGACCCAAAGGATATTTGTGTGAGTGAGCCGCAATGCTGGGATAGCCTGTTGTACCCGATGTAAACAGCATAAGCAGAGGGTCATCACCACAGGCTGTATCAGGTTTACGATCGTATACATCGGAACAGAGAAGCATCTGACTGCTATATCTGTGCCAACCGGGACGCTTACCGCCAACCATTACCTTAATCATATCAGGAAAATCCTTGGCTGCATTTTCAGCGTGAACGGAAACATCACCATCCGCTGTACAGATAATAGCACTCACGCCCGCTGCCTTGAATCGATATTCAAAGTCATGCTCAACCAGCTGATTTGTTGCTGGAATAGCAACTGCACCAATCTTATGAAGAGCAAGCATTACAAACCAGAACTGATAATGACGCTTCAACACCAGCATGACTCTGTCGCCTTTTTTAATGCCTAGTGACTCAAAATAGTTCGCAGTCATGTTGGAGTATTTCTTCATATCGCCAAAGGTAAAAGTGTGTTCTTCCTTTTCATTGGAAACCCAAAGCATGGCACGCTTGTCAGGTGTCTTTTCTGCAATTCTGTCTACGCAGTCATACGCAAAGTTGAATTTATCTTCATTCTTGAACGAAATAGAAGTAAGAACGCCGTTTTCATCGGTTTCTGTTTCAATGAAGTTGTCGGCTACAGTAGAGCCGTCATTCTGCATGGTGTACTCCTGCATTTCTGCGAACTCATCATGCTTTCTTGATTTAGCTTCCATAGGACGAAGAACAATCGCGTAAATCTCGCAATCCTCACCGTCCAGTGCACGCAGGCCATGACGCTCTGCACTGTTATAGTAAATGGTGTCACCTGCTTCAAGAACCTCGGTACGGTCATTGATACGTATAAGCAGTCTGCCCTTTATTACAATATCCATCTCCTGACCCTCATGATGAGAAAAATACATATCGTCTCTGTCTGTATAAGGAATCTTTACGTAGAATGGCTCGGCAATCTTATCACGGAAAGAGGATGCAAGGTCATAGTAATAAAAGCCTGATGACTTTCTTGCAATTGGGAGACCGTCACCCTTGCGTGTTACAGTGTACATGGTAAGACTGGGACTGCTTCCCTCTAGAAGATCCTTGATTTCTACGCCAAACACATGTGCGCACTTATAGATAAAAGTAAAACCAAAGTCGGTTTCGCCCTCTTCAAGGATTTTGTACTGTTCCTCGGAAATTTCTGTCTTTGCCGCCATCTCTTTTTCGCTGAGACCTGCAATTGTACGCAGCTCTTTAATTCTTGCGGCTACATCTTTCAGCTGTGTTTCCATAATATAACCTGCTTTCCCGCCATTTCGGCGATTTAGATTTGTGGAAAAATATCATAGAGTAAAGACAAAAAAATCTCAAGCAAACTTTCGCTTCGCTGCGAAATTTTACTTGAGACGAATATTGCTATCCGCGGTACCACTCAAATTGCGCATCTCTGCGCCACTTTACGACTCTAACAAGCCCTGTGCTGTCACGTAGCACTTACGGGAACGTCTACTCTGCTATATCAACATTTCGGATTCCAGCTCAGAAGTGATAGGTATTTTTGCTTCTCTCAGTACCGACTTACACCTACCGTCGGCTCTCTGCGACTGATAAAAACTAACCGTCTTCGTCATTGCTATTTTTACCACATTATTTAATTATAATAAAATTATAGCACACCGCAAACTTATTGTCAAGAGTTTTTTGTAAAAAAACCGTTTTCAGTAGATTTCCATCGAATAATCTTTCAACTATTTTATACGAGTTCTTAAGTAAGACACTCAGGATTGTAATTAATATGATATAGACATCTATTCACTTTTATGATATAATGAAAAAGAGGTGATTCCAATGATAGCCAAATTTGAGAATTCTTCTCTACCTGAGAGAAGAAACTACACCATACATAAATATAAAAACCTTATAAATCTTCCTCATTGGCATGTGGAATGTGAACTTATCTTCGCTGAAAAAGGATATGCTGACGTTACGGTAAACAGTGAAACTTATCATCTTACAGAAAGCCAGTGTATTTTCATAGCCAGCGGTACTATACATAACATTAATTCTGATTCTGATAATGTCATATCTATAATAAAAATCAATCATAAAATAATTGAAGCCACCTTTGACGGTTACTTACCTATATGTCCCATGATTAAGACAAGTATTCCGTTTCATTCATATACAAATGAACTTCTTGAGACTGAGAAATCATCCAATCCATATCGGTGCGTAATCTGTGACAGTATACTTATTCGTCTTCTTGCTGAGCTTTTCGGCGAATGTCAGATGCATGTGCCTGCATCCGAAAGCGGCAGTACCAAATACAAGGAGTTGCTCAGCATGATTGATGAGCGTTATACTGATATAACCTTTGAAGAAGCAGCACGCTTTATGTGCTACAGCAAACCGTATTTTTCCAAGTATTTTACTAAAGTATCAGGAATTTCTTTTTCCTCTTATCTCAATATAATACGCACCGAGAAAGCTATTGCCATGCTTAATGAAGGTAAAATGAGCATTACCGAAATAGCACACGCTGCGGGTTTTGGTACTATAAGGCATTTCAACCGCATCTTTAAAGATATAACAGGCTACTCCCCTACTGCTCTCCCTAAAAATTATGTTTTAATCGAGTATCGAAAAGGCACGCCCTCCGAAGGTTTTGACCCAACGCTGAGCGGTCCTGCAATACTATAAATCAAAGCAGCTGTAAAAGTCCTCAGGCTTATACAGCTGCTTTATTATTTTATCTCTTGACAGAAGTCGTATGGAAATGTAATTTCAACCAATTTCATAAAAGAAAAAGCCTCCCTTGTCATAAACAAAAGAGGCTTTTACAAGTGGGGTGGGAGATGGGATTCGAACCCACGATCTTCGGGACCACAATCCGACGCTT